>CAZZVD010000135.1:0-13862 GCA_964657465.1 uncultured Acetobacteraceae bacterium | reverse complement strand
TTCCAGGCCGCCGCCGCAGTTGTCCCCGAGTCTGCAGAAAAAGGCTGATCCGCGAAAGCCGGGGCACGACCTGAAGTCGTGTCCCCCAAAAACACCGCCAGCTACGCCCACGCGCGATACAGACGTCCGACCTATAACAACGCTCCGCCCCTGTAATCCAAGCTCCCCCAAACTTGTCATCCCGAGCGAAGCCGAGGGATCTGCTGTGCGCCTCCACCCCTCCACACCTCTCAACATTGCCCCAGGGTCGGACAAGCGGAGGAACCTGCCGTGCGGCCGCACAATCAATTCAAGCTATACCCAACTACTCACTACCCACCGCCACTCGCGGCTTACGCCAAAAGCTCTGCAACAACGACAAATCCAGCATGCTCCGCGCAAACCCTCCAAGGTCATCCCCCAGCAGCCGTAGGCTTTCCCGCAAAACATAAAACGCGGTCACCGCATCCCCCGCCACCAGCGCAATCGCCGCGCCACGCAAGCGAAGCACCTGCACATGCATCAACAGCCATGCCAACCCCAGCGCAACCAAAGTCGCCGTCAGCATCACCCGCGCGATCCTCTGGTGTTGATTGGTCGCCATCGGCACCACGGAACTGGTGAACCACAACGCAGACACCACCATCTGCAGCAGCATGATGTTCAACAGCACCCCATCCGTCGGCACCCGGCCCACGGTCCACACCTTCCAGATCCAGTCGCCCAGGACCGCCACCCCCAACGTGATCCCCAGGCACAGGAATAGCGAAATCTGGCACGCGCGCCGGTGCAGCAACCGCGCGGTGTCCATCTCGCCGGCGCCAAACGCCGCCGACATCTCCGGCCAGATGGCATTGTTAATCAGGTTCATGCCCTGCGCGGCACTGCGCGAAATGGTTCGAGCCGTGTTGAACGTGACCACCGGGATCGGCCCCAGCACGTACCCGATCACCACCAGGATGCCCTGCAGGTTCAGTGCATTGACGACCGGAAAGCTCATGAACGACAGCGCCGGACCGGTCAACCGGCGAATCACCGCCCATTGCGCATGACGCATCCCAAAGCGGATCCACGGCACCTCGCGCCGCAACAAAATCCACAACGCGAACACGCCCACCCCGTTCACGCCCACGTAAAGCGCAGCCACGGTAACCGGCGACATCCGCAGCCACACACCAACCATGGTGCTCAGGAAAGCCGCCAGCACCACCAGGCTCTTCGCCATGGTCCCCAGCGGATATTTCCCCACACAGCGAAACGCCGCCTGGAACAACGTCTCCTGCATGCCCAACAGCACCGCAAGCCCCAGCAGCAGCACGATCAGCCGGGCGTCTCCCGCGCTGATAGCGTGCATATGCAGCCACGCCGCCAGGGGCAGCACCCAGACCACCGAGATCAATAGCAAACCCAATGCGCTGGTGATGACCGTCGTCAGCACCCAGACGCTTTGAAACACCACCAGGGCCTGTTCGAAATCCTGGGTTGCGGCCAGCATGGTCATTTCATTGCCCGCCACGCTGCCGAAACCAACATCGCTGAGCCCAAGGTAGCTCGGGATCGTGTTCAACAGGATCCACTCGCCATACAGGTGCACACCCCAATGGCTGAGGAAGACCGGAACAGAGAAAATTTGTGTGAGCGTGGTGCTGACCCGGCTGAAGGTATTGGCGCCGAATCCTGCAATCAGCCTGCGTCGAAGACCACGTGTGCTCATGAGGGGTGAGAAACACCATGGTACATGGGTCGTAGGGCGGTTGCTTGAGGTGCCGCTGCGAACCATGTACCCTTAATCGGCTTCACCACTGCGCGTTCGCGTGGTCGATGAAGCGATCCGCTGGGGGGTTCCATGAAAGCGTTGCTTCTTTCGCAATACAACCAACTCGATGTGGCCGATCTGCCCGCTCCCGTGCCGGGCCCGGAAGAGATCCTGGTGCGTGTCGCCGCTTGTGGCATCTGCGGCAGTGACGTTCATGGCTATGACGGCACGTCCGGCAGGCGCATTCCGCCCATCGTGATGGGCCACGAAGCAGCAGGAACCGTGGCCGCCACCGGCCCGGGCGTTTCCAGGTTCAAGACTGGCGACCGGGTCACGTTCGATTCCACCATCTACTGCGGTCAATGCGAGTTCTGCCGTGCCGGCGACATCAACCTCTGCAACAACCGCCAGGTCATTGGTGTCTCCTGCACCGACTACCGGCGCGCGGGCGCGTTTGCCGAGTACGTCGTCGTGCCGCAGAGAATCGCCTACCATCTGCCCGATGGCCTCGAGTTCCAGGAAGCTGCCATGCTCGAAGCCGTCTCGGTCGCTTTGCACGCGGTGCGCGTGTCCGAGATGAAAGGCGGCGAAACAGTGTTGGTCATCGGCGCCGGCATGATCGGCCTGCTGACCTTGCAGGCGGCAAAAGCAGCCGGCGCAGCCCGTGTGCTGGTGGCCGATATTGATCAGTCCCGGTTACAAAGAGCAGAAAAGCTTGGCGTCGAGGCGACCCTTCTGCTTTCCGGTGCCGAGCTGGTCAAAGAGATTCATCGCCGCACCGAGGGCAGGGGAGTCGACCTGGTGCTCGAAGCAGTCGGGCGCGAAGAAACCGTCTCCGCTTCCATCGCGAGCGCACGCAAGGGCGGCACCGTGACCCTCATCGGTAACATCTCGCCAGAGGTCAGGATCCCTCTGCAGATTGTCGTCTCCCGCCAAATCCGCTTGCAGGGTTCCTGTGCGTCTTCCGGCGAATACCCTCAGGCAATGGAGTTGATCGCCAATGGCAAAATACAAGTCGCGCCGCTCATCACGGCGATCGCGCCACTGGAAGACGGACCGCGGTGGTTCGAGCGACTCCACGCGGGCGAGGCGAACCTCATGAAGATCGTACTCAACCCCAGCGCATGATTTCTATCCGCTGCGAAAAGAAGAGGGATGATGAATAACTCTGGGATGAAAAAGTTTGGCCGAAAGACCGCCCTCCTGGCGGCGCTCCTCGCATGTGTTCTGACGGCAACCGCAAACGCAGCCAGTAAGTCATTGCAGGTGTACTTCATCGATGTGGATGGTGGACAATCCACACTCTTTGTCACCCCGGCAGGCAAGTCACTGCTGATCGATACCGGCTGGCCGCAACAAAACGGTCTGGACGCCGGCCGCATCGCCGCCGCCGCGAAAGATGCCGCCATCAGCAAAATCGATTACGTCTTGATCACCCACTACCATGCCGATCACGTGGGCGGTGTTCCCGAACTGGTCAAGGCCATTCCAGTGGGCACATTCATCGATCACGGACCGAACTTCGAAGCTGACCAGGACAAGTTCGGTCTTTTCAACGCGTATCAAAAGGTGCTGACGGAAGGGCATCACGGGCACATAGTGGCCAAACCGGGAGACGCTCTCCCGATCGCCGGCATGAAAGTAACGGTGGTCACCTCGAACGGAGACGCGATTGCCAAGCCACTCCCCGGCGCCGGCCAACCGAACACCTACTGCAAGACCAGCGAGACCAGGCCGGCCGACACCACAGAGAATTCTCACTCGCTCGGCGTACTCATCACCTTCGGGAAACTCAGGATCCTGGATCTCGGCGATCTTACCTGGGATAAAGAGCGCGATCTGATGTGCCCCGAGAACAAGGTGGGTAAAGTCGATGTACTAGTCGTCTCGCACCACGGTCTGTTCCAGAGTTCCAGCCCCGCGTTGGTCGATGCCGTAGCCCCGCGAGTCGCCATCATGAACAACGGCGCCACCAAGGGCGGCTCTACCCCCACATTTGAAACAATTGCCAAAACGCCCGGTCTCGAAACACTCTGGCAGCTGCATTCTTCAAAGGAAGCAGGCCCGCATAACGCGCCTGAGGAATACATTGCCAACACCTCCGGCGTCGATGCAGCGCATTACCTCAAGCTGACCGCCAGTCCCGCTGGAAGCTTTTCTGTACTGAACACGCGAACCGGGCAGACCAAAACCTACGCCGCGCGTTGAGCGCGGCTTGGGTCGACTGGGATCTTCTCGATACGGCCGAGCAGGAAGATATAGGCGGAGATCCCGATCATAAGATAGATTCCCGCCACACCAAAGGCCCAGCCAAAGGACTGCCGCGCGCTGACCAGGTACCCGGTCACAATCGGCGCCAGGATACCTGAAAACTGACTCGAGAAATTCTGGATACCTGCCAGCGTGCCCACGCTGCCCCGTGGACCGATGAGCGAAGGTATCGACCAGCCAACGGCCGACGCGGACGATAACCCACCCAAAGAAATGCTGATCCAGAGCAGCGCAGTCGTGGCTGTATGGGCGTAGGCTGCGCCCAGGATGCCCAGGCCCATGCTCGTGCCCCCGATCAGGATCACGCGTTGCACCCGGCTGGCATTCCATCCGCGAGAAATTAGCCGATCGACCAGCCAGCCCCCAATCAACATTTCGCATGCCCAGCCCACCAGCCAGGGCACCCCGGTGTAAACAAAGGAGTGCAACAGGTCGATGTGCAGCGCTTGCGATAGATAGCTCGGCAGCCAGGTCAGCAGCAGGTAGAACACATAGTTGTAAGCGCCGAAGCCAATCGTCACCCCGATCACTTTCGGTTGTCGAATGAGAAAGCTCAGGGAAGCGGTTTCGGCGGGCGTGATCGCCGGCGCCGCGCCAGCCTCGAGAATGTATGCGCGTTCGCGCTCCGTAAGTGCGGGGTCTTCCCCAGGGTCCCGGTAGACACGGCAGAACAGCAGGAAGTAAGCCAGGCTGATCAGGCCGGTCGCAGCGAAGCTCCAGCGCCACCCTACTTTCAACAGCAGCAGTCCAATCAATGGCACGCCGATGGCCGAGGCAAACTTGGCCGCTCCATCAAAAATCGAGGTAGCCAGACTGCGTTCCCGTGAGGGGAACCAGTAGCCAATCGCCTTGGCATTCGCAGGAAACGTGGGTGCCTCGCCGACCCCCAACAAAAGCCGCGCCGCGAAGAACCCGCCAAGCGAAGGAGTCACGGCCGCCGCAAACGAAGCCACGCTCCACAGAAAGCTGCTGACGCGCCCCACCCGCCGCACCCCGAAACGATCCAGCACCACGCCCACGGGCAGTTGGCACAGCGCATACGTCCAGTTATAAGCGGCAGACAAATAGCCGAACGTCACGTTTGAGATGGCGAAGGTGGTAATGAGGGCGGCATGGGCGACCGATAGATTGACGCGGTCGAAGTAGTTCACCAGTACGCCGATGCCAAGCAGTACGGCAATCCGCCAACGGCGCCGAGGAATGTCGAACTGAGCTACGTCGCGGTCGCTGGGCATAGGATAAGACGCAAAGGCAAGACTAACGCAAGCGCCGCATCCTCCCCCTGCAAAACGAAACGCCGGAATTCACAAACTCTCCACCTGCAAAAGGAATAGGGTGCCCCATATCTCACGACGTTTTCCAGTCGGGAGATGTGGGAATTCACAGAACTCAACCACTAACTCTCCCCCAACCACCGCCCTACCGCGTCTCCTGCTTTTTAGGCTTCAGCCTGATCTTCTTCTTAGCAGAACCACCGTTCCTCCCGTTCCCCTTAGTCACCTTCTCAATCACGCTCCGCATCCAGTAATTACCCTCAGCATCCACCTCGACCCCATGCACCTCGCGCTCGAATCCAGGAAACTGTTTCCCGAACTTCTCCAGCGCCAGGATCAAACCAATCGTCGGGCTATCCGCATCCCCCAGCCGTTCCCCCGGCATGCGCACCGGGATCCCGGGAGGGTAGGGAACCAGCATCACCCCAGCCACCCGCCCTGCCATTTCCGACATGCGCACCTTCTCCGTGCCATTACGCACCAGCTTCTGATACGTTTCCGCCGGCGTCAGCACCGGGTCCGGGTCCACATCGCACGCCAAATGCAGCAGGTTGGTCAAATTCAACTCCCGCATCGCCGCATGCATTTCATCGCTCAGCTCTTTCAGCGTCATGTCGCGATAGCGATGTGGGTGCTTCGCCACCAGGTCCGGGAGCGCTTCGTACAAGGTTCCCTCGTTGTCATAAAGCCGCTTGAACTCAAACAGCGTCTCCAGCAAGCTGCCCCACTTGCCTTTACTGGTGCCGACCGAAAACAAAATCAACGCAGTGTAATCGCCCGTACGCGCAATCTCGACCAGCCGCGCATCGAGAAACTCCGTCAGGATCGCCGCCGGAATACCCCAATCCGCCAGCTCGCCGCGTGCATTGATCCCCGGCATCAAAATCGTCACTTTCGTCGGGTCGAGCATGCAATGGTCGTCCACCACATCTTCCGCCCGAAAACCGTGCCAGTCATCGTCCGTCTTCAACGTCCAGCACTCGGCTGACTGGATCAGCAGCGCGTCGGGAGCCTCTTCAAAAAGCCAGGTCTGCTCCGTCGTGGGATCAACGACTGTGTCTGGCTGATATACCCGGAAAAACCATTCCTCGCCATTCGTCGCACGCAGGCGGTGCGCGATCGACGACATCGCTTTCCTGAAGCTGATGGCATCCTGAATGGTCTCGTACATCAGCGTGGGACCAGCCGGCTCGTCCATCATTGAGGTAGCGACGTCGAGCGACGCAATCATCGGATAGAACGGCGAGGTCGTGCCGTGCATCATGAAGGCTTCGTTGAACTGGTCAAAATCCAGCGGCGCCCGATCGCTCAGCTTCACGTGAATCATCGAGGCCATCGAAAACGCAGCCAGCATCTTGTGCGTCGATTGCACAGCAAAGATCACCGGCCGGTTCGGCATGTCTTCCGGCACATCCATCGCGAAGCGGCCCCGGTAGATGGAATGAAACTTGGCGTAGGCATACCAGGCTTCGTCAAAGTGAATGCGAGGCACCGAGAGCGCAAGCTCGCTGGTCACACGCCGCACGTCATAGCAGAAGCCGTCATAAGTGGAGTTGGTCACCACCGCATACGTCGGCTCCTGCGAAGCCGCCCCGGCACTGAATGGGCTCTCCTTGATCAGCTGCTTGATGTGTTCGGGCGTGAATCGACGCATCGGCACCAGGCCGATCATGCCGTACCCGTTCCTCGTCGGCTTGAAGTACACCGGACGTGCACCCGTCACCGTGAGCGAGTGGCAAATCGACTTGTGGCAGTTCGCGTCGATCAGCACCAAATCATTCGCGCCGATCACGCCATGGCCAACGATCTGGTTCGATGTGGAAGAACCGCCCAGGACGTAGAATGTCCAGTCCGCGCCGAAAATCCGCGCCGCATTGCGCTCGGATTCTGCCGGAGGGCCGATGTGATCCAGCCACGATCCCAGCGAAGACGTCGAAATCCCAAGGTCGGCACGCAACAGGTTTTCCCCGAAGAAACGATGGAACTGCATGCCCACCGGATGCTTCAGGAAAGCCACGCCGCCCATATGTCCCGGCGCGTCCCAGGAGTAAGCCCCCTGGTCGGTGTATTTCTTCAATTCGCGAAAATAGGGCGGCAGCAATTGCTCGTTGTACCGCGCCACCGCAAAATCAACCCGGTTTGCAATAAACGCGGGTGTGTCCCCAAACAGGTGGATGTACTCATGCACCTGCTTCACCACCTCCAGCGGCAGTTCGCTCACCAGCGTGCGGTCCGCGATCAGAAAGATAGGGACCTTCTTGTTTCTGCGGCGAACGGCGCGAATAATCTTCAGCGCAGCGCGTTCGTCAAACTGGTGCTCTTCCTCAAGGTCCCAATCCAGCAGGATCGCGCTGTGTGAAGGATCTGACTTGACCAGCGAAAGACCATCCTCCGGGGTCGATGTTCTGACCACCTCGTACCCTTCTTCTCCAATCGCATTGCACAAACGCTCCATGGCCCGGTCAGAAACGGAATTCGTCCCGCCCAGCTCACTGGCAATCAATAAAACCCAACGACCATCACTCATATTGTTCAGTCTCAACCCACAGTGTTACGTACATGTTTCAAAGGCTGCGTTCTCGCCTTAACCGGCGAGAAACGCAGCTCACGGACTTTTGCAGGACATCGTTGGCTCGCGAACTCACCGCGAAGCGAGCGAAGACATGGTGGTCGCCTCCACCAGCTTCTCCACCGCAGGCGCAATCATGTTGAGCAACACCGCTTGCGGCTTCTCAGACGTTTTCAGGAACGCCAGCTGGCGTGTTCTCCATTCAGCCGGCGCGCTTTTGTGCTCGCGCAGGTAGCCGATCGCGTCCAGTCCGGTCTGCGACACCTCGTGAAGGTTCGTAGAAACCGGCGCCAGCTCCTTCGTCAGCTCAGAACGTGCCAATAACGATTGTAATTGCGCATCATTGTCGCGCCACAGCACCAGCCATTCCTGCGCTTGTTCCCAGTCTTCCTGCGTGGCCCGGCTGTGAACGATGCGGTTGACCATTTCCATGAACTGGCGCGCCGTATCGCTTTCCGGCGGAACCGCATCGACCAGGCGGTTCAGCGGAGAGAATGCGTCCCAGTGCCCCAGTGCTTCGCGCGCATAGTCCCGCGGCGGCTGCACCACGTCGCCCAGCACGCGCAAGGGCAGGGGATCAGGCAGGCCGGTCATGCGGCTCAGCATGGCAGGGTAGTTCACGTTGTGCTGCAGGCCGTAGCTGTTCAACTTCTGCGAGATCACCGCAAGCCGCGTATACATCGAGGCCACATCGCGAGTACTCCGCGGCGACCAAAGCCGTTCAGCGATCGCAGCAGTCCGGGGCCAGATCCGGCTGTCCACACTTTCCGGCGTTACATACTCCGACCACATCGTCGCCTCACCGCCCAGAATGCCCTTGCTCTGTTCTGCTGTCAGCTTCGCCGTCTCGTCCCCTTCGGGATCGGCCAGGTAATGGTCCGCCGCTGATTGGTTCAGATCGATGTAGTAGCCGGCCGATAGCAGGGCCCGGTTGCCGCCGCGCACGGCTTCCCCAACGAACTGCGGGCCGCGCCACGACTGGATGACTACGTCCTTCGGCGTCCCCGGTTGCAGCACCTCGTCCCAGCCCACCATGATCTTTTCGTGCCCGGCCACCAGCTTCTGCACCCGGCCGCTGAAGTAGGCCTGCAGGCCGGCGTTGTCTTTCAGCCCGTGCGCCTTGATGTATTCCTGAATGCGCGGGTTCGCGTCCCATTCTTTGCCGTTGCACTCATCCCCGCCCACGTGGAAATAAGCGTCCGGAAACAGGTCCGCCATCTCGCCAATAAACGCGTCGAGAAATCTGTAGGTGCTGTCCCGTGTGGGATCCATGGCCGGGTCGAATACACCCCAGTTGCGCTCAATCTGATAGGGTCCATGGCCGCTGGCCAGCTCCGGATAACCCACGAACCACGCAGTGGTATGCGCCGGCATATCAAACTCGGGGATCACACGAATACCACGCTCCCGCGCATAGGCCACCACACTGCGAATGTCCTCCCGGGTATAGAAAAGCCCATCAGAGCCCTTCTGCTGCAGCAGGGGAAACTTGCCGCTCTCCACTCGAAAGCCCTGGTCATCCGAGAGGTGCCAGTGGAACACGTTCAATTTAACCGCTTCCATGCCGTCCAGCGTGCGGTACACCACCGGCAAGGGCATGAAGTGCCGTCCGCTATCGAGCATGAGTCCGCGCCAGGGGAAGCGCGGCCGGTCGTCGATCGTCATCACAGGAACGGCAAAGCCCTGCGGCGTAATCCGTACCAGTTGCAGAAAGGTCTGCAATCCGTGCAGCACGCCGAGAGGGTTGGGCGCTTCCAGGTGAACCGCGTCTGCAGTAATCTGCAGGCGGTACGACTCGTCTTCCCCTACGCTCTGGATGGTCGCGCTGGCTCCGCCGGTTTTTACAAAAAAGCTCGTTTTATTGAGGTAAGCTTCGCGCCACAACGGGATGCCCGTCTGGCGTGACAGCACATCCAGAAAGCGCTGCTTTGCGTGATCCAGGCGAGGCTCCTGAAACCCCTCCAGCGCCACGCCAAAGCCATTCCCAATCAGAAATTCGCCCGCTCCCGGCGTTACCTGCGCAGGCAGTGGCATCAAGGGGAGCGTGGCTGCCGGGGAAGACGTCATCTGGGCACTGGCAAGGAAAGAACTGAAAACAAAGGGCATCAAAAAAGCCGTGGAAACAATCCGGAGCAAGGGCACCTCAGAGGAAATGCTGGACCGCGCTCAACGATTCTATCTGTAACCTAGGGGTGAGGGTGGTTATCGATAGCCACAGAAATGGAGCCCTACGATGTCGACCGCCGTTTTCGAACACGCCATGTTGCGTGAGATTTACGAGCAGCCCCGGGCGCTCGCCGACACCATCGATCACTACGCGCCCAACGGCAAACTGGCGACCGAGGTCTTTCAGCCCGTGGCCGACGCGCTGCGCGGTCGCGCTCGCTTGGTGATCGCCGCCAGTGGGTCCAGCCGTCATGCCGGCCTGGCCGCGGAAATCATGCTCGAAGATCTCGCCGGCCTGATCGTCGACGTCGAGTACGCCAGCGAATATGTGTATCGCTCCACCCACACCATTCAGGATCCAGGTGTATTGGTCATCTCGCAGTCTGGCGAGACCGCTGATACGCTGGCCGGCCTGCGCGAAGCGAAGGCGCGCGGATTGCCCACCCTCGCGATCACCAACAATGCACGCTCCAGTATGGCTGAGGAGGCGGATGCCTATCTGCCCACCTGTGCCGGGCCTGAAAAAGCAATCCCCGCCACCAAGAGTTTCACCACCCAGCTTGCCGTGCTCTACTCGCTCGCCCTCTACCTGGCCCGCATTCGCGGCAGAATGACCACGCCCGCGGTGGAAAGCCACACCGAACATTTGCGGCGCTTGCCCGGGCTGCTCGAACCCGCCCTGGCCGGCTGGCAGCAGCAGATCGCTGCGCTCGCGCCCTCTCTGAAGGCTGCCCGGAACTTCTTGTATCTCGGCCGTGGCGTGCACTACGCCATCGCCCGCGAAGGCGCATTGAAGCTCAAGGAATCGGCTTATCTCCAGGCGGAAGGCTATCCTGCCGGCGAGTTGAAGCACGGGCCAAATGCTCTGGTAAGTCCGGATGCGCCCCTGGTCGTGGTGGCCACGCGTGCCCCCTCTGACCCGGATGCCATGCTCCGCTACAGCAAGGTGCTGCAACTGATGAGGGACATGCGCACCCAGGGCGCAACCATCCTGGCCATTGCTACCGAGGGCGACAAGGAAGCCGCCGCGCTAGCCAATCACTGCATCGAAGTTCCCGAAACTGAGGACATGCTCGCCACCATGCTCGAAGTGGTGCCCTTGCAGCTGCTCGCCTATCAGCTCGCCATCCAGAACGGCATTGACGTAGACAACCCGCGCAACCTCACCAAGGCCGTGCTGCAGGAGTAGCAAAGCGCGATCCAGGCCACACCGGCATGCCTGCAGGCTAAGCCTCACCCAAATCCCTGGAAGTATAATCGAGTCGTAGACATACACCCATGGTCACTAAAAACCTTCACCTGGAACAAGCCGGCAATCAATCGAATGCGCAACGCGAACAGGTCCTGGACGTCTTCCGCCGTTGGGGCCATTTGCAAGCCACACTCGACCCCCTGGGACAGTACCTGCAACCTAAACCCATCCCGGAACTCG
This sequence comes from uncultured Acetobacteraceae bacterium, assembly GCA_964657465.1. Classification (GTDB taxonomy): domain Bacteria; phylum Acidobacteriota; class Terriglobia; order Terriglobales; family Acidobacteriaceae; genus PALSA-350. The sequence continues at coordinate 2,415 of CAZZVD010000135.1, read as the reverse complement.
ACCTGAACGACGAAGTCGCCCAGGAAGCAAAACGCTACTACTGCGGCAATATCGGCGTGGAATTCATGCACATTCCCGATGCCGCCCGGCGGGAATGGATCCAGGAGCGCATGGAGCGGGAAATCCCGGCCCCCGAGCAGCGCCACGTCCTCGAGCGCCTCACCCAGGCTGACCTGTTCGAACAGGTAATCCAGTCCCGGTATCTTGGCACCAAGCGCTTCTCGCTTGAGGGAGTCACCGTCCTCATCCCCTTCCTCGACGAGGTTTTCCATCGCGCCGCAGAGCAGGGCGCAGAAACTGTCGTCATGGGCATGAGCCATCGTGGCCGCCTCAACGTGATGGTGAACACCGTCGGCAAGTCCGCTGCCGACATCTTCTCCAAATTTGAAGACGTCAATCCACGCAGCATTCTCGGCGGCGGCGATGTCAAATACCACGTCGGCGCCACCGGTACGTTCCAGGCGCGTGGCGGCGCCACCCTTGGCCTGCACCTGGTTTCGAATCCCAGCCATCTGGAAGCCGTGGATCCAGTCGCCATGGGCCGTGCCCGCGCCTGGCAAACACGCCTCGGCGAAACCGGTCAGGAAAAAGTGTTGCCCGTACTCATCCACGGGGACGCGGCTTTTGCCGGACAGGGAATCTGGGCAGAAACACTCAACCTGACTGCCATGCCCGGCTTCAACGTGGGCGGCTCCATCCAGATCGTCGTCAACAACCTGATTGGCTTCACCGCAGAGCCCGACGAATGTTATCCCTCACGCTTCTCCACGGATATCGGTAAGCGGCTACCGATCCCGATCTTCCATGTAAACGCAGAAGACGCCGACGCAGCCATCTATGTCGCCGCGCTCGCCGCCGAATACCGTTACACCTTCCGTACCGACGTCATCATCGACCTGATTGGGTATCGCCGCCATGGTCACAGCGAAGTGGACGATCCCACCATCACTCAGCCGCTGCGCTACGCCAAGATCAAGAACCACCCGCCTCTCTACGAGCTCTATGCCCGGCAACTTGGCATAGACCCTGGGCCGCGGGTCAAAGAAGTGCAGGCGGAACTGGCCGAAGCGCAAAAACAGGCGACCCGGATGACCAAGTCCGCCACCCTGGCCAAATTACCCGACTACTGGTCCAGGTACACGGGGGGACCCTACAAACCCGAATACGAAGTGGACACGGCATTGAGCGCGGCTGAAGTGCTCGACATCAGCAATCGCCTCACTACCTATCCTGAAACGTTCCATATCCACGCCAAGATCAAAAAACTGCTCGAACAGCGGCAGGAAATGGGTCGCGATCAGCGACTGTTCGACTATGGCATGGCAGAAGCCTTGGCCTTCGGATCACTGCTGCTGCAGGGCACACCGGTTCGCTTGTGCGGACAGGATAGCCAGCGCGGCACCTTCAACCAGCGGCACAGCGTGCTGGTCGACATCGCGAACGAACAGCACTACGTGCCGCTCGAACATCTGTCGCCGCAACAGGCTCGTTTTGAAGTCTACAACTCGATCCTTTCAGAGGCCGGCGTTCTCGGCTTTGAATACGGCTATAGCCGTGACTATCCCGAAACCCTGGTCCTCTGGGAAGCGCAGTTCGGCGATTTCGCCAATGGTGCGCAAATCATCATCGATCAGTTCATCACCTCGGGCGAAGATAAGTGGGGGCTGCTGAGCGGCGTCGTGTTGTTGCTGCCTCACGGGTATGAGGGGCAAGGGCCGGAACATTCCAGCGCACGCGTGGAGCGCTATCTGCAACTCGCGGCACATGACAACATCCAGATCTGCCAGCCCTCGACGGCTGCGCAGTACTTCCACCTGTTGCGTCGTCAGGCCATGCGCAAGTGGCGCAAGCCGCTGGTCGTGTTTACCCCCAAGAGTATGCTGCGCAATCCAGACGCCAGTTCGCCCGTCGCAGGGTTTGAAGCACCACGTTTCCAGAACGTGCTGCCGGAGACAGAAATCAAGCGCGTGAACCGTCTGTTGCTGTGCACCGGCAAAATCGGTCACGAGTTGCGCATCGAGCGCGCCAAGCGTGCAGACAGCACCACCGGGATTGTCTTTCTCGAGCAGCTCTATCCCTGGCCTGAGAAGGAACTAGTGGCAGAAATCGAGCGTCATCCAGAAGCAAGGGAAGTGGTCTGGGTGCAGGAAGAACCAGACAATATGGGCGCGCTCTCCTTCGTCGTACCGCGGTTGCGCCGCTTGCTACCGAAGCACAAGGTGCTGAGCATCAAGCGTTCAGCAGCAGCGAGTCCAGCCACCGGATCAGCGAAAGCTCATGACCTGGAGCAGAAGACGCTGATCAGCCTGGCTCTGCGCGACGACGGCAAGTAACCGCCCTGCCTGACCACAACCTCGGGTGTGGGATTAAGCCGCGCCCGACCAGCAACTCTGAACATCCAGAAACCGCTAGCCC
>CAZZVD010000134.1:0-13862 GCA_964657465.1 uncultured Acetobacteraceae bacterium | reverse complement strand
TTCAACCCACGCACGCCGGAGTCGGCGAGCATGGGGCACCCGTCCAGGGGTTGGGGCTTTGTCACTGCGGTGGAGAGTGGTAGTGAACTTAATGTTCAGGGAGAAGGGCCTTGCGGTCGCAGCCGAGGTGGGTGCCTTCGTCGCGAAACAGGCGATGAATAATCCGGACTACCTAGCGGCGACCAGGCACTGAACTGCCAGGGCCGCCTACCTGCTCCAACACCGGCAGCCTCTGCTGGACTGACGGCAACTCGGGAAAGGGCGCGTGCGGTTCAATCTGATACCAGTACGCCACAGAGTAATAATTGTCAGACCGGTGATTGGCGCTGCCATGCTCGATGGTCGCCTTGAACGAGGTGCTGAACGTGATGGGCGAATCCAGGTGAAAGCGGTACACACTTGAGCGGGCGCCTGCCTGGCCTTTGCCCGCCACCGGTGCTCCGTACGACTGGTAAGAGAAGGGGTGTTCCTTGAATCCCCATGCCCCGAGAAAATAGTCCTCGGCACCCGTGCCGGCGATCGATGGCCGCTTGGCTCCGTCGACGAAAAACATATCGTCGCCCTCACCCCACCAATCGTCCTGGTTCTGCAGGATGGACATGGTCACCCCGGCATACTGCCCGGTCCCCTTCGCATCCAACCAAACGTAATTATCCTGGCCGGTGAGATTAGCCTTCTTGTTCACCACCGGTTGGCTGTTCTTGGTCCAGCGCGTGGTCCAACCGCGATTGGGTTGCGCCTGCCGGTACTGTGCATGGAAGTAGAGCGTGCCCGGCGCCAGTGGCAGAAGAAGGGTCCGGTAGTCAATGTTGTAGTACAGCGCCGGCACCACGCGCTGTCCTTCGTTGGTGATCGTGATTCGCGCGTGCCGCTGGTAGGGCATCGGAAAAAAACTGTTCAGGCTCTTCTCGCCACCCACAGACAGCATGGAGGATTGCCAGCGAACGTAGTAGCCGAGTCCCAGGCCGAAGAAGTCACCGATCGGGGCTTCCACGCTCGGGTTTTGCTCGCCATCCCAGTACATGCGCAGAACAATGCGCTTCAGATGGTAGCGTTCCGGGCTGGCAATCGTGAACCACAGGTGAGAGACCTGCCCCGGTCCATCCTCATCCAGCAGGGTGAGCGTTTCGCCGGGCTGTAGCTTTCGACTGTCGGCGTTCCGCCCCGCGGGATCTGCGCTCGATGCCCGATGTACTGTGTACAGCTGTTGTTGGGTGAGGTTCGGTTGCCAGGCCCCGCTTTGTGCCAGAGCCGTTGACCACACGCTCGCAGCGATCAGTACGAGCAGAATGCGTCGGTTCACAGGCAACTTCCTCAGTGCTGGCTAAGATTATTGCATTCATCGTACGCATTTTTCACCCAACCTGCCTTGCTGCCAAAGCGGCATTCAGTCCCGCGAAGCCACCCGGACTACCGCCACACTATCCGGCACCAGGTGAATTTTTCCGCTTTGCAGCGTAATGGACGGATCAGACGACAGAAGCATCTGCGCATCGTTGCCGAATTCCAGATCAACAGGCGAAGAACCCAGGTTGCAGGCCACACGCAAAGGCCCGCGCTGCAGCACCAGCCATTGTGCCGCCTCGTCGAATTGCACGCTGACCGCGTTCAGGTTGCCATCGGAGAGCTCAATCTGGCTGTGGCGCAGACGCACCAAATCTTTGTGCCACTGTAGTAGCGACGCATGTTCCGGTTCCCCCAGTTCAGCCCAATTCAACCTGGATCGCAGGAAGCTCTGCTCGTCCTGCGGGTCAGCAATCTGATCCGGCGACCAACCGAAGCCGACAAACTCCTTCTTGCGTCCCTCGGAAATAGCGTGCCCCAGCGTGGGATCATCGAAATCAGTGAAATAGAGGAAAGGAGCGGAGGCGCCAAACTCCTCTCCCTGAAACAGCATGGGGACGAACGGCGCGGTCAGCACCAGCGCTGCCGCCACCTTGGCTCGCCCTTCTCCTGCCTCATGGCTAACCCGTTCGCCCTGCGCCCGATTTCCCACCTGGTCATGGTTCTGCACAAACCCGATGAAGCGATGTCCTGACAAGCCCACCACGGGCCGGCCATGATTGCGCGATCGATGTTCTGAGTAGCCGCCGTCATATACGAAGACACACCGCAGCGACTTGGCCAGATCGGCGAGGGTGCCGAAGTCGGCGTAGTATCCGGCGCGTTCCCCGGAGATCACGGAAAACAGCGCGTGATGGAAATCGTCACTCCACTGTGCGTCCAGGCCATACCCACCGGCCTCTTCTGCCTTGACGATCCGTGGATCATTCAAATCACTCTCTGCAATCAGCATGAAGTGCTTGCCCCTGGATGCTTCCAGGCTCCGCACCTCGCCGTTCAGTTGTTCCAGAAAGTGAGTGGCAGAACGATCGTTAAACGCATGCACCGCATCCAGGCGCAACCCATCGATGTGGTAATCGCGAAACCACATCAGCGCATTGTCGATCAGAAAACGTCGCACCTCGGTAGAACCGGCTTCTTCAAAATTCACCGCGCCGCCCCACGGCGTGGAATGGCTATCCGTAAGATAAGGCCCGTAATTACCCACGTAATTGCCCACCGGGCCGAAGTGGTTATAAACCACATCGAGCACCACCGCCAAACCTTTGGCATGGCACGCGTTTACCAGGTGCTTCAAATCATCCGGATCGCCGTACGCATTGAAGGGCGCGTAAAAGTCAACGCCGTCATAGCCCCAACCGCGCTTACCGGGAAAGTTCGCGATCGGCATCAGTTCGACGTGGGTCACGCCCAGATCTTTTAAGTAGTCGAGCCGCTCTTCCGTGGAGCGAAACGTGCCCTCGGGCGTGAAGCTGCCGATGTGCAGCTCGTAAATGAGCGCACTTGAAAGCGGGGGCGCTTGCCAGCCCGCGTCACCCCAGGCGAACGCAGCATCATCCACCACGCGCGAAGGACCATGCACACCCTGCGGTTGCCAGCGGCTGCGAGGATCGGGAAGAGGCGGTTCCGCGCCGTTCAGCAAGAAACCGTAATCTGTCCCGGGGCCCGCTGCTTCCACAGTTCCCGACCACCAACCTCTCGCCTTACTGGTGAGGGGAAACGTTTGGTCCCCGATCTTTAAATCCATGCTTTGCGCTTTGGGGGCCCAGACTTCGAATACGTGCATGCTATGCCTCCGATGCTGACGTTAAGGTTGCCGTTATTGTTACGTATTTTAATGTGAAAGGCGCCGGCGCCCGCTCAGTTTCACCCCCCACTCAGTTTCACCCACTTGCGGGCTGGTGAAAGAGGCGGAGGCTGATTAATGGCTGGTGGGTACTTTGTCGACGCCCGCGCCGGCCAGACTCCAGGCAGCAGTTACGAGCGCGATGTGCGGAGCAAACTGTGTTTGCGGGGGTACCGTCATTTCTCTTGCATTCCTTGCTCTTGCCTAGTCTACCGGTGGTGTGCCTGCGTCTGCGCCACTCGCATTAGCTGTAGAAGTTGTTCTCGCCACCCTTTACCTGGCCATATTCGAGCAAGGTCACCAGCATCACGCCTCCACAAATGTTGCCCAGCGTTGCCGGAGCGAGCCACGCAAAGTAATGAGAGAGGGACACTTGATGATTGAGAAAGGCCGCAAATATTTCGCCGCTGGTGGCAATGCAATGGGCAAAGCCGCCCAAACCCACGACAAAGGTGAGCAGGCCAATTAACAGCACCGATCCAGTGATGGAATGGCTGCCGCTCACCAACCAGGCGACCAGTGCAATGATCCAGCCCCCGATAACGCCGCTCCAGAACACATGTCTGGGGGTAAAACCGGCTGCCTCTGAACCCAATTCGGACATGGCGGCAATCACCTCTGGCCGCAGCGCGCCGGTGCGCACAGCAAGCAACGCAAACAGGAAGGCGCCGGCAACATTGCTGGGCAAAACGATGGACCAGAGGCGGAGAGTTTTCCACCCGTGACGCCGCTCGGCTAACATCAAAGCCACTGGATAAAGCGTGTTCTCGGTGAAGAGCTGTGCGCGGCCAAGAATGACGGCGATAAAGCCGATGGGATACAACAGGTCAGCAATAAAGCTGGCCATGGGGCTATGCCCCAGATGAGCGAGCACTACGGACGTGCTCAGTGCCGTCAGGCCCATGCTCATGCCGCCGGCCACACCCGAAATCGTGAGACCCACCGCAGAACGATCCAGCTCGTGTCGCGCGTTACGCGACACCTGCTCATAGATCTCGTCCGCTGTTGGCCGGTCCAGATCGGTTTGCGCCTGCGAGGTATTTCCTGCGGGCTCAGGCTTCTTGGTCAGTTTACGCAGGGGCACGAAGCTCCGATCTGGTGTTGGTCTGGGTACCGGATCACGAGGTGCGGGACCCCTGGAGTGAAACCGCCTGATGTTCCCCTACGCTGGAACCACCCTTGGTGACCGCCGCTTTCAATAGCTGGAAGTTGCGCACGATCGCATTGGACGGTGCTTCCCAGTACTCCGCATGATCCACCTCTACACGAATGACCGTGATCGCCGGATCGTTCTCGCCATCGGGAAACCATGCTTTGTACAGCGGGTTCCACAGCTTGTGCACGGTCTCACGGTCCTTGCTCAGGGCGGCGTGCCCCGCCAGGGTGATGAAGCGATGCTCCTTGCTATCTACGTAGATAACTGTGACGCGTGCTTCATGGCTAATCTCCCCGGTCTTGCTGGAATCCTGACGGGTCAGGAACAAAAGCTCGCCGGCAAACTCAGATTCCTGGGTTGCCATCGGACGGCTATGGATGGCGCCGTCTGGAGTTACGGTGGCTAACATGGCGATCCGTATGTCTTTGATCATTGCAGCGATTTTCGCGATTAGCTGTTGCCGGTCCAGAGTTTCGGTCATCTCATTGCTCCCACTGCTTGGGATGCAGGCACGCGGGCAAAGCGTCGCATCGCGCCAAAGCCTTTGCGTCGCATGAAACAAACGCGTGACGGAAGAGACCCCGGGCATGATCCAAAAGGTGTAGCTGGAAGATGAGTCTCCGTTGGGAAATCCGTCGATAATCTCATGAAACAGGAAGAGGTTTGCATGGTTTCCCGCCTCCCTAGCAATGCATCTGCAAGTGAACTGAATGCTCAGCCCGAGCCCGTGCCAGTCGTGATCAGCGTGCAATCGAAAGGCCAGACCCTGCGTGTATTTGGCTTCCAGGTGATCGCGTTCCTACTGGGCGTAGCACTGGCATTTATGTAGGCACTGAAAAGACAAGGCTCAGGCCCGCGGCCAATTTTTATCCAGAAGTGCGGGTCGTAATAGACTCGTAGCCATATGCGTTGGACGCCTGGTGGTCTAAGCGACGATGTTGAGGATCGGCGAGGCCAGTCGGGTGGCGGCTTCGGCGGTGGAGGGCTGGGTCTGGTGGGATTCGTCATCCTGCTGGTGATCAGCCTTGTCACGGGCCGCAACTATATTGGCGCCTATCTTTCCGGGGGCGGGGGTGCCCCCGTGCAGCAAACCGGGCAGCAAGCTGCTTCCCCTCAGGAGAACCGCTCAGCCCAGCTCGCTTCGTTCGTTCTGGACGACGCGCAGAATACCTGGACGAAAATCCTGGCCCAGGAAAACATCCGCTATACGCGCGCCAAGCTGGTTCTGTTCAACAACTACACCTATTCCGGATGCGGCACAGCCAAAGCGGCAACCGGGCCTTTCTACTGTCCCGCGGATCAGAAGGTTTATCTCGACCTGGGGTTTTGGAACCAGTTGAAGCAGTATGGGGCTTCTGGAGAATTTGCCCAGGCGTACGTGATCGCGCACGAGATTGGGCACCACGTGCAGGATGTGATCGGCATTGAGCGCAAGGTCCGCGCCATGCAGGAGCAAAATCCTCAGGCACGCAACCGTATTTCGGTAGCCGTAGAGTTGCAGGCGGACTGCTTCGCCGGCGTGTGGGCGAACTCGACCGAACAACGCCAGGTAATTGAGCAAGGAGACGTACCGGCTGCCCTGCAAGCCGCGGCGGCCGTGGGCGATGACCGCCTGCAAAAAATGTCGCAGGGCTATGTCACCCCGGACTCCTTCACCCATGGGACTTCAGAGCAAAGAATGTCCTGGTTCAACCGGGGCTTCAAAAGCGGCCAGGTCACGGAGTGCAATACCTTTGCTGCGGGCCAGTAAGCGGTCTGGCCGACTTCGTGTAAGTGGAGAGTTGCGGATCGAGTTCTGTGAATTCCCACGTCTCCCGACTGCAAAGCGTCGTGAGCTATGGGGCACCCAATGTTGTTACAACTTTTGACTCTGGAACTAACCCGGATTTCTCACCGAGACTGTCGGCTGTGGAAGAGGTGGAGTCCCGCTCAGGGACTGGCGCGCATTTCTCAGGTCCTATTCCGTAACGAATGATGGGATTCCACGAACCTCGGTCCCTGAGTGTGGAAGGTCGGCATGACCCTCATGGAAGACCTCATGCCAGGAGAGAGTGGCCGGTGGACACCGATGGAATCCCACATCTCGCGAAAAACGAGCGAGATGTGGGGCACCCGTCATTCGTTAGAAAGAGAGATCTGGCTACCCTGAGGGGAGGTGAGAAATGCGGGCTAAATTTGTAACCGGCTGGGGTGCCCCATATCTCACGACGCTTTCCAGTCGGGAGATGTGGGAATTCACAGAACTGGGCCCGCAACTCTCTACATCTCAACTGTGCAAATCGGGTGCAACGGTGGGGATGGAGGAGACCCAGCCCCGTGGACCTGCCTCCTGCTCAGCTTGGGCAAACTGCGGAGCCCAATATTTCTTGAGCTGCAGAAACCATCGCTCATAGGCATGAAAGCTCAACCATGCCGCGCAAAAATTCGCGGCGTACAGCAGGCAAACATACAAGCCGCCGGCCGCCGCGGGTAGCGGAAACAAGAACCCACGCTCTTCTGCCAGGTGCTGGATCCAGTAGTAAAGCGGGAAATGCCACACGTACATGCCATAGCTGTACTTGCCATACGCGCGCAGCCACGGCATCTGCAAAAGGCCGCCGAGCCTGGTTTTCCTGGGGCGCAAAGCGAGCACGAGCAAAGCGCCGCTTAGACAAGCAACGCCCGTGATGCCCACCATCGACATGTACGTGCCCGTCAGCCATAGTTGATTGATTGGCCTGAGAACCACGATGACGCCCAGGGAGAGCAAGCCAAGCCCTCCGAGGATCCGCAGAGTCCTACTGGAAATCTGGCCATGCAGAGCGTAAAGCGCGGCCAACCCGGAACCCACCCAGAGTCCATCCGAACGGGTGATGGTAAATGCATACACCCAGATTCCGCTGCCGTAGTGCGCTACCAATGCTGTGCGCACGATCAGGGAAAGTAACAGGGCAAGCCCGCAGAGTCGCGCAACGGATCGCTGAGAGATATGCCACACGACGATCGGCCAAACCAGGTAGAACTGCTCTTCTACGGCAAGGCTCCAGAAGTGGCTGATGATGCTCTCCGGGTACTCCCCGTGATGCCAAAGGGGAAGCCAATTCTGAAAGTAGAACAGGTAGGAAAAACGATCGGCAGGAACCTGCAGATTAAGCGCCTGCCTGGCCCAGAGAGAATGCGCCTCCAGGAAAAAGACCAGGGCAATCGCCACATAGTAGACCGGGAAAATACGCAAAACGCGGCGTCCATAAAAAGAACTAGCCCGATTCAGCGCGGTGCGTGTGTCGAACAGGATGCCGGTGATCAGGAAGCCCGACAATACAAAGAAAAGGTCGACGCCCCAGTTGCCGAATTCCAGAATTGGTAAGAACCAGCGCGTCAGGCTTTCGTGCGCCTGGAAAATATATGCGGAATGCCGCAGCAGTACGGCAATAATCGCAATGCCTCGCAGACCATCCAGCGCCGGGAGATGGCGTCTTTGAACCAAAGGCAACCTCTACGGTTTCTTCGCCTGACGAACAGCAGAAAATGATCGTACCACGGGTCGAAGCGTGGCACAGTGCTCAGCAAAAGCTGATTGCTTGCAAACAAAACTGCCCTCAACAGTTTGCATTCCTCTAAAGCTCCTGACCAACGGACCGATTTAGTACGTATCGGTGAACTGGGCCACAGCAGGCTTACGGAGACGGCAGACAGCAAAGCGTTCCTCGCGCAGGCCGTTTCCCTCTGCGACACCGACTGCGCGTGCGCAACGCCGGGGGTGCAACTGAATGAGTCCGCTCTTTGCGATCAGTCTGGTGGTGTGTGTGCTGTTTTGTGGGCTCACGCTCGATGTCGGGCGTATGGAAGTTCTGAAGATTCAAATGCAGAATGCATCGGATGCCGCGGCTATCGGCGCCGAACTCGAATCAGAGCGTGCAAAACCAGGCAACAGTTCCAGCTTTGACTGGGCCAGTCAGGGCATGCAGGACGCGGCGCTGAATGGTTTCACGAACGGGGCGAACGGAGCGACTGTAAGCCTGGTACAAAACCCTGCCACAGGATTTTACAAAGGACGCTATAACGCCATACAGGCGACCATCACACAAACCTTCAGCACCATCTTTTTTGGTTCCCTGAATGTTGGGACTTACACGTTGTCCACCCAAAGCGTCGCCCTGGTTCCCTCTTGTACATACTTCCTGGGCCCATCCAGTTCTGCTTATTCCCAAACTTTTCAAAATGCCAGCGCTAGCCTGAATGCCACCTGCCCGGTCTACGTGAACTACAACTTTATCGTGGATAGCTCCGCCAAGGGCTTCGGGTTTGGATGGAATGTGTCTGGCCCGGCAGGCAGTTCAGCGCCTTCCGGCTGGGTGACTCAGCAGTCGCAATACCCAGGTTCTCCGCCGCACATGGCGGCCACTTTCGGCGCGCCGGTAGTCACTGACCCGCTCGCCAGCACGGTCACTCAGCCGACATTCTCCTCCTGTACTTACACCTCGAAGTCCATCAGTGCCGGCACGGTGACGTTGAGCCCCGGCACCTACTGCGGCACCGCCGTTACCGTCGGGCTGACCGTCAGCAATGCAACGGTAACTCTGAATCCTGGCCTTTACCTATTTACTGGCGGGGCCACTTGCAACGGATCCACTATCTCGGGCAGGGGCGTGACACTGTTCTTTACCAAAGGCAACGGCGCCGGCTATGGGCAATTTCGGGAAGGCGATTCGAGCCCGTGCACGCTGAACCTGTCGGCTCCAATCGACACAACGAACGGCGGAATTCCCGCCATCCTATTCTTTGCTGACCGAAATTGGGTGGCAACCTCCAACTCAGACTTCTCGCTGAACACCTCTTGCTCCTTCACCGGAGACGGCATCTGGTACTTGCCAGCCACCAGCGTCTACATCTGGGCAAACACCTGGAGCGCCCCCACCTATGGCACCTTCATAGCCCGCAACATGTACTCCTTCGGATCTACCCTGAACCTGAACGGAGACTTTTCCTGGCTGGCGGGTGGCAGTCCCTTTCGTCAAAGCGGGGTGCTGGTGCAATGAGGCACGCAATTAGCTGCTCAAAACCCTCAACGGCGGACGTGCCGCTGCAAAACGACATAAACGAAAGCCGCGGCTCTGTCATGTCTAATCCCGTGTGCGCTTCTTTGTCTCGAGCGAAACGAAGAGATGTTAGTGGGTTAAGCGGGACACAGTTCCGATGGAGTGCAGTGAGATCCGACATTTCGCGAAACACCAACGAGATATGGGGCACCCGAGCCAAGATGCATCGCCGGCTGCTACAGACCATCCGGGAGCAAAGCGGTCAGGCCATGGTTGAGTTTGCCCTGTTTGCGTCTGTCCTCATCCTGGTGTTTGCCGGCATTGTCGACTACTCGACCTACCTGCGCGACCAGATGGAACTGACGGAAGCCGCAGCCGCCGGCGCGGGGCTGGGTGCGTATCCCGGCCAGCAGCAGAACTTCCCGGCCATGGTTGCGCTCGCCAAGGCCGCAGCTCCCGATATCAACAATGTGCAGGCTACTGCCGTCAACGTGTACAGTTGCACACCGGGCAGCGGCCCGGTAAGCAGCGGCACCCCGTGCAGCCGGGGAACGCCGCTCATGTACGTCAAGGTGACCACTACAGGCACCGTACCGGCGGTGTTGGCCTGGTCCGGCATTAGCGGAAGTATCACGCTGCAGGGGCAGGCTACCTACCGGGTGCCGTGGACGCCATGAGCAGGCTTAGGTCAGGATTGGAACGTGCCGGCGAGTCACAGGGCGGAAGCAGCATGGTAGAGACGGCGCTGGTACTCCCGGCCTTCTGCCTCTTGCTGTTCGGCATTTTCTCGTTTTCGATGTTGTTAATCAGCTATCTCAGCGCCACTTACTGTCTGCGGCAGGCAGCGCGCTATGGCGGCTTGCACAGCTCCACCAGCACCAGCCCGGCCTCGGTCAACTACCTCACCAACCTGGTAACAAGCAATATGTTTCTGCCGTCGGCGACTGCGCCCACAATCACCGTCAGCTACGTCAATTACTTCGGTAGTGCGAATGGAAACTACGTGGGTAACCTGGTGGTGATGACCATGAACTGGTCCCAGTTGATTGATATTCCGTTCTACTCCACGACACTTTCACTCAACAATCAAATCAGCAGGATGATCACGCAATGAATCGTCTAAGAAGGAAGTTGTAATCCGTCGGCTTCTGAGAGGTGAACTGGTGTGCATGTTGGTGGAGCTAAGCGGGATCGAACCGCTGACCTCCTCGTTGCGAACGAGGCGCTCTCCCAGCTGAGCTATAGCCCCACAAGATTGACCAGCATCAGTTTAAAGCATTTTGGCGGATGCCGGAAATCGGTTGCCAGCTACGCCGGGTCAAGCCAAACGGAAACCCTGCTGCAGCGTATCGAAGAGCGATTCCAGGTGCGCTTTTGAGATCTGGCCCTGCGCCAATCCCGGAGATCCCCCGCCCCGCAGGCCATAGGCCGCAAGTGCTTCGCGCATCAGCGTGCCGCAGTTCACGGAACACTCAGAGCCGGCGGCGGCGATCACGCGCGCCGGTTCTTCCTGAACCGTGGCCAGCAGGACACAAATACCGGGCGCTGCGCTTACCAACTGCGAGGCCAGCAATTTCAGATAGCCAGCATCACGATCTTTGAACGTACGCCGCAGAATGGATGAACCCGAAGAAGACTGCTCCGCCAGCAAGCTCTTCGCGTGGTGAAACGCCAGCTCCTCATTCGTCCTTTGCAGAGTTTTGTGCGCCGCCTTGTTCTCTCCCTGCAGACGTTCGACAGCCTCGGCGACGTCAGACCGGCCCACAGACAGCAGAGTCGCCGCGCGTGTCAGTGTGCCCAGATCGTGCCGTGCTGTCACGGCCAGGCGCAATCCACAGACAAACTCCAGCCGCACGCCCTGTCGCATGCGCTCGGTTCCCCGGATGAGCAGCCCGCCAATCTGTCCGGTCGCCTGCACATGGGTGCCGCCACACGCATTCAGGTCGATCTCTTCCATCTCGATCAGGCGGATGTCGCCTTCACGCTCGGGCAGCTTGAGCAGGGTGCCGGCCGCGAGCAGCATCTCAGCCTCGTGGCGCGGAATGGTGCGCATCGACACCGGTCTGTTCTCCGCAATAATCTCGTTCGCGATATCTTCCATCCTTTCGAGCTCTTCGGCAGAGATGGCTTCGCGGGCAATGTCGATCGTTGAGGTCATTTCGCCCAGATGAAACGAAACTGTGGGCGCCCCGAGCTGGCGATAGATCACCGCGGAAAGCAGGTGTTGCCCCGAGTGCTGCTGCATGTGATCACGGCGGCGGCCCCAGTCGACGTAACCGCGCACAGCGGTACCGGCCGAGAGAGGCTTGGGGGTGGTATGCCACACTTCGCCGTGCTCGTCTTCCTCCACCGCCAGCACGGGCACTTCGAGTAAGGCCCCGGCCGGTGAAGTCGCCGTGAGCAGACCCGTATCGTGCGGCTGGCCACCGCTGGTGGGGTAGAACGCCGTGCGATTCAGGGCAATTTGCCAAAGCGACTTTCCCTGGCTGCGCGATGCCTCGCGGATGTCGGCAACATGGGCATCAAACGTGGAAAGGGCGGGGTCGGCGTAGTAGATCCGGTCAGACATCCTGCACGTTATTCTATCTGTCAGCGCTCGTGGTATCCCACCCGGCAGATTGTGAGGAGAAACAGGTGACCGCTTTCCCCCGAGCCGCCGTCGGCTGGGCGCTCTTTCTGCTGGCCTTAAGCCCGCGCGCGTCGGCGCAGCAGGCTGCCAAAGCCCCGCTGGATTGCACGGAACTGCTGCAAAAAGGGGATGCACGCGCTGTCGCGGCCTGCAAAGTACAGCTCGACGATGCGGAAAAAGCCCCTCCCACCGAACACATGGCCCGCATTGTGGCCGATGACGAGTATGGAGTAGCGCTGCTCGCAGTGGGACATAAACCGAGGCAGGCAATCGAGGCCTTTGATCGTGCCATTGCCCTTCTACCGGTCAGCACCGTAAAGCCGGGTAGTCTGCAATGGGCCGTAGCCTTTTGGCATCGGGCCACTGCTTACCAGCAACTGCTGCAGTGGGATCGAGCCGCCAAAGACCTGGCCGAAGCGGAAGGTTCCTTCACCAAAGCCATTGCCGCGGCTGCAGACGATGCATCCCTGGCCGAACACTTTACCCAGCTCCGTCAGCGAGTGCGCACGCAACACGCCCAAATGCTCGAGCACCTGGGCAAGCGGAGCGAAGCGCAGAAGGTACTGGCTACCCAATAGTGGCATCCCTGGTAGTGGCATCCCCGGGGCAGCCGGCCAGGCTCTGGGCGGCGTCAAATCCGGCATAATGAAGCTGAGAAAATCTAACATTCCAGAGGATGCCATGCGCGTCTCCGTCTGCTGCGCTGCCCTGATCCTGTTAGCTGTAAGGACTCCCTGTCTGCTGGCTCAGGCAACACCGCCTGCGCCGCCGCCGACCGCTCCCACGATGAGTGACGAGGATAAAGCCAACGAACTCAGCGATCAGGTCGGCAAACTGATGGTGAAATGCGTGAACCTGCTCACAGCGCAGGATCCGCTTTCCCTCGACTACTGCAAGCAGCAACGCGATCTGGCCGAACAGTACCCTCCCCACCAGCGCCTGGTGGACAAGATGATGGCCCACGACGAATACGGCATTGCCCTCGCCGCCTTCGACCACAAGAAGGAAGCTTTGCAGGAGTTCGACCAGGAAGTCGCGCTGGTTCCGAAAGCGGTAAAACCCGGTTCTGCGGAGTGGAGTACGGCCTACTGGCATCGGGCCATGATTCACAACCAGTTGGGCGAAACCGACAAGGCGGATCGCGATTTCCGGGCTGCTGAAGAGAATTTCCGCAAACCCTCGCCGGATGCGTCAGCCCAGTCCACCAACAGGAAGCGGCGCACCATCTTGCGGCAGCACGCCGCCATGTTGCAAAAGGAAGGCAAGACCGAAGCCGCGCATCGATTGCTCGAAGAAGCAGCAAAGTAGAAAATTGCGGCATGACCGAAGAAACGAACGCAAAAGAAACCCAGCGGCGCAGAGACATTCCACGCGATGTTGAGCCCTACTTCATAGCCCTTATACGCAAGGGCGAGCGATGGAATGACACAGCCGGGCCAGATGCCGCCGACCTGGTGCCGCGTCAACTGGCATTTATCCGGGAACAGGTCGAGGCC
This sequence comes from uncultured Acetobacteraceae bacterium, assembly GCA_964657465.1. GTDB lineage: Bacteria > Acidobacteriota > Terriglobia > Terriglobales > Acidobacteriaceae > PALSA-350. Next base: position 373 of record CAZZVD010000134.1, on the reverse strand, counting down.
GGGCGCTATCTTTTGGCTGGGCCCATTACCGACGATGACTCCCTGGTGGGCGTATCGATCATTGCAGCAAAGTCGGCGGCCGAAGCACAGGCGATCGCCAGCGCCGATCCTGGAGTGCAGGCCAGGCGCATCCAGGTCGAGGTGCACTCAGCCTACTTGCCCTCGCTGAAAGAGCTAAAGATTCGCTACTAGCCCGCTACTAGTGCGGATTTTCACCACAACCCTCAGCTTCCGACCACAATGCCCTTACCCCTGGACGGGTTCCCCAAATGAATGCCGCACTGGCCCACATTTCTCACGGCCTGTCCCGTAAAGCCTGTAACAAAGGATGGGTGCCCCACATCTCGCTCGTTTTTCGCGAGATGTGGGATTC
>CAZZVD010000133.1:0-13925 GCA_964657465.1 uncultured Acetobacteraceae bacterium | reverse complement strand
CCAGGGGTGGGGGCATTGTGGTTGTCTCCAGACAGTCGTGGTGAGAAATCCGGGCACACTCAGATCAGTTCCAGGCCCCACAGATCATGCAGGTGGAGCACGCCGGTCAGGTTGCCGGCGCTATCGACGACCACCAGGGAAGTGATCTTCCTCTCTTCCATGATGCCCAGCGCGCGCGCGGCAAACTCATCCGGAGCGATCGTTTGCGGGGAGGCATTCATGGCGTCCGCTGCCGTGAGAGCCAGCGCATCCGGGCCTTTTCTCTCCAGCAGCCGGCGCAGGTCCCCGTCGCTCAAAATGCCCATGAGCCTGGAGCCTGCCGTAACGGCGGTCATGCCCAGGCCTTTGCGACTCATCTCGTAGATCACGGCCGGCATCCGTGTGTCCGCGCTAACCGTGGGAATGGCCTCACCGGCGTGCATTAACTCTCGTACGCGCGCCAGCTTTCGCCCGAGCTTGCCTCCCGGGTGCAAGTCTGCAAAATCCTCCGCGCGAAAGCCTTTGGCTTGCGAAACAGCAATGGCGAGTGCGTCTCCCAGCGCCAGCATGACGGTGGTCGAGGCGGTGGGCGCCAGCCCCATGCCACAGGCTTCTTTCTCGATGCTGATATCAAGCACCAGATCGCTGGCCTGTGCCAGGGTGGACCCCAGCGAGCAGCAAAAACTGATCAGGGCATCCCCCAGCTTCTTAAGGGTGGGCAGCAGCCGAAGGATCTCCTCCGTTTCCCCGCTGGAAGAAAGAGCAAGCACCACATCCCCTTTGGCGAGCATGCCAAGATCGCCATGGATTGCCTCGGCGGCATGGAGGAAGAGAGCGGGCGTTCCAGTGGAGTTGAAGGTGGCGACCAGCTTCTGTGCGATTAGGCCGCTCTTACCGATCCCGGTGACAACGACGCGGCCGCGATTCTGTCCGCAGCTAACCACCAGCGCCACCGCACGGTCGAAGGTAGCGGCCATGCCGTTTTCCAGCCGCGCCGCAAGTTGTAGCAGGGCTTCGGCTTCAATCCGGATTAACTGCGAAGGTGTGGTTGCCGTCATCGCTTCCCAGGAAAACAATTGATCGTATCAGGATCGAGGGCGGCGTTTGCCGTGGCAGGCCGGTGCTGGGCGGTGGTCCGTTAGAATAAAGAGAGTCACTTCGTGTGTCACCGGCAGGAAACCTCGTCCGGAGAAAGCTAGTCGACTTGAAGCGTAATCAATGGGTGATTCTCCTCGTCCTCGCCGCCTTGGCGCTCATGGTGTGGTCGGGGTATACCAACTACAAGCGCCGTAAGCAGGATGCGCAAAGAGTCGCGCATGGAACGCTGGTTCCCGATAGTGCGGCTAACCAGTCCGTGCAGCAGGACGTTGCCGCAGATGAGGGACTGCCTGATCTGCGCGGCAAAAAAGCGCCCGAGTTCACCCTGCGGACGGTAGAAGGCAAGAAGGTCTCGCTGGCTGACTACAAGGGTAAGGCCGTGCTCATCAATTTCTGGGCGACCTGGTGCGCCCCCTGCAAGATCGAGATGCCCTGGTTCGTTGCCCTGCACAACCAGTACGCCTCCCAGGGGTTTGAGATTCTCGGTGTTTCCGAAGACGATGCCGATACGCCGCGCTCCAAGTTGGCCAAGTTCGGTCAGGAGCAGGGTCTCAACTATCCGTTGCTGGTCGGGGAAGATTCCATGTCGCGCAAGTATGGTGGAGTTGAGTTCCTGCCTACTTCTTACTTCGTCGGCCGGGATGGGAAAGTGGTCGCGGAGACTGCCGGCCTGGTATCGAAGAATGAAGTGGAAGCCAGCATCAAAAAGGCTTTGGCCACTGGGAGCCACTAACGTGCGAGCCGGCGGGGCCATCCTGGTGCTGGCTGGCCTGGCAGCTACGCTCGGGTCCGTCGGGCACCTCGCGGCCGGGCAACTCATGAAAGACCGCCCGCTCCCTTTACCCGGCGGATTATCGCAGCAGGCAGATCAGGATACGGCTGTTCAGTTTCTTGCTCCCGGGCAGGTAACGGTCGCGGCGCGTCACGGCGCCCAGATTGATCTCCACTTTCGCGTAGCCGATGGATTGCACATCAACTCCCACGCGCCCCTGGACAAGGCTTTGATACCGGCGCGGCTGGCAGTGGTGGAGGCGCCCGGTCTGAACGTAACCGCCGTGGATTTTCCGCCCGGAACGGACTTTGCCTTGCAACTTGCCCCCAGAGACAAGCTGAGTGTCTATACGGGCGAATTCGTACTGCACGCGCACCTGACGGCACAGCCAGGCGAGCATGTGCTGCAGGCCGCCTTTCGCTACCAGGCCTGCGATCGCAATGCCTGCATGCCGCCGCACAGCATCCCGGTCGAAGTTACGATTCTTGCCCGGTAGACATCGAAGGAATCTGCACTTCGATAGCGCTCGCGTTTTTAAGCCTCTTCACCACGCGCTCTTTACCCAGGGAGACCATGACCGCGAACAGGCTGGGAGCCACGCCCTGCCCGGTAAGGGCGACCCGGGATCCATTGATCAGGGCGCCGGCCTTCATGCCCTTTTCCTCGGCAAAGCTGCGTAGGAGCTGCTCCGCTGCCGCCTCGGTGAACTCATCGGATTGCTGGTAGCGGTCGCCCAGTTCGACCAGCAGAGCCCGGCTGTTTCCGTCACTCAGAAATTTGGTCACGGCGGCCGTGTCATATTCGTAAGCATCACTGAAGTAGCCGCGGAAGGCGCCGGCGAAATCTTTTAGGCTGCGTGCGCGCGGCTGCAATAAAGCAATCGCGGCGAGAACGTCTTCAGCGCTGCGGTCGGAGCGGAACCCGGCTTTGGCCCACTCCTCTTCGATCAAGGGCAGCAGTTGCTGTGGCGAATAGCGGCGAATCCATTCAGTGTTGAACCAGGCCAGCTTGTCGTTGTCGAACACCGCGTTCGACTTGGAGATGCCATCCAGCGAGAACAGTGCGATCAATTCATCGGAGGAGAAAAGCTCACGGTCCTTTTGCGCTGCGTTGCCGGGGGTCCAGCCCAGCAGAGCGAGGAAGTTCCGGAAGGCTTCCGGCACGATGCCCATCTCTTTATAGGAAATGACGCTTGTGGCCCCGTGCCGCTTGGAAAGGCGGCTCTTGTCGGGCCCGAGGATCAGGGGAAGATGGGCGAACACCGGTAAGTCTTTGCCCAGGGCCTCATATTGCAAGACCTGCTTGGGCGTGTTGGAAATGTGATCCGCGCCGCGGATGATGTGGGTCAGGCGCATGTCCAGATCGTCGGCGACGACGCTCAAGTGATAGGTAGGGATGCCATCCGAGCGCAGCAGGACGAAGTCTTCCAGCTCTGCGTTGGCAAACTCCACGCGCCCAATGACGGCATCCTGAAAAGCAGTCACGCCGCCCTCGGGCACTGCAAAGCGCAGCGCACAGGGCTCACCCGCTTTCCGGCGCCTCTCGCTGACTTCGGGATGGAGCACCCGGCAGCGGCGGTCGTACATTGGGGGCTTGCCGGCAGCGACCGCGGCAGCGCGGCGTTGCTCCAGCTCCTCTTTGGTACAAAAGCAGTAGTAAGCGTGCCCGCTCTCAAAGATGGTCTGGGCAGTGGAGTGGTAGAGGGGTAGCCGCTGCGACTGAAAGAAGGGACCTTCGTCCCACTCCAGGCCAAGCCAGCGCATGCCCTGGAGGATGCCTTCTACCATGTCTTCGGAGGATCGTTCGAAGTCCGTATCCTCAATGCGCAAAATCAATGTGCCCCCCGTATGGCGGGCAAACAGCCAATTGAACAGGGCAGTACGAGCGCCACCTACATGCAGGTAACCGGTAGGGGAGGGCGCAAAACGGACGCGGGGTTTTTGAAGGGTTTCTGGCATCGCTCTCAGGCCCTGCAACACGCAGGACCATGCACGATGCTATTTCATTTGAACGGTGGCTGATAGGGAACGGGTGGTGGCACGCCATAACCCAGAGGCGCGGGCACAACATTCCAGCGCGCGAAGGCGAGGAAATACAACATGAAGAAGTTCACCAGGGGAACAAACATCAGCAGCGAAAGCCACGGACTAAAGCCGGCCTTTTTGAAGATGAACCAGTGGGGAATCATGACAAGCACGATCATCACCAGGGCGAAAACGCCAGAAAACAATAAGAAGCCCAGCGAGTGGGTAGGGTCGAAGCCGTTGGTCGACTGCATCGTTTAAGCCTCCGCGGTAGGGTGTTGGCAAGCTTACCGCCGAGGTCTGCTGAGAGCAATTCAAAAACGTAACGCAGTGAGCAGATGGGGCTGTAAATTCGCAGAGAAGCGGGTGCTATTGACCTGGGGGTTCCTCCGCTTATCCGACCCTGGAGCTGTTGTGCAGATGGGTGGAGGGAGAAAGGCGCACGGCAGATCCCTCCACTTCGCTTCGCTTCGGTCGGGATGACAACGGGAGCTTTGCCTGCAACGGCCGAGGGGCGAGGGGCGAGGGCGAAGCCACATCGAACGACCTCACTCCATCAAACCCTATACCCAGAAAGCTTACGTAATATCCTCGGTATCAAATTCAGGGATCGGCACCCGGCGGCGGCTTTTTCCCCTGGTCGCCAGTTCTTCACTTGCACCGATCTCGCTTAGGATCTTGTCCACGGCATCCGGATCGTCGATCTCGGCTTCCATGACACCGATCGTGCTGGCTGGATCCACGCTCTCCAGCAGGACGACTGCATGCGCCTGGGCCACATGATCCAGATTGAGCCCCTCCGGCGTCTTGGCTTTGATCCCCACATCCGTAGGAGGAATGCCCAGCAACTCCGCCACGCGCTGCCGCATATCACCCGCGATCGGGCCAATCTTCGGGGCGGCTAACACCAGAGTGGTGTCGCAATTCACGATGCGATAACCGGCTGTGCGCAACTCGTCCATGGCCAGGCTCAGAAAAATGACCGAATCGGCGTCTTTCCAGCGCGGATCTCCTGGCGGGAAAAAGCTGCCAATATCCCCCACTGACAACGCGCCCAATAACGCATCGGTGATGGCATGCAGCAGAACGTCGCCGTCGGAATGCCCAGCCAGCCCTTGCGAATGATTGATGGCGATGCCGCCAATTTTCAAGGGAACGCCGGCAGCGAACACGTGCGAATCCCAGCCGTAACCTATTCTCATGCTCATCGTTTTCTCGTTCTCCACTCCACGCCCTTCGGAGCTATGGGGAGCTGACTGTATCCCGCTTCAGGATCTGTGTTGCAAATAAAACTCTGCCAGTTGCAGGTCGCTGGGGTGGGTAATCTTTAGATTTGCCGGCGATCCGAGCACCACCACAACCGTGGCCCCGGAACGCTCGACCACGCTGGCTTCATCCGTGCCGTCGAACCCGTCCGCTTCCGCCGAGGCAAAAGCGCGGCGCAGCACATCGGCTCGGAAACCCTGGGGTGTTTGCGCCTGCACGATGTATTCCCGTGGAATGGTCGCAGTGACGATGGCTCCCCGTGCTGTCCGCTCTACCTGCTTGATGGTATCGACCGCAGGCAACCCGACAATCGCTGCCCCATAGTTCTCGACCGCCTCAATCGTGCGTTCGATGGTCGCGGGGTCGATCAGCGGCCGCACCGCATCGTGCACCAGGATGATGTCCTGGTCCTCGGCCGGGAGCGCCTTGAGTGCCTGGCTTACTGACTGCTGGCGGGTATCGCCACCTTCGACTACTTTCACCCGCAGGGTCAAGGCATGCTCCGCAATCATGGCTTCCATGCGGCTGATCTCTGGCTTCCTCACGGCGACATAGATGGAGGTAACCCTGGGCACGGCCGCGAACGCGCGCAGGCTATGCACCAGGATCGGCAAACCCTGCAAAGCGAGAAACTGCTTCGGGGCATTCGGAGTCGCATGACCGGGGGCCATGCGTGTGCCCAGGCCAGCGGCCGGTAAGATGACAAATACCCGCATAAACATCGGAGTATAGCAGGAAGCCCGGAGCGAACCGAAGGCGTCAGGAAGCGGTGCAACCTGCCTGACTAGCCCGCAAAACATGGCGTCGCACACCAAAAACTGACCTGACACGCAAGGCCACAAGCCAAAACACAGCAATAGTCTCACCGCTCCTCAACCTGTCGCACCCATCAGTGCTGGTGAGAAATCCTGCCTAACCTTCCACCGGCTCCACGTAGAACATTTCATTGGTGCTGCGAAAGCCATTGCTTTCATAGAGGGGCTTGCCCGCATCCGTAGAGTGCAGGGCCACGACCCGGATCTTCTGCTTGCGCGCTTCCGCCAATGCCTGATCAATCAGGTGGCTTGCCAGCTTGTGCCGCCGGTGTGCGGGTTCCACATAAACATTCAACAGGTAACCACGCTTATCCTGGCGTGGATCCAGAGGGTGGGGCGGCCAGTCCAGAACGATCAATCCTGCGCCAGCGACCACGTCGGCGCCGTTCATGGTCAGCCAGCCGTAGTAGCGGCCGTCCGCCAGCCGGATGGCGACCCACGGCTGAAAGTGCTCAGACATCACATCCAGAACGCGGTTATCCTGGCGCCCGGCATCCACAAACATGCGTCGCCGATGATGGGTAATGATGCCCGCGTCCGCCGGGGTCGCTGCTCTTATCTGGTACATGCCCGCAGTATAGCCTCGGGATAATCCAGCGACCAGCCCGAAGGCGGGTGTTTGCTCTACCATGGGCGTGGTGACGCAGGCCACTCCGCCCATTCTCCGCAGTAGTCTCTTCCACACCGGCCAGCGCGTGGCCGTCGCTGTCTCGGGCGGCGCCGATTCGGTAGCCCTGGTGCGTCGCTTGCTCGAGGAACGCATTCGGCTGGGTATTGAGCTTTCGGTGGTTCATGTACACCACGGCATACGGGGCGTCGCCGCGGATGACGATGTGGCCTTTGTTGAGTCACTCGCCACGGGCCATGGCTTGCCCTTCCACCTGCACCGGGCAGACGCCCCGGCAGCGGCCCAGGCGTTTGGCGAGACGCTGGAAGAGGCGGCGCGCAATGTCCGTTACGGTTTTTTTCGTCAGTGGATGCTATCCGGGCAGGCGGACGCCATCGCGACGGGGCACACCCTCGACGATCAGGCGGAGACAGTCCTGGGCAAGCTGCTGCGGGGCGCGTGGACCGAGGGGCTGAGCGGTATCCATCCCGTGCTTGCCGAGGATTCGGGCGCCATCCTCCGTCCATTCCTCGATAACCGTCATGCTGCGCTGGAGGAATGGCTGCGATGGCTCCCCCAGCCGTGGCGGGAGGACAGCAGCAATCAGGACATGGCGTACACGCGCAACCGCATTCGCTCGCAGCTTGTACCCTTGTTGCGGACTTTTAACCCGCAGATAGCCGTGCAATTATCCAGGTTGGCCTCCATTTCAGCCGACGAAGAGACCTATTGGCAGGGGGAAATGTCGCGCTTGCTGCCTGGGCTGCTGCTGCCGGGCCGTCCCACCCGGGGTGCTGGCCGGTCCACCAGCACGCATCCGGAGGAGCAAACCGTGGCCATGGAACAATCGCGCCTGCGCGAGTTACCGCCGGCGGTGGGGCGCCGTGTGGTGCGCGCCGCCGCCCGTTTGCTGGGGGCGCGACTCAGCTTCGACCACACCGAGCAGGTGCTTGCCTTGCTCACGCCTGCTGCGGGCGGCAGTCGCCCGGGGAAGTTCGACATTCCAGGACAGATCCGGGTGGAACGGAGTTTGCGAGAAATCCGCTTCACGCGGATGGCCGCCGTGACCGCGGATATTGGGGAGATTACCTACCCATTCCGCGTCCCGGGGGAGGTGACCGCGCCTGCCTTTGGCATGTCCCTCCAGGGGGAGTGCGAGGACGGTGAAAAAGCGGCTGTTTTGCGCTCCTGGCGACCGGGGGATCGGGTAAAACTGCGGCACAGTCGCAGTCCGAAAAAGGTCGCGGACGTTCTGGACCGGCTGCACATCGTGGGAGAACCGCGAAAGCGATGGCCAGTGGTGGAAGCTGAGCGGACAATCGTCTGGATGCGGGGAGTGGAAGTAGAGGGGGAGGGAATGACCTTCGCCGTGCAACTTCTGCCGGACGGCGAAGGTCATAAATAGTGTCGCCCGGCAGTGCCTTTGGCGGATAACTTCCGGCATGCATCCCAGCGGTTTGAAAGACGCTTTGGCTTTCCGCGGAGTAGAATATTCTTGGCGTAATAGCGGGCGTAGCCGCATGTGGTTATCGACCGTATCCAAATCTACCCCCAAAGTATTCGGCATCCCCGGCAGGTTACTGTCGTCTAATGGATTAAAGGTTGTAAGGATTTCCCGGCCTTAGTGCGTTTTGCGTTCTCAGGAGATCTGTTTTTCGTTACTGCTGTGCAGGAAAAGAGGGTTATTCGTGAATTCAACGGTCAAGACAATCATTTTCTGGGTATTCATCCTGGCTTGCCTGGTTCTCCTCTGGCAGATTGTCCAGAAAAGCACGGGCATGAGTAAAGACCGTGAGATTTCGTTTTCGCAATTCATGCAGGACGGCCAGCAGGGCAAGATCAGCGATGTGACGCTCATTAACAGCGAAGTGCATGGGCACTATGCGAATGACAAAGAAGCGTTCCACACCACCGTGCCTGCCAACTATCCTGACATGTTCAAGATCCTGCAGGACAACAAGGTCAGCATCACGATCAAGGACACGCAGGGTAACTCCTGGCTTCCTATCCTGTTGAATTTTGCGCCGATCATTGTGATCGCCGCGCTTTGGTTTTTCATGCTGCGGCAAATGCAGAGTGGTGGCAACAAGGCGCTGTCTTTCGGTAAGAGCCGTGCCCGGCTGCTTTCCATGCAGCAGAAGAAGATCACGTTCAAGGACGTTGCCGGCGTAGACGAAGCCAAGGAAGAGCTGAAAGAGATCATCGAGTTTCTGCGTGAGGCGCAGAAGTTCCAAAAGCTGGGTGGCCGCATTCCCAAGGGCGTCCTGCTGGTGGGCCCTCCAGGTACTGGTAAGACCTTGCTGGCGCGCGCAGTTGCCGGGGAAGCGAATGTGCCGTTCTTCTCCATTTCTGGTTCTGACTTCGTCGAAATGTTCGTCGGCGTTGGCGCAAGCCGCGTCCGCGATCTGTTCGAGCAGGGCAAGAAGAATGCGCCTTGCATCATCTTCATCGACGAAATCGACGCTGTCGGACGCCATCGTGGTGCCGGTTTGGGCGGCGGACACGATGAACGCGAGCAGACGCTGAATCAGTTGCTGGTCGAGATGGACGGGTTTGAGTCGAACGATGGCGTGATCCTGATCGCTGCCACCAACCGCCCGGATGTACTCGATCCCGCATTGCTGCGTCCCGGACGGTTTGACCGTCGCGTAGTGGTTGGCAGGCCGGATGTTCGCGGCCGTGAAGAAGTGCTTCGTGTGCATGCCAAGAAGGTGCCGTTGGCCGAAGATGTCGATCTTCGCATCCTGGCTCGTGGGACCCCAGGGTTCTCTGGTGCTGATCTGGCGAATATGGTGAATGAGGCCGCACTGAGTGCCGCACGCGCCAACCGCAAGGCAGTCCACCAGTTTGACTTTGAGCTAGCCAAGGACAAGGTCATGATGGGTGCTGAGCGCAAGTCCATGCTCCTGTCTGAGGACGATAAGCGAGATACGGCCTATCACGAAGCCGGTCACGTGCTGGTAGCGGCCAAGCGCGACCATGCTGACCCATTACACAAGGTGACGATCATTCCTCGTGGCATGGCTCTGGGTGTCACGATGCAGTTGCCGGAAGAAGACAAGCACACAGTCACGAAGGACTATCTGGAAACGCAGCTCGCCATTCTGATGGGTGGCCGCTGTGCAGAAGAGATCTTCATGAACCGCAAAACCACCGGTGCCGGCAACGACATTGAGCGCGCAACGGATATGGCGCGGAAGATGGTGTGCGAGTACGGGATGAGCCGCATGGGCCCACTGACTTTCGGCAAGAAGGAAGAGCAGATCTTCCTCGGTCGTGAGATTGCTCAGCATCGCGACTTCTCGGAAGAGACGGCGCGGCAGATAGATGCTGAAGTGCGTAGCCTGGTGGATGAAGCCTACAAGTCGGCCTACTCCATCCTGGACGGAAACAAGGACACGATGCACCGCATGGCGCAGGCCCTGCTGGATCGTGAAACCCTGGATGCAAACGACATCAAGCTGATTGTTGCCGGCGAACAGTTGCCTCCGTTGCCGCCACTGGGACCGCCTCCGGGCAGTCCCAGTGGGGACGTGCAGCAGGTCATCAAGCCTGAGCCCGGACGGGCTCCAGGCTTCGGTGGCGAAAGCCAACCCTCACCCGCGTAGAACTGCAGCAGCTCCAGACAAAGCCTCGATCCGAAAGGATCGGGGCTTTGTCGTTGGTGCTGGACTTCTGCAACAAGGTGTTCTGCGGTGGTGTTTAGAGTGACCGATGGAGGGCCGTGAATTCCCACATCTCCCGGATTTCCTGTGTAAGGTGGAGGCGTTGGCGATCTGCATGCGGTTTTCCTCAATGAAAACCGCACACGTAGATGTGTCCGGTGCAGCGTAACAGGAAATCCGGTCCCGACAAGAAAACGTCGTGAGATATGGGGCACCCGGGCTTGTTGAGCAGCCTGACATCTATGTTTGGGCCTGCCACCGGCTGGGGTGCCCCATATCTCACGGCGCTTTTCAGCCGGGAGATGTGGGAATTCACGGCGCTCCATCGCAAGTCTCTCCTGCTCAAACAAAATCGGTGCCGGCACGCGGAGTGCGACAATAGCCTCAGGATGCGCGGCAGTTTCGTTCTAACACTTGAGAGCTTGGTGGCACTTGCGAGCCTGCTGGCTTGCTCAGGTTGCGGCTACCATACCGCCGGTTCGGCGGCTCACCTGCCCAGCACCGTGCATACGCTCGCTATCCCCATCTTCAAAAACAAAACGCAGTCCTACCACACAGAAGTGCCTATGACGCAGGCAGTCGTGCGCGAGTTCAACAGCCGCTCACGCCTCAAGATTACGGCCACCGCGGCCGATGAGGCAGATGCCACCGTCAGCGGGGCGATCATCGCTGAGTCGGTGCAGCCGCTCACCTACCGCACGGAAACGACCGGCGTACAGGCAGGCCAGACCACCAGCGTCACCTCAAGCTTTCTCGTTACCATCAACGTGAATGTGCTGGTGACCGATCGCGACAACCGCGTGCTCTACCAACACAATAACTACGTCTTTCACGAGCAGTTCGAAACAACTTCCGATCTGGCCAGCTTTATCCAGGAGGACTCTCCAGCGGTGCAGCGCCTGTCTCAGGACTTTGCGCAAGCGCTGGTGAGCGATATTCTGGAGTCCTTCTGAATACTGCAATGCACAAGGGAGAACATGCCGGCGGATGATGTCAGCAAACTGCGCAGCTTCTCCTCTGCGGACCGCTTTGTCGCCGAAGTGAAGGCGGCCGCCGCCTTTACCGGCCGGCTGCGGCCAGGCTACGTCCTGGCGGGCGATGAGATTTTTCTCTACGAACGTTGCCGGCGCGCGGTGGTCGATCTACTGATCGACCCGTCACTGCGCGAGTTTTCACTCAGCGACCTTGACCTGGCGGAGACGAGCATCTTCCACGTGCTCGATCTCGCGCAAACACCCTCGCTCATGGCGCCGTTTCAGGTGATCTTCGTAAAGAACATCAAGAACCTTTACGCGCGCGGCGCGAAGAAGGAAGAGTTTGCGGCACTGAAGGACTACTTCCGTTCGCCCAATCCGCAGGCGGTGCTCCTCTTTGTTGCCGACCACCTGCGCCTGCCCGCCGATGTCCGCCGTATGGAACTGCAGGACAAGGATCGGTACGAACGCATTCGAGAAACACTGGGTGACGAATGCTCCATGGTGGATCTGGCTCGGGTGGACGAAGCCGATGCGGTGCGGTGGTTGATGGCCACGGCAGAAAGCCGCGACACGAAATTCGAGCCGGAGGCGGCCCGCGAACTGGCAGACGCACTCGGCGCCGACATGATGCTGATTGCCTCGGAGTTGGAAAAGCTCATGCTGTACGTCGCGGACCGCAAGCGCATCACCCTGGGCGACGTCGAGACCATGGTGCTGGCGGCCAAGCAGAGGTCCCTCTACGAACTCACCGACGCCATCAGCGCCAGAGACAAGCCGCGGGCGCTCGCGCTGCTGCACGGCCTGCTGAACGCTTCTGACGGCGGAGAGGACTCAGCGATCGGGCACCTCTACATGCTGGCGCGCACTTTTCGTCAGATGGTCGTCATCCTGGAGAAAAATGTTCGTGACTCGCGCGCGATCTGGCAAGCCTTGTGGCAGGGCTTCCGCATGCCACCCTTTGCCGCGGAAGACCTGATCCGGCAGGCGCGCCGCTACGGATCGCGCCGCGAGCTCACGCAGATGCTGCGGCTGATTGCCCGCGCTGATCTCGAGCTTCGCTCCTCCCCGCCAGACAAACGGCTGGTCTTGGAGCGGCTGGTCATGGAACTGGCAAGCGAACCCCGCGTCCGCGCAGCGGCAGCTTCCGCCCAGTACGCCATGGATTTGTAGTCCTGTTGAGGAGCCGAAGGCACCTTTGGGTGGCTCCGTGCAGGCTGCGGCAGATCTTCTACACTCAAAGCAAGCGAGAACCAATGCCAGGACGACTGCTGACAGCCGCTGTTATGGCGCTTTGCCCAGTGCTCTCGTTGTGCGCACCGCGTACCAGTGCATCCGCTCCCGGGCCAGAGCAGCGCATCCCGGTAGAGCCACTGGGATATCGGCCGCCCGGGACTCTGTACATGCTGTCCAGCAAGTCTTTCAGCACCCTCGACTTCATCGACGATCAACATCTTCTGTTTACGTTTCACCGCTCCCGTTTGCTGCGGAGGGATGACGAGGCAGACAAGCCCGAACATAGTGACCAGATCATTCAGGCGGTGACCCTCAGATTGCCGCAAGGGCAGGTCGAAGCCTCGGAGGAATGGCGCATGCACGACCGCTCCCGCTACCTATGGCCTGTTGGCGGAGGCAAGTTTCTCGTACGGCAGGGCAATGCGTACGGGCTCACTGATGCCGGCCTGCAGCTCAGCCCTTATGTCCAGGTGTCAACCCCGGTGTTTGCCACCGAGGTCTCTCCCGACGGCCGCATCCTGGTCATTGAGCACGAATTCGAAAAACACACCGCGGAGCAGCACAAACGGGGGCTCGCGCAGGCGGAGAAGTTCGGCGACGCTGCGCCCCCCGAAGACACGCAGGTCACTCTCATGGAGACTGCGTCGAGACGGGTGCTGGGCGCTCTTCACATCGAATCGCCAGTCCTTATCCCGGTGACCGGGAACGGGTACGTGGGCATCGTGAGAGACAAAGGCGAGGACCAATTCCTGGTGAACTTCGTCCCTTTCGAAGGAAAAAGCATTCTGCTGGGCAAAGTGGCTTCGACCTGCACCCCGCACGAGAACTTCGTCAACCCGAAGGAATTGGTGATTGAAAGTTGCGGTCCAAAGTCGTCAGATACCTATCTCGACGCATGGACGACGGAAGGGAAGAAGCTTTGGAATGGCATGCGGGAAGGGCATTTTGTCTGGCCAACCCTGGCCTATGCGGCCACCGGAGCGCGGTTCGCGGTAGGCCTGTTACATGTGACCCACACCATCAACCTGGCGGATTCATTGAACGATGAGGATGTGCGGGAGCAAGTGGTGCAGGTGTACGATGCCGCCACGGGAGCTCTGCTGTTTTCTACAACGGCATCGCCTGTGTCCACGGCAGGGCAGAATTTTGCGCTATCCGCGGATGGAGAGCGGTTGGCGGTTTTGCGCCAGGGCGCCATTGAGATTTACAAGGTACCTGCCGCAACAGACCCGCCGAACGGCAGCAAAGCGTCGAAGCACTAGCCTAACAAGGGTATGCGGGCTTCCCGCCGGTGTTTGCTTCACGGGGGGCAGGCAATGACGGCCAACGTCAGTAGTCCCCAATTTGTCATCCCTCGACTACGCTCGGGATGACAAAAGGGGGGCTAGCTAACCGGCAAAACATGTCGTCGCACACCAAAATGAACCTAAAGGTCACAAGCCAAAACACAGCAACAGGCTCACCGCTCCCTTCAACCTGTCGCACCAAT
>CAZZVD010000132.1:0-13941 GCA_964657465.1 uncultured Acetobacteraceae bacterium | reverse complement strand
TGCGCGCTAGCCCCTGAGCGGGACTCCACTTCTTCCGCAGCCGACAGTCGTGGTGGGAGATCCGGGCTTGCTGCTCGACGAAAGTTGGCCCCCTCAGGCCGTGCGCTGGGCATTTTTGGCGTTTTCCAGCGTTAGCTCCACCACCCGCTGTACCGCCTTGTCAGCTTCAAGTCTGGGTGTCCCCAGCACCGACCTGGTGTAAGAACAACGCAGTCGCTCGAGCGCTTCGACCGCATGCGAGGGCATCCTCAAAGGCAAACTTTCGCCCGCTTTTACTGGCTTCATGGTTGTGTCCTTCATTGCTCCAGCTCAGGATGCGAAGAAGAATCGGAGGGGTTAAACGACTCCACATCGTTGTTCCGGTCGAGATAATGGCAAGACTTGCTTCAGAGAAAAAGCATACTCACGCTTTTTGCTTTGGATCTGCCAGTTCTCTTAACCGAACACACGTTGGTAACCGATGATTGCTTGGCGGACGACGTTGCTTAGGGAGCCATGTGGCGTATATGGCGCATTGGCAGGATGTTATGGCATGTTTTGCAGGCCTGCAACGCTTTCTTCTTCCTCTGCGGCACCTGCGTCACCTGCGTATCTCCAAGCAATGACGAGGTGCCCCTGGGGGTCGGGGAGCCATTTAGTGCCGGGAAAATCGTTCGTGCAAGGCCTCGTATGCGGTCAGCTTCCCATCTACGACCACTGCAAGGTAGCGCCCCTCCTCCAGAAACTGCATGACGTTCTTACCTTCGCGCGCCAACCTTGCCCAGCGGGAGTGAGTGTTCGCATTTTGCTCGACGCCGCGCAGCGGCACTCCGTCAATAGCGAAGTCCACCTCGCGCAGATGACTGCGGCTGGTGCGGCGGACCGGATACTGGTCACCAGCCAGAACAACGACTTTCACATCTTCGACCAACACCTGGCGCCACACAGATACCAGCGCTTCTTCCGGGTGAGTCACCATTCCGACTTCCTTCTGGCTCTACGGGTCTGTGTGCGAGAGCGCCCCGGTTGCGCCAGTACCGTACGCCGCTTTAAGGAAAGTAGACCAGCCTTGATCTTTGCGTCGAATTGTCGAGATGCATATTGCCGATTTGTACCGGGGAGGATCAGAATGGTGGTGCCGGGGGTAACGCCGGCCGGCAAGTAGTACTTTGACCACCCCGCTTCGAGGAGTATTTGTAGAAAGGAGGCGAGGGATGCTCCCATGTCGCAGCAATCCGTTTTCCAGTACGAGGTACCCGTGCGCGGTCCTCACTCTTTCGATCCTGCTGAGTAGTTCCTCATACGGCCAGTCCCAGTCAGTGCCGACGTCTTCCGGCACTAACCCCTCACAAGTAAGCCTGTCACGCAGAAGTTTAGACCATCCTCTGGACGAAATGCAGGGCGATCTATTCATGGCGCGCGGACAGTACGCGGCAGCCATTACTGCGTACCGCGCACTCAATTCACGATCCGCCATTGTGTGGAACAAGATCGGAATGGCGTACCATCACCTTTTTGCGCTGGAGGAAGCGCGTAAGGCTTACTCAGAAGCGCTCTCCATCAATCCCCGCTACGCGCCGGCGGCCAATAATCTCGCTGCCGTGTACTACACCCAGAGAGATTTCAAGCATGCCGAGCACTTTTACAAGCGCGCGCTGAAATACACCTCAGAAGATGCGGTGATCTATTGCAACCTGGGTACGGCCTATTTTGCGCAAAAGAACTACAACAAAGGAAAAAAGGAATATCGCAAAGCGCTGGCTCTCGATCAGCATGTGTTCGCGCCGGATAAAGCTTCGCTGGTAGAAGCCACGGCTTCGCGGGAACAACGGCTTGCGCTTAACTACTATCTAGCGCAGACGTTTGCCGGGTTGGGCAAGCAGGAAGAAGCGCTGTTGTACCTGCGGAAGGCGATGGATGATGGCTTCAACGACCGCAAACGTCTCAACGAGGACAAGGAGTTTGCGGTTCTGCGCACCACGCCCAAGTTTCAGGAACTGCTGACCGAGGAAAATTTGAACTGATGTGCGCTCCTGACCTGCCGTCAGGCAGTAGCGATGGGGCTGGGCCCAGTTGTTCCCAGGGGGGCTTCCTTCAAAGGGCGCCCCCCTGGTTTCTGTGATGCAGGTTAGAAGTCCAGCCGCATGGAGACCTGGCCCGACCTGGCGCCCCCGAAATCAGAGCCGATGGTGTTGCTGACCAGGCCAAAGCTTGGCGAACTGATGTTCATGTTCGGATCGCCCAGGTTGGTGTGGTTCAACACGTTGGTAAAGGTACCCTCGGCACGCAAGTGCACCCGCTCGGTGATGGGGAACACCTTGCTCAAGCCCGAGGAAAGGTTGATGGTGCCCGGGCCGGTAATCGATCCCACTTGCGCATTACCAAAGCGGCCGATCGGTAAGGGCACAGGACCCGCACCGCTGCCCGTGGTGCAGGCCGTCCCAGGGGTCCAACCCGGATAGCCCGGGCAGGTCACGCTGGCCGAATTCACCCAATTGAGGCGGGTGCGATTGGCCGGCTTGGTATTCACCCCAAAGACGCGGTCCGCTGCCTGGTTCCTGTGGCCGCCGTCGAAGCCGGTTTTGGTTCCGTTCAATCCGGAACCGGTACCCGAAGGATCGCCCTGCCCGCTGGGGAAATAAGGAGATTCGAACGGACCCGATTGCCACAGGAACACGTTCGCCAGCCGCCAGCCGCCAATTGCCAGATCAGCAAAGCGGTTCATGTTGCTGCCGAACTGCTTTCCGCGGCCGACCGGCAGGTCATACACCATGGTGGAGTTCCAGCGGTTGCGGCGCGTGCCGTACACGTTTCCAAAGTCCGCATGGCGATCGAGGATGGAGCTGGCCCGTGCTCCTCCACTCTCTCCAGCGAAACCGCCGTTGCCTGAATTGTAGTTGGCCGGACCCTGGTTATCCGCAAGCGCCCGGGCGTAAGTGTATGAAGAGTTGACCTGCAGACCGCGCTGGAAGCGATGCGAGAACTCCGTCTGGAACGAGTGGTAGCTCTCATTTGCTCCGGTGGCGCGGATGTTGATACGGCCCCAGTTGGGAAACAGGCGCTCGCTAAAAGAGGCATCCGCAGCCGACCGTGTGGTCGAGAAAGGCAGCGTGTTCTCGTCCGGCGCCCAGACCAGTTGATGCGTCTCAGAGCCGATGTACGACCCGCGCAGAGCATAGCCGGTACCGAACGAATGATCGATACTGAGTGACCATTGCTCGGTGTACGGGTCTTTCCAGTTGGGGCTATTGGCGGTGCCGAAATAATCCTGTCCGTAGTTGGTCGTGCCGCCGCTGTTCCCTGCGCCGGCATAGATGTTGGGCCATTGGTAACCGACAGTGTGCGTGGTGGTATCGAGCGTATTCGTATATTGCGTGGTCTGGGCCTGCAGGGTGCCGGTGAGCGAATAGAAGTTCGATCCCAGCAGGGTGATGTTGTACATACCGAAACCGCCGCGCACCACCGTATTGTCTTTGCTGAACGGCAGGTAGGCAAAACCGAACCGGGGCATAAAGCGAAGGTGGGGATACTTCTTCAGGCCCGCAGGGTAACCCGCTTGCCCATTCGAAAGCACCGGCATGCACGGCTGACCATTGATGACCGTGCCGCCGCTGGTGGTTCCGTAGGGCGTGCATGCATTGGCGCTGGCCAGAAAGGACGTGGCCAACAGATTCTGCGCGCCGTTGGGGTAGATCACGGCGCCTGAGCCGGCGACATTGGGCAGGAAGTTGCCAATGTCCCCATGCGCGTCGGAGTAGCCAGGATGCAGTTCATATCGCAGGCCGTAGGTCAGAGTGAGTCTCTGCGTCGCCTTCCATTGGTCCTGGGCATACAAATGGTAGTGGGTCGACCGGCCGTCGTTGTCTTCCTGCACAACGTCGTAGAACGTCTGGTAAGGCAAGCCAGAGAGGAAATCGGCAAAGTCGACACCGGTAAACAATCCGCCGCTGTTCTTGGTGTTGTACTGGAACGTGCCGTAATTGTCCGAACCATTAAAGCCCAGGGGCGTGATCGCTCCCAGCCTGCGTATATCCACACCGAAACGTAGCTGGTGCTGGCCTTTCGACCAGCTGAGTGCGTCGGTGTAGACGTAAGTCTTCGACTTGTTGAGCGAGCTCAGGCGGTCCGCGTTCAGCGCCTGTATGTTGTTGAAGTCCACCTCGGGCAGGCCGTTGTAGAACAGGTTCTGCAACCCCGCTAGACCGAGGCTTTGGGTGAATGCCTTTCCATCGAAGCTGTTCGAGGTGCCGTAGGTATAGAGCGTGTAGCCAAAACCAAACTCGTTGATGATGTGCGGCGTGACGGTATAGTTTGCGCTGATCTTGAGCACGCGGCTCTGGTTTGTGTTCTGTGCGGAAGGCACCAGCAGGGGCTGAGGTGAATTGGTGGGAAAGTTCTTCCAGGTGAAGCGTCCCCAGACCAACAATTTCTGGTTGGCCCCGACATACTGGTCGCCGCGAATATCGAACTGGTTGGAGTGTCCGCTCGAGTCTTTGTTGGTGATGTAGTTGGCGACTCCATTATCGACATAGGTGGTAGGATCGCCGACGTTCGGGTCGGGGTACAGCTTGAGCAGCGTGGCTGCGGCCGCATTGACCGACGGCAGTGTGTTGCCGTAGCTGCCGCCAGTGAACGGGTTGGTCAGGCCGGTGTAGCCGTCCGCCGAATATTTGCTGAAGTCGCCGGCCTTCATCAGGGTGCTCGGGACAACGTAGGCTTTGGTGGTCTGCGACGGGTGTTGCCAGCCTTCAAACGCGCCGAAGATGAAGGTTTTGTCGTGACCGTCATAAAGGTGAGGGATGACGACCGCTGATCCGAAACTGCCACCGTATGTATTGCTAACCAGTTTTGCCTTCTTGGTGGTGACCGGATAGGTGTAGGGGATGGCATCGAGGGACGCGTCCTGGTGATACCAGAAAGCTGAGCCGTGGATCCGGTTTGTGCCGCCCTTCGAGATGACGGTGATTTCCCCTGGCTGGCCGAACTCTGCATTATTCATGGCGCCATCGGCGCGAATTTCAGCAATCGATTCGGTCGAAGGAAAGGCATCGCCTACCGGCGAGTTGTTGGTCGCGTTTTGTACCGTGATGCCGTCTACAGAGACTTCCGTCTGGAATGGCAAGCCGCCCTGCAAAGAGAAGCTCCCGTGGTCGGCCTGCACACCAGGCAGGGTGGCGACGATGCCCAGCGCACTGGTGCCGGTGGCGCTGGCCCGGGTGTTCACCGGCAGGTTGGCTGCTTCGGCGGCGGAGTAGACGGCACTCACGCTCGGCGTATCTGTGTTGATGGGGGAGATGGTGTCGGCCGACACCTGGACTTCCTGTTTCACATCGCCCACGGTCAACGAAGCGTCGACGCGCAGTTGCTGGCGGGCAGCCAGGTTGACCCCGGTGGTTGTCCAGCGCTGGAAGTTGGGTGCTTCAATTTCGATCGAATACTGGCCGGCCTTGGTATCGATGAATTGATATTCACCGCTCGCGTTCGAGACGGCGGTACGCACGGAGCCTTCATCCAGATTCGTCAGTTTGACGTTCGCGGAAGGAATGACGGCGCCCGCCTTGTCAGAAACGGTACCGGCAATGCTGCCCTGGATGGATTGTGCCGCAAGCTGGCGCGTGATCTGCGATGCGATCACCGGTAGCAATAAGAAGGCAAGAGTCAAGCGGAAAAATGAGAGGCGGGCAAAGGACTTCATGGGACTGGCGTTCTCCTGAATGCAAAGACGTACGTTGCCAAAGCATGCACCTGTACCGGTTTATAGAACCGAAATCAGGGAAGGTTATTCAGCTGGATGGCGGGGCCCGGTGAAGAGTACAACAGCCAATCCGGCATGCCTAAGGGCATGGAACTGGCGTAACTGCTTTGTTATAAAGTTTTAATAGTGTACCGGCGATGGCTGAGCTAATTATGAATGCCAAGCTAATATTGGGGAGTGATTTTCCTCAGCGAGGAGCCGGCGCGCTCAACCCGCCCTTTTCATCCGTTACCAGGCGTAAAGGTCATTGTGGCCGCCTCGCTGCTCGACTGGATTGCCGGCGATCCGGAGTGGCTACCGCACCCAGTGCGTCTTATCGGCCGGGGCATAGAAGCCGGGGAAAAACTGCTCCGCAAGCCAGGCCAGAACACGAAAACGCAGCTGGTCGCCGGCGGCGTCCTTACTGTCACCGTGGTCGCCCTCACCTCCCTCACTACTTCGAAAGCCATTCGTTTGGCGAGGCTTTGCCATCCGCGGGCTGGTATCGCCCTCGAAGTGCTGTTGGGCTGGACGTGCCTGGCTTCTCGCAACCTGGTAGATGAAAGCGAGTCGGTGATCTGCGCGCTGACGGAAGATCGACTGGTCACGGCACGTAAACGGCTCTCGCGTATTGTTGGGCGCGATACACAAGCCCTGGGTCAGGCAGAAGTCAGCCGTGCGGTCATTGAGACGCTGGCTGAGAGCACTTGCGACGGCATCGTAGCGCCGTTGTTTTTCATGACCGTTGGCGGCGTGCCCCTGGCAATGGCGTACAAAGCGGTCAACACGCTGGATTCGATGATTGGCCACGCCGACCAACGCTATTTTTATTTCGGCAAAGTCGCTGCGCGGCTTGATGATGCAGCCAATTTCCTGCCTGCGCGCCTGACTGCTCTCGCCATTGTGTTAGCCGCGGGGTTTGCCGCTGCGCCGGGCGCCGGGCAGACGTGGCGGCAAGATGGGCACAATCACAAAAGCCCGAATGCCGGGCACCCTGAGAGCGCGATGGCCGGCGCATTGCGCGTGCGGCTGGGCGGGCAGAACACCTACGCCGGTGAGCCGACATGGACGCCAATGCTTGGCTCCGGCTTTCCACCGCCTACGGTGGACGCCGCACGGGCTGCGGTCCACATCGTCATCCGCGTCTCACTCATCGCGGTGGGGGCTGCCGTAGCCACGGCCCTGCTCATCCGCCGCCTGCGCAAGTAGACTCATCCCGTTGTTCGGTTTCGAACAGTACGTCGCGCTAATGGACACGAACCGCGTTTCCGCCGTCGCTAACCACTTTGTTTGTCGTCCGTCTTGCCGGTTGGTCGTGGCATCACGCATGCACCCGAGCACGGTATGCAAAACGACCTGAAGTTTGCCTTCCGCCAGTTGCGCAAGTCACCCGGATTCCTGTGCACGGCCGTAATTACCCTGGCCCTGGGCATCGGGGCTAATACCGCCATCTTCTCGCTCGTCTACTCCATCACACTGCGTCCGTTGCCCTTCCCTCAGCAGGACCGCCTGGCGCGTATCGGGTACAGCACCGGAAATGCCAGCTTCTTTCCCAAAGGCTGGGTGCGGGCACTGGGAGAGCATTCGCAAGCATTCACAGCAATCAGCGGATTCAGTGCAGACGCTGAAGCAAACGTAACCGAAGCAGATAGCTCTGACCGCGTGTTTACCGCGGAAGTGATGACAAACGCTTTCGATACCCTCGGGGTCCATCCAGTATTGGGTCGCTTCTTCACTCCCGAGGATGGGGTCGCAGGCCGCGATCAGGGAGTCGTTCTCAGCTACGGTTACTGGCAGCAACGATTTGCTGGCGACCCCGGCGTACTGGGAAAAACCCTGCGCGTGGATGGCATGGAGCGGCGCATCATCGGAGTCATGCCTTCCGGCGTCCGCTTTCCATATGCGGATACTCAATTCGTCACGCCCGTAGCCTTCAAGGGGGGAGACCCTGTCGATCCATGGCGAGACTTTAATCTCTATGCGTTCGGTCGCCTTCAAAAGGGGGTAACCCCGGCACAGGCACAAGCGGAGATGCGCAAACTGCAAGGTGTATTGCTTCCGCTGTTCCCCTGGCGCATGCCTGATATTTGGGCCTCGCAGGTGACGGTTGTTTCTCTGCTTGAATCGCAGGTCGGCGCCACACGCCCCCGCCTGCTACTGCTATTCGCCGCGGTAGGCCTGATCCTGCTGATTGCCTGCGCCAATGTGGCCAACCTGATGCTGGCCCGTGCCGCCGGCCGCCAGCGCGAAATGGCGGTACGCGGCGCGCTGGGCGCTTCCTCCGTGCGGCTGATCCGTCAACTGCTGTC
The DNA here is from genome assembly GCA_964657465.1 of uncultured Acetobacteraceae bacterium. Taxonomy (GTDB): domain Bacteria; phylum Acidobacteriota; class Terriglobia; order Terriglobales; family Acidobacteriaceae; genus PALSA-350. The sequence continues at coordinate 5,919 of CAZZVD010000132.1, read as the reverse complement.
AGAAAGCGTGATTCTGGGAGCACTTTCCGGGGCGGCCGGACTGCTGGTTGCGTCCGCCAGCCTCCGCAGCTTGCTGCGCCTGCTGCCCGCAGATACCCCACGCGTAAACGACGTCTCGTTACAGTGGCCCGTCTTCGCTTTTGCCGCAGCACTCTCGGTGCTCACCGGCTTTGTGTTCGGACTGTTCCCGGCTTTGAGGATGGCCTCGCCTGACCTGCAAAACGTATTGCGCTCCGGTGGTCGCGGCGTCACCGGAAAGGGCTCGCAATTTCGCTTATCGATGTTGTTGGTTATGGGGCAGATCGGGCTCTCGGTGGTGGTCGTCATTGTCGCTGGCCTCATGCTGCGTAGCCTCTACACCCTGGGTAAGGTAGATCCCGGTTTCCGTTCGGAACGAGTGGTGACCGGCGAAGTGTCGCTGAATGCAGCGGCGTGCCACCCAGAAGGAAAGTGCCGGCAGTTCTTTGCTACCCTGCTGAATGACCTCAGAGGTAGCTCTGAGATTGAATCCGTTGCAGTGACAGATTCCCTGCCGCTCAGCGGTCCCCAGGACAATTACGTCTTCGACGCCGAGAGCCATCCCCGCGATCCGCATCAGGGCGCCCTGCTGGCCACCGGCCGCATCGTTTCCCCCGAGTACTTCGCGACCCTGGGCATACATCTGCTCCGTGGACGGCTGCTGACGGAGCAGGATGCGGGCGGCGCCAGCCATGCAGTCGTCATCAATCAGGGCATGGCCGAACGTTTGTGGCCCCACCAGGATCCGGTAGGCCGGCACGTCACTGACGTGAACGATGAATTATCACCCGGCGTGTGGAATCCGAAGACGGCTTCTGTGATAGTGGGCGTGGCCGGCAACACGCACGAGGGTAGCCTGGCCAATGACTACGGCGATGAACTGTACCTGCCGCTGAGCGATGCGCACGAAGAGCCAATGATGTATGTCATGCTGCGCACCCGCGCCGGCGCAGCGCAGGCCGCAGCCATCTTACGACGGTCCGTCGCAAAACTCGATCCGCTGGTGCCGGTTACGCGTGTACGCAGCCTGGATGACGTGGTGGCCACCACGGTTTCTGCGCCGCGGTCACTGGCCATTCTGTTGCTCGCTTTTGCCGCCCTGGCGCTCCTGATCGGCGCTATCGGCGTTTACAGCCTGATCGCTTACATCGTCAGCTGGCGTACGCGAGAAATCGGCATCAAGCTGGCCCTGGGCGCCGGGCGCTGGCAGATCGTGCGCGGGATCGTCAGGCAGAGCATGGCGCTGGCCATGGGCGGTGCCATGGCAGGTTTGGCGGCAGCAGCCCTGGTAACCGGCTTTCTGCGCAGCTTCCTTTTTGGTATCAGCGTCCTCGATCCACTCACGTTCTTTACCGTGCCGCTGGTCGCGCTGCTCCTGGCCGTCTTCGCTGCCTGGATGCCCGCACGCCGTGCAGCAAACTTAGACCCGATGCACACCCTGAGAAACGAGTAATCAACAATGACTCCGCGGCTGCAAGATAAACAGGTCACTGCGCGAAGGGCAAAAACATGGTAAACACTGTCCAACTCGCACCAGCCTGCGCTTCGCTGCGGACGTTGAGCACACCTTTATGACGGTCCACGATCTCCTTGCTTACCCACAATCCCAGTCCCGTTCCTGACGGGCCCTTGGTCGTGAAGAAAGGATCGAAAATCCTCGCCAGCGCTTCCTTAGGAATACCACTCCCCGTGTCCGCAATGGTCAACACAATACCCTTGCGCCCCCTTCGCCAATCGGTGGCTTCGCGGCTGCGCAGGAACAAGCAGCCCCCGCTTGGTTCCAGTGCATCGAGCGCATTGCCCACCAGGTTGTTGAGCACCTGCCGGATTTCTCCATCGAAACAAAGTACCGCTTTGCGGGCCCGCCAACGTTGCATCAGCAGCAAACGGTCGTTGCTCAGTCTGCCCTGAAACACCAGCAGAACACTTTCCATCAAATCTGCCGCGGTCACTGCGCGCGGTTTCGTCGACTGTTTATGAAAGCGGAGCGTTTGCGTGGTAATCGCGGACACACGGCGCAGTTCTTTCTCGGCGACATCCAGATGGCCGTGAACCTGCGGCAGGTCGCTCCCCAGTCGCGCCAGGTACAGGAGGTTGGTTACCGACTCCAACGGGTTATTGATCTCGTGTGCAATGGTGGCGGCTAGCCGGCCCACCGCCGCCAGCTTCTCACTTTGCAGCAGGGCGGCTTCCGCCTGGTGGCGATCGGTCACGTCGAGGGTAACCCCGATCATGCGCACGTTCATGCCATCCTCGTCGTGAAAGGCCCGCCCACTAGCCAGGATCCAGTGGATCGATGCGTCTGGCCACAATAAGCGGTACTCCAGGCGGTACACCGCATCCTGCTCGATGGCCTTCTGCACCACGATTTCCCTACGCGGCCGGTCGTCCGGATGAATGGCTCCCACCAGGTCGCGATAGGTAAAAGGATCATTCGGCGATCGGCCGAAGTGCTCGCGGCAAATGCCCGACGCCACCATTGTCCCGGTCCGCAGGTCCAGTTCCCAGGTACCCAGCCGTGCGGTTTCCGTCGCAATCCGCAATCGCTCCTCGCTGGCGCGCAGTGCTTCATCCACCCGCTTCAGGTCGCTGATATCACGTCCTTCCGGAATGATGAACAGGACCTTTCCTTCGTCGTCCAGGACCGGCGCCAGGGAGAAGTCGAAGGTGATGAGTTCCCCTGAGGGGCGCCGCAATGGGAATTCCGTGCGCAGCAATTTCCCCAAGGACACTTCCGTCACTGCCGCACGTACAAATTCAGGCGCCCCGCGGGTATAGGCGAACCAGGGGGCATCCCAGAAATATTTGCCGACCACATCCTCGCGCCGGGAATCCGCGAATGCCAGCGAGGCCCGGTTGCAGTCGAGAACCATGCCGGCGGGATCAAGGACCCCGATGTACTCCAGACTGGCAGCATAGATGGATTGGAAGCGGGCCTCGCTTTCGCGCAGTGCCTCCTCTGTGTGCTTGCGGGCGGTGATGTCCACCGTCACGCCTGGAAAGCGCGCCGGACGTCCATCCGGTCCCAGACTGCAGCGCCCCACTGACGACACCCAACGGACAGAGTTATCCGGCTGCAAAAGCCGGTATTCGCAGGAGTATTCATCCCCTGTCGCCACTGCGTGTTCGATCGTTTGCTTGATCCGCTCGCTATCCTCGGGGTGAATATTGCGGGTGAACGCGTCCAGCGGCGCCCCCGCGCTGGCTGCCTCCGGAGCAACACCGTATAGCGCGGCGAACTGCGGGTCGGCGTACACGCGATTGTTGCGTACATCCCAATCCCATATGCCTACTCCTTCTGCGGCTGTGAGCGCCAAGCGCAATCGCTCTTCACTGCGCTGCACTGCATCCTGGGCTTCCTTGCGCTCGGCAACACTGCGGAAGACGAGAATGCTTCCCACGGCTACGCCGCGCGAGTCGCGTATCGCCGCAATCGTGTCGTCAATTGGGATCTCAAATCCGTCCCGGCGAATGAGGATGCTATGGCTGGCAGCCGCCGTGGTGGGGCCCAGCGGTTCGTTGTCTGCTCTGCGGCCCGGCATGGCGATCTGGATCGCAGTACGCGTTCCTTCATCAATAATCGAAAACACCCGATGCAGCGATTGCCCGATCGCTTCCACCTTGCTCCAACCAGTCAACTGCTCTGCCGTCGGATTCATGAGCGTGATGGATCCCGCGCTGTCGCACACCACCACCGCGTCGCCAATGCTTTGCAGGGTGGTGTGCAGTGAGTCGCGCTGTCCTTCACTCTCGGCTAACTGGCGGCGAAACGCAGTACTGATCTCGCGGAATAAGTGATACCCGTGCAAGATGAGCAGGACAGCCACAAGCAGGCCGCCGCTGATTCCCAGGGCCGGGAGGCTGCCGAACAGCGAGTTGACCGTTCGCCGCCCCGAGTCGCGATAGCCATTCTCGATGGCGGTGAGGCCGTTGAACTCAAAGCGCAGCCGGTCCATCTTCTTTTTTTGGGTTTGCAGCAGTGCGTTGATCGACGGCTGGCTAAGGTTCCCCTGCAGCAGCTCATTATTGATGGCATCGAATTCATGAAAAGTGGCGGTGATATTGCGCACCCGGGTCGCAGCCGTAGCGTCTTCTGCCACCAGGGAAGACAAACCGCGGAGTTCTCCGGCAAACCTGGCGGCGGCCGCGTGGTAGGGCTCGAGGAACAAGGGATCGCGGGTGACCAGATACCCGCGGATGCCGTTTTCTTCGTCGATCATGGTCTGCAGCAAGTGGTCGCTTTCAAGCAACGTAGCCGTTGCCTCGGCAACCTGCATACGGCTGATACTGATGAAGTGGAGCCGCAGCCCAAGCACAGTGAGGAAAAGGCACAACGACAGTGCCGGGACAAGCGCAAAACGCAGTAGCAAACGGCGGAACAGCGACTCGGTCATGCTCTTCTTACCTTAGGGTGGCGCTCGATCCGGGGTTTGCAAACTGGGTGCGAAGCCAAGTGTACCGCCCGCCGCCGTGAAATAAGAATGAGCCGTCCGGGGGAGCTAATCAGTTGGGCTATCTCAAGTAAACCGGCCATGGATTTCCTAGGCATGTACGATAAGCGAGCCGCGGCAGTTACCAATGGCAACTCACCCGGGCGCAGGTGTCCCCATAAAGATCGGAGGATGGAATATAGCTGGGTCCGGCCCGGGGTGGCACGCATCCTAACGCCATGACAGAACGCACCGCACTGATCGTAGGAAGCACTGGCATTGTAGGTTTGAATCTTGCCCGGCACCTTGCCGAGTCCTCTAACTGGAAGGTATTTGGTCTGGCCCGCAAGCCGGACCGCTCCTCGCCCGAAATTACGCCGCTGGCTGCTGACCTGCTGCAACCCGCGTCGCTCAAATCCGCACTGGCCTCTGTCAAGCCGACTCATGTATTCCTGACCAGCTGGATGCGCCAGGCGACGGAAGCGGAAAACATAGCAGTGAACAGCACCATGGTCCGCAATCTGCTGGACGCGGTGGGCCCTGCGGGCAGCGTGCAACACGTGGCCCTGGTGACCGGCCTTAAACACTACCTTGGCCCGTTTGAGTCCTACGGCAAGGGGGTTCTACCTGCGACTCCTTTTCGCGAGGAGCAGGAGAGGCTCCCGCTGCCCAATTTCTACTACGCCCAGGAAGACGAAGTGTTCGCCGCTGCCGCTCGCGAAGGTTTTGCCTGGAGCGTACACCGGCCCCACACGATCATCGGCTACGCCGTAGGGAACGCGATGAATATGGGCGTGACCCTGGCCGTATACGCGACACTTTGCCACGAGACGGGCCGTCCATTCCTCTTTCCCGGATCGCCTGAGCAGTGGAACGGCCTGACCGATATGACGGACGCCCGGCTATTGGCCAGGCACCTGACCTGGGCTGCCACCACCCCGGCAGGGAAAGACCAGGCGTTCAATGTAGTCAACGGTGACGTCTTCCGTTGGAAATGGATGTGGGAGCGGCTCGCGCAATGGTTCGGCATCCACCCCGCGCCTTACCCCGGCCAGGCGACCCCGTTAGAGACGCAGTTGGCCGACGCAGCACCGCTCTGGGCCCACATCGCGAAAAAGCATGAACTGGCCGAAGCGGACCTGAATGTGCTGGCTTCAGCCTGGCACACCGATGCCGACCTGGGCCGCCCGATCGAGGTGCTGACCGACATGAGCAAGAGCCGCCGTCTGGGCTTTCTCGACTACCAGGCGACCGATGATAGCTTCTACAGCCTCTTCACCCGCCTGCGGGAGAAGCGCCTCATCCCCTAACGGCAACGGTAAACCTGAAAGCCGAGGGTGCCCCAAACCCAAGCGCGCCACAAAACCCGAGGGTGGCCCATTCAAGCCGTTTTCGGCTTGAATGGGGTACATCTACACCCGCATTTCTCACAGCTTATTCCGTAACCAGTGACGGGTGCCCCACATCTCGC
>CAZZVD010000131.1:0-13942 GCA_964657465.1 uncultured Acetobacteraceae bacterium | reverse complement strand
AACGAGCGAGATGTGGGGCACCCGTCATTGGTTACGGAATAGGCGGTGAGAAATCGAGGGTTTAGGGCTTGTGATTTACTGGCAACTTAGCATTGTGAGAAGAACAACGCGTGCCTAGCCGCGGTACCAGGCCTCCACCACATCAGCGAACTGATCACCATCCCAGTCCATCGGCTGAAAACGCGGCAGGGTAAATCGATTCGACGAGCGTGTCACCAACCCACCGAAATTGGAGCACGCACACTCAAACCCATTCGCCCGCACCGTCTTGATCGTGTCCCCGGAGTAATGGATCTTCTTGCCATACGGATACGCAAAGGTAGATACGCTTTTACCCGTCAGCGCCTCCAGGCGACGCTTGCTGCCGCCGATCTCCTGCTGCTGCTGCTCCAGGGGTAAATGCGCCAGTACAGGGTGAGTCAGCGTATGAGCGCCAATCTCCACCATGTCACCGGAAGCCAACTCACCGAGCTCTCGCTCCGTCAGGCAGCGATGTTGTTGATGGTCGTCATAGGGTGTTGCCCCCTGGCGGAGCTGCTCCAGGGCCTGCTCGCGCTCCTCATCCGGGAGCTTGACCAGCAAGTGATAAAGCTCGAAATAGGCAGCCTGCCTCGGACCGGGGATAGGCTCCCATGCGCGCCATTTGGTGTGGGGATCGGCTTCCCGGATAGCGCCAGCTTCGCTGGAAAAGTCATACAGATACTCATGCCCCTGCAGGTGCAGGCTGAGCTTCTCCTGGCGGGTGGCTGGGTCAAGGATCAGCTTGGCCAACTCATCCCACCAGAGATTGTCGGGAACATCCAGGTAGCCGGTACTGACGAACACTGTTCCCGGCACCCGGGCTGCCTCGAGCGCAGGCTTGGCGGCATGCAGATTGTCGGCGTAGCCATCATCGAACGTGATGCATACCGGTCTTGCCGGCAAATCCGAATCAGACTTCGCCTTCACCAGATCACGCAGCGGGATGGGATGGGCAATTGTTTTGAGGACATCCAGCTGCTGCGCAAAATGACTGGGACTTACGCCCAGCGCCCAGGGATCCACCGTCGATGCAGCGACCCGATGGTAAACCAGGATCATCGCTTTCTTATGGAAGACAGTGCGGAGGCGATGCAGGCCGTGGGCCGCGCTCTTGAGGGTGCGGCGAAACGGAATGTTTTGGGGAACATTGATGTGCGTGGGGATGCGCATGGGGGCTAGCTCATTGGCGCTGAAGACGGCTTAGGCGCATTTGCCCAGGCATGCAGCTTGTGCAACAACGGCCTCTCCTGCCGCGAAGCCTGGCTGTTCCGCCCGGATTTGCGCCTGTCCAGGCCGGGCAGCAACTTGAAAAGAAGAACCAGCACCAACCCCTGCGGATAGTGCCCAAGCAACAGCAAGAGCTTACGTCGCAGCTGAGCCGGTCGCAATGCCGAAGAAGAGCGGGCCACTTCCGATGCGAGTTGGCGCCCGTACTGCCGGCGCCAGGTTCTCGTACCTTCAAGAAACGCTAAAAATTTGCCGCCACTTCCCCGAACGTAGCGCAACTGCCGTTGCAACACGTCCAAAGTCATGGTGAGCATCAGTTCTGCATTGTGGGAAACGTTCGTCCCATGCAAACGGTACTCGGCAACCACAGAAGTGTGGCAGCAAATTTCATGCTCGCGCGCTATCCGAAGGTAGAGTTCATAGTCTTCGGCTACCCGCAGATCCGCGTCAAATCCACCAATTGCCTCAAGCACGCTTTTACGAAACAGGACGGACGAAATCATCTCAATGAAGTTGCTTCTAAGCAATGCTTGATAGTGTGCAGAAGAAATGCAGGTCTTGCGCGAGCCAGCCAGAAAAGAGCCATCACCGGAAACAAAGGAATGGTCACCCACCGTCATCGCACATTCAGGGTTTCGCGACAGTACTCCCATGCCGGCCTCGATCGCATGAGGCTTTAACCGGTCGTCCGCATCCAGAAACACTATGTAGCTGCCGCGGCTTTCCCGGATGCCCAGGTTGCGGCTCGCAGTGAGTCCCCGATTTGACTGGCGTATGTAGCGGACGGGAAGCGATTGGGCAATCTCGCCGCTGTGGTCGGTTGAGCCGTCGTCGATGACGATCACTTCCACGGCCGGGTAAGTTTGCGCCAACGCGCTTTCAATCGTTTCCGTGAGGAACTTTTCCCCGTTGTAACAGGGGATGATTACAGATACGAGTGGTTGGTTTCCTTTTACGGGCATGCCAAAGCCCGCGATCTCATGTTGAGAGGCCTGCGATAAGTCAAACGCAACCATCGAACCCATAATCGTCCCCGCTAACTTGCGCCCGATCGAGTGAACAGATAATAAGAAATACTTAACGAGGGAATTGGTTCATGCAGGGGGGTCATGAACTGGCTTGCGGCTGGCCGCATGCACTTATTCCACCAAGGCTCGTCCACACATTTTGTGTAGTCGAAACAAACTGCTAAAAGCTCGGGAGCGTATGACAATCCACGCTTCGAGTCTTTCCTAAGCTTCAGTACAGATACCACGGTAGCCGAGGCGAGTGCAACTTACGCACGGCCGTACTAGAGTAACGTCAGAATCGGGCAGCTGACAATCCTGGACTGGCGGGTGGGTTTGACGGTACGAATGTTACGTTAACGACGCTGCGCAAACCCCAGAAGGGCTCGACCAATGCGCAGAACGTTTCCAGCGGGGTAAGGCAATTCGACTGGCTGGATGGCCCTCAGGCGGCCACGATGCAGGCGCAACAGGAAGAACAGCAGTATGCCTTGCGGGTAGCGGAAGGCAAGGGTTTGCAGCTTATAGGCGAGACCGTCCAGAGACCGGAGAGCGGGGCAGCCGGCAAGCTCGGCGGCGAGTTTCCGGCCGTATTGCCTGCGCCAGCTACGCATACCGGTCCGGAACGCTGAGCGCCTTCCGCCGTCTTTGCCCAGGTAGCTTTCCTGGCTTTGCAGCACCTGCAGGGTGGTAGTCAGCATTAATGCTGAATTGCGAGACATGTTGGCGTCGTGCATGCGGTATTCCGCCACCAGGGCAGAGTGGCACCAGACTGGGTGAGCCCGCGCGATGCGCAGGTAAAGGTCGTAGTCTTCTGCCGCCCGCAGTGCCGGGTTAAATTGCCCAACCTCGTCGAAGATGCTGCGCCGAAAAATGACAGATGAGATCATCTCAATAAAATTGCTGCGCAACAGTGCTTCGTAGGGAGACAAGCCACGGTGTTCTTTTCTGACTGTTCGCAGGCGTAATCCGCCAGCGGACATGAAAGCGTGACTGCCCACCGCGATCACGCACTCGGGATGCTCGTTCAGCGCGCGCAGGCCGGAAGCGATCGCGTCCGGCAGTAAACGATCATCTGCATCGAGAAACACAAGATAGCGGCCGCGGCTATGAGCGATGCCAGTGTTGCGGGCACCTGAAAGACCGCAATTCTCCTGCCGTATGTAACGAATAGGATAGCCTTGCGCAATCTCCGCGCTTCCATCCGTCGAACCGTCGTCGATCACCAGGACTTCCACCGGAGAATGGCTTTGCGTCAGCCCACTCTGGATGGCTTCGGCCAGGTAAGCAGCGCCGTTATAGCAAGGAATGATTACTGTTACAAGGTCATCTGACCCACTCTGTTTCGCCGCTGCTTGGCTGGGGTTAACAGCACAACTCACACATCCTCCAGGATCGTGCACGTCAGGAGACCACCGCAGGTAAACAGGCGCGCCTCAAAGTACGGGAGCTAAGCATTATCCCTTGAGCATTCGTATCTCTGACGAGATACCTTCTTCGGCAGCGTCTGAAAAGAACCCGACGATAGCATGCAGACAGAAGTTAACACCCGGATTAATAGATGTCGTCCTGGTAATGAAAGTGACCCGGTTACCTCTAAACCACTTATCGACGTTGCCTTATCGAGGATGAGTCAAATTGCTGCCAAACGTACCGATATGCATAATCCGATGAGTCCAAATTCTGCCGGTCGCGAGGGGAGGATGTGGGGGATGGCCCAACCGGCCACACTCCCCACCTTGCAGGCAAACCAGCTCGGCGGCCTGTTTCACCCATGTGTCCTGGGGTGCCGCGCAGGTCACTGGCTGGCTGCACCGCTTCCGCCAGTCGCCTACCGTCTTTTGCTGCCACCGGGCCCGGACTCCCGCAATACACTAGACAGGGAAGCCCACCGCCTTGAAAACGCCGATCACCATCTCGAAGGAAGACTACCTAAAGGCGGTTCTGGAAGCGGAGAGCGAGGGGCAGTCCGTTATCCCTGCCACCCTGGCCCATTGGCTCGCCGTGTCCCCACCTGCGGTGACGATGGCTCTCAAGCGGCTGGCGCGCGATGGCTTTCTTGAAGTCAAAGCAGACGGTATCGTCCGGCTTACGCCCAAAGGCAAAAAGACGGCCTATCGCACTGCCCTGCGCCATCACCTCATCGAACGGATGCTGGCGGAAATGTTCGGCATGGCCTGGTTTGAAGTCCACGACGAAGCGGAGCGCCTGGAGCACGCCGTCTCCCCCGCCTTCGAAGCCAGGCTGCTGGAAAAACTAGGCGCGAAGGGAACCTGTCCCCACGGCAATTGGGTGTTGCCTGAGAGCCCGGAGCAGCGGGCCAAACGCGGCATGGTGCTGCTTTCTGAAGCCCGCGAAGAAACGGGCTATACCGTTGTCAGCCTGTATGAACGCGACCAGAAGCTGCTGCTCTTCCTCCACCAGGCAGGCATTGCACCCGGCGGACGGGTGAACGTGCTGGCGAAAAACTACGACCGCACCATTTCCATTGAAACTACGGCGGGCCGTACTACCCTCGGTCATCCAGCGGCTGAAAATGTCTGGGTCAAGCGGCGGTCGTCGGCCAAACCATAATCCTTTCTCGGCATTAAAATGAAGGCTGACCGGCAGAAACAGGAATACCAGCCGTGCCTAAAGTAATCGAACGCGCAGGTTTTGTCGCAAGGTGAACTGGTTTTGTTGAGGTAGCCTCGATGCGCATGAGGAATTTTTCGTTTATCTGGTTCGTGGGCGCCGTAGTCTGGTGGATTGACGCCGCCGTGGCCGTCCACTATGGCAACAAGCCGCATGCGATCCTGGCGCTGGCTGTGGCTTGTGTCTTTTTTGCCGCAGGGATCGTGTGGGTCAAAACGACGGAAAAGCGTTAGAACCAATCGCCGTCAGGAATCCTGAAAGCGTGCGTCGCCCAGGTCCAGCTCGCGCTCGATGGCCCGCAACAACTCGTCGTTGATCATGTCTTCATTGCGCAGCCCGACGGCGGTTGAGCGCTCCAGGGCGCGCAGTTCCCGGGTCAGGTTCCGTTCATAGCGGGCCAGGGCAATCTCCTGCTCCTGCTTTTTCCTGTTCTCGCCCCCCTCCAGCAGGGCTGCACGTGCGCGGTAGTGGCGCATCATGTCTTCGTAAATTTCCTTGTGCTCCGTCTTCGCTTGCCGGGTCAAGTCTCCCAGATAGTTCAAGACCGTATTCAGGATCAGCAGGCGGGCGTGTTGCTCTTCGACGCTGCGGACCTCTCCGGAGGCCAGGCCCAATCGCTTGATCACCAGCGGCAAGCTCAAACCCTGCAACACCAGCGTGGCGAAGATGACACAAAACGTTAGAAAAAGGATGAGATCCCGCTGCGGGAAGGGAGCACCATTCTCCAGTACTGTGGGCAGTGAAATGGCCGCAGCCAGCGCCAACACGCCGCGCATGCCGGTCCAGGCAACGATAAACACGCGTCCCGCGGTGGGTCTCGGATCGTTCTGCCCCAGCATATGGTTGCGTATCCAGTAGGCGATCCAGGCGCCGGGGTAGACCCACACGATCCGCAGCAGCACCACCAAAGCAGCGAAGGTCGCGCCGTAACCCAATAACTGCCCCACGGACATGCCGTGTATCCCGCTCATCACCAGGGGCAATTGCAGACCCATCAGGATAAAGACCAGACCATTGAGACCAAACTCAAGCGTCTTCCACACCGCGGAGCTGTCCAGGCGGGCATCGATCGAGAGCACTTCCGAGTTTTTGCGGCCCAGGTACAGCCCGCACACCACGGCCGAGAGCACGCCGGAGGCGTGTATGCCCTCGGCTGCAAGATAGGCGAAGTAGGGAGTGGCCAACGAAAGCGTGATCTCGATCGGGGCATCTGTGATGTGCAGGGAAATCCGGTGGATCACCCAGGCCGTGAACAATCCGATCGCCAGGCCGCCGCTGATCAACCAAAGCAGTTGCAGCAACGCCAAACCGGCTCCGGGCCGGTGGCCCGCTACCACCAGCGCCACCGAAAATTGCAGCGCGAGCAAACCGCTGGCGTCGTTCACCAGGCTCTCGCCTTCCAGCACATCCACGATGCGTCGTGGCAAGCCCAACCGCTTGGCAATCGCGCCTGCGGCAATGGCGTCGGTAGTGGAAACCACTGCCCCCAGCACGGCTCCCAGGCGAAAGTCGAACCCGGGAAACAGCCAGCCAGTGCCGAGGGCGATGCCTAGAACCGTGAAGCCCACCAGGCCGAACGCAAGCATCAATATGCTGGCCAGGTTGTAGTGAAAGTCACGCCACGACGTATTGAAGCCGCCGATGTACAACAGCGGTGGCAGGACTACCAGGAAGATGATATCGGGGTTCAGGGCGATGCGAGGAAGGTTGGGAAAGAGCGAAAGGACCAGCCCACCCAGAAAAAGCACGATTGGGTATGGCGTCTTGAAGCGCCCTGCCAGAGTCGCCAGCCCGGCGACAAGAAGCACAAGAAAGAGCAGCGTGAGTTCGAGGTGGTGGATACCGTTGGCCTGCACGGGGCGCTCTCCAGAAATCAGATTAACTCAGCGTGCGGAGAGCACCAACGCAGTGCAGGGTTCCTGAACACACCAGCACCCGTCATCGTTTACGGAATAGGCAGTGAGAAAGGCGCAGATCGAGGGTAGATCGCAGGTGGCCCACTGAGCCGGTTTGGCTTCAGTGGAACCGGTACACCCAGCTATACCCTCACCTGCACAGATCAGCGTCTTGTCAGACGCTGGCCGTGGCCACCGTAAGCGACTGGGCATGCTCGTGCTCCGCCTCCGTAAGGCAGGCTTCGAGGATATCCAGTGCGATGGTTATCTCATGCTCGTTCACCACCAGCGGAGGCGCCAGGCGAATCGAATTTTCGCCACAGCCGAGCACCAGCAAACCGTGTTCAAAGGCCAGCGTCACAATCCGGTCACGCACCTGCGGAGCGGGCTCACGGGTAGCCCGGTCCTTGACGATCTCGATGCCGATCATCAGTCCCCGGCCACGCACGTCGCCAACCAGCGCATGCTTCGCGGGCCAATCGCGCAGGCGCGCGAAACAAACCTCACCCATAGCCGCCGCGTTGGCGATTCCCTCGCGTTCGAGAACGTCCATGGTGGCAATGGCAGCCGCGATCGCCACCGGGTTGCCCCCGAACGTGGAGGCATGGGAACCAGGCACCCAGTCCATCAATTCTGCGCGGGTCATGCAAATGCCCAGCGGCATGCCGGAAGCGATGCCCTTGGCGATGCACACCATGTCGGGCTGCACGCCGGAATGCTCTACTGCCCACCACTTGCCGGTGCGGCCCGCGCCCGATTGCACTTCATCCACCACCAGCAAGATGCCGTGGCGATCACAGATACGCCTCAGTTCCTGCATGAACACCGTTGGAGCGACGACATAGCCGCCTTCGCCCTGGATCGGCTCGACAAAGATCGCGGCCACTTCTTCCGGAGGTAGGGTTGTTTTGAACAGCTTCTCTTCGATATAGCGGGCACACGCCAGGGCGAACCGCTCTTCCTCCTGGGGTCCGCCACTGCAGCCCCGGTATGCGTAGGGATAGCGCACGTGGGTCACGCCGGGAACCAGCGGCGCAAACCGCCGTCGCTGCTGGGGCTTGGAAGCGGTGAGCGAAAGTGCACCCATGGTGCGCCCGTGAAACGCGCCGAAAAACGCAATCACGTTCTGCCGCCCGGTGTGATAACGCGCCAGTTTCAGGGCGCACTCAATCGCCTCGGCGCCAGAGTTGCCGTAGTAAAAACGGTGCGGACCCGGCATCGGCGCTACGGCGGAGAGCCTTTCCGACAGCGTCACCATGTGTTCGTAATAGAAGTCCGTGCCCGACATGTGGATGAGTTCGGCGGCCTGTTGCTGAATGGCGGTCACTACTTCCGGGTGGCAATGGCCGGTGGAAACCACCGCAATGCCGGCCGCGAAGTCGAGAAACTCGTTCCCGTCCACATCTTCTACCCGCACGCCGCGACCGCGCTTGGCCACCATGGGATACGAACGGGTATAGCTGGGGGAGATGTAACGCTCGTCCGCAGCCACAATGGCACGCGCTTTCGGCCCCGGCAGGGGACCATTGATTTTCGGACCGTACTGACTCAGGAGGGTACTGCTGGCATGACCATTCTTGTACATATTGCTTTCTCTGCTTTCTCGGCGTAAGCCCTAAAAGGCGAAACTGGTCCGCTGGCTCATTGACAAAGCGGACAGAGGAAGGGGCAGAGCTTCGGCGGAGGAAAGCTAGTCACCGCCGAAGAGACTAGGTCGGGTACCGGCGGGCAGCACGCCAGAATATTCACGAGGCGCCGTCAAGCGCGCAGACCGGGCAAAGCGAGGAGCTTGTTGCGTGCTCCGTCTTAAGCTCTCCAGCGGCATGCAACCATCCTCTTGCCCACAAGGTTAGCACGGCCAGCAAAGCCGGCGAAGTAACCAGAAAGCCTACTTCCGTTTCCAGCGCGCTCCATCCTTGGAGTCTTCAATCACGATCCCGAGCGCCGCCAGCTCATTGCGAATGCTGTCGCTGCGGGCAAAATTCCTGGTTTTCCGCGCCTGTTCGCGTTCGGCCAGTAAGGCATCAATCTGTTGGTCGCTCAGCGAGTACGCCGCCACCAGCTCAGGAGCAGCCATTTCTGCCCTGCCCTCATCCTGAGCCCATTGCAGCGATCCGCGAGAAATCTCAGCGTCTCGATCCTCGAGCACCGCAAATACTTCATCGAAACGCTGCAGCACTTCCTCGATTTCAGCCACGTTCCCGGCGAGCAACTTGCCGGAATCCGCGGCCACATTGCCGGCACGCACCAGGTCGAAGATCGCGGCCCGCGCCTCGGAGGTATTCAGATCTTCGGCCAGAGCGGCGCGAAAGTTCTCGCGCGCCGCGCCGGTTTGCCGTGCCAGATCCAGGTTGAGTCCATCCGGCCACACCCCGGTGCGGATGCGCTTGGCAAACGTTCGCAGGCGCTCCACAGCGCTGGCCGACTCCATCAATCCTTCTATGGTGAAATTCAACGGGTGGCGGTAGGGAACGGAGATGAGCAGGAAGCGAATCGCAGAGGCCTTGTAGCCCTTCAACAGCAAGTCACGCAGGGTAAAGAAATTGCCCTCGGACTTCGACATCTTGCGGCCATCCACCAGCAGGAAGCGGATGTGCATCCAGTGGTGTGCCAGCGTTTTGCCGGTGGCCGACTCTGACTGCGCAATCTCGTTCTCGTGGTGGGGAAACATCAGGTCTTCGCCGCCGGCATGCAGATCAAAACTCTCGCCCAGGTAGCGCAGCGCCATCGCGGAGCATTCGATATGCCACCCCGGCCGGCCCGCGCCGAGGGTCGTCTCCCAGCGGGTCTCGCCTGGCTTGGCCGCCTTCCACAAAGCAAAGTCGCGGGCCGAATCCTTGTCATACTCATCCAGATCGACACGCGCTCCATCGTTAATGGCCCCAAAGTCTTTCTTGGAGAGCTTGCCATATTCCGGGAAGCCGGCGATTCGGAAATACCACGAACCATCCGGCGCCTGGTAGGCAAGATGCTTAGCCGCCAGCCGATCGATCAGCGCCACCATCTGCGGAATGTTTTCCGTGGCTCGCGCCACAATCTCCGGCTGCTCGCAGCCCAGGGCAGCCAGATCCTGGAAAAATGCTTTCTCGAACTTCTCCGTATATTGCTCAATCTTCAGGCCGGCCGCCGCGGCGTTGCGAATGATCTTGTCATCCACATCGGTGATGTTCATCACCTGCTTGAGCTTGCGGCCTTCCTGCTTGAGAAACCGGCGCAACACGTCCACTTGCAGAAATGTTCTGAAGTTGCCAATGTGCCCGTAGTCGTACACGGTGGGCCCGCACACATACATGCGCAGGGTCTCCCCATCCATGGGCTCAAGATCTTCGACAGCGTTCGAGAGTGTATTGAAAAGTCGGATGGTCATCCGGGCGGGAAGTCTTTGCAGAAGAATTTACAGGCGAACCCTCCCCATCCTACCGTCTGGAAGGAGGGAGCGTCCACCCGCAGAGCTCAAAGTGCCTTCAGGGCAGCAGCCAGTTCGCCCACGTGTTCCAAAGTCACATAGCGATGGCCGTTTGCCAGCGCAGGCTCAACCGTCTCATGCAACCAGGTCACATGGTAAGGAATGTGAATCGCGCGTCCACCCAGGGCCACGACCGGCAAAACATCGGATCGTAGGGTATTGCCCACCATGAGGAACTCAGCGGGATCGACGCCGTGCTTGCTCAGCAAGCGGCGGTACATCGCCTCATCCTTCTCAGAAACGATCTCGATGCGGTCGAAAAGCGATTCCAGACCGGAGCGCGCGATCTTGCTTTCCTGATCGAACAGATCGCCCTTAGTGATCAGCCATGTTTTCGCGCCGGCCGCGCGGAGATTTTCCAGGGTCTCCCGCACGCCGCTCAGCAGTTCCACGGGATGGGCCAGCATCTCCTGACCGAGGCCCAGCAAAACTTTGATATCGCTCGCCGGGATGGCGCCCCCGGTCAGCTCAATCGCAGTCTCG
Organism: uncultured Acetobacteraceae bacterium; assembly: GCA_964657465.1. GTDB lineage: Bacteria > Acidobacteriota > Terriglobia > Terriglobales > Acidobacteriaceae > PALSA-350. The sequence goes on along the minus strand of CAZZVD010000131.1, from coordinate 3,209 downwards.
ATCATCGAGAGCACAAAGCTCTTGACTCCATAGCCATAGAGCGCGAGATTCCGTCGCTCCGTTTCAAACAGCCGGGTGTCGACTGCCGCGAGGTCCAGGGGGACATGCGCGCTGATAATGTTGCGAAAACGCTCCTGGCTGATGCTGAACTGGTCTTCGTTCCGCCACAGGGTGTCGTCCCCGTCAAACGCAATCACGCTGGGTAAGGTCATGGCAGCAGCCGCTTGATGTCGGCAACGGACTTGCCCTTCCAGTGCCGGGTGAAGTTGTCCAGCGAACACAGGCTCTTGCTGTTCATCCGGTCTATATACAAGGTGCCCAGCAGGTGATCGATCTCATGCTGCAAGATGCGCGCGTGCCATCCCGAGGCGCGTATCACCTGCGGCTTTCCATGCTCATCCAGACATTCCACCCGCACCCTGCGCGCCCGCGGCACCAGGGCCACCATGCCTGGAACACTCAGGCAACCTTCAAAGAACTCGACCTCGGAGGCGCCCTCAATCGTAAGCACCGGGTTGATAATCACCTGGAAAGCTACCGGCTTACGCTCCCGCTCGACCAAGGTCTCTTTGCTCAGGTCCTTCTGGTACTCTTCCCGATCTTCGATCACGGCCAATTGGAGGGGCAAGCCTACTTGCGGGGCGGCGAGTCCCACGCCGGGCGCATCGTGCATGGTTTCGCGCATCGCAGCGATTAACTCCTGGTTGCGGGGCGAGGTAATTTCCTCGGGTTGTAATGGACGGGCGCGACCACGCAGCACCGGCTCGCCCACTCCTCTGATTTTAAGAATCAACGGCCAGTTCCTTTCCTATTTGCTTTTCTGGTTCCCTTTCTGGAATGAGCGCACCCGGCGCCAGCCCCAGCCTCAGCCGGGGATCAGCGCTCAGCTCGGGCGAGGCTACCTCGCCGGCAAGGTAGCGCGGCCACGCAGCCGCCCCGATCATCGCGGCGTTGTCGGTCGAGAGTGCGACGGTGGGAAACGCAATCGGCAGCCCGCGCTTCTCCGCTTCCGCCGTAAAGCGCGCACGTAACTCCCGGTTAGCGGCCACGCCGCCCGATATCAGGATGCTGTCCGCTCCCAGCGCCTCGGCCGCCTGGAACGTCTTTCGCTTCAGGTCGTCCACCACCGCCCGTTGGAATGAGGCGATCAGGCCCAGAGTCTTGCTGTCGCACCATGGAAGGGCGTCCGCCGGTTTCGCCAGTTCAAGCGCCTGCAGGGCCTGTCGCCGCCGCTCGATGGAAGGGTACAGATCGTGGATTTGCACAAAGCGCAGCACCGCGGTTTTGATGCCGCTGAAGGAGAAAGCAAAACGCATTCCCGCAGATCTGGATCCCGGCCGATGCACCTTCTGCTTCACCTGGGTCATGGTGAACGCCACGGCGGCGGGATCCCCGTGCTGGGCCAACGCGTCGATCCAGGGCCCTCCCGGGTAGCCGAGTCCGAGCAACTTGGCGACCTTGTCGAAAGCTTCGCCGGCCGCATCATCCAGTGTGGCGCCGACATTGCGGTAGGTAAATCCCTGCTCAGTCGCGCGCGTCAGGTAGAGATGCGTATGGCCGCCGGAGACGACCAGCGCTAGTGGCCTGCGGAAGGAGGGGTCCGCCGCCTGCTCCTGCGCCAGCAGAACGGCGTGAATGTGTCCCTCCAGGTGATTGATGCCGATCAAAGGCCGCTGCAGGGCGAAAGCCAGTGCCTTCGCATACCCGATGCCGACCAGCAGCGCGCCCGCAAGTCCTGGGCCCTCGGTCACCGCGACGGCATCCAGTTCCGCCAGTTCCACGTTCGCCTGGGCCAACGCCGCACGGACCACAGGGACCATGTTGCGCAGGTGCTCGCGAGACGCCAGTTCAGGAACCACGCCGCCGTACGGCGCATGGATCGCAATCTGCGAGGCGACGACGCTCGAGAGCACCTGCCGTCCGCGCGCAACGACCGCGGCCGCAGTTTCATCACAAGAACTTTCAATCGCGAGAATCAGGCCGCGCCCCGATTGTTGCTGGCTCACTTCGCCCACCTTTCTATAGTAGTAGACATGGCATCAGCGACCAGCAACCAGGCCCGGGACACCGCAGCGATGATCGTTGAGCGGCTCCATGCCGCCGGCCATCAGGCCTGGTTTGTGGGTGGCTGTGTCCGTGACCTCCTGCTCCGCCGTGAGCCGGAAGATTTCGATGTCGCCACCAGCGCGCATCCGGACCAGGTGCTCAAGCTGTTCGACCGGACATTCGCAGTCGGGGCTCACTTCGGCGTCGTTCTGGTCTGCACAGATATCCCCGGATATCCCGGCCAGGAAGTCATGACAGAAGTCGCGACCTTCCGCAGCGACGGCGTCTATACCGATGGCAGGCATCCGGACGCCGTGCAGTTTTCCACCAGCCCGGAAGAAGATGTAAAGCGCCGCGACTTCACCATCAACGGCATGATGCTCGACCCGGCCACGGGAGCTGTTCTCGATCTGGTAGAAGGGCAGCAGGATTTGCAGGCCGGTGTGGTGCGGGCCATCGGCGATCCGGTAGCCCGGTTTACTGAAGACAAGCTGCGGATGTTGCGTGCGGTGCGTTTTGCAGCGAGGTTTGGTTTCGCAATCGACGGGCCCACCGCCGCCGCCATCCAGCAGTTAGCGCCCGAGGTGCACCAGGTCAGCCGGGAGCGGGTGCGCGAAGAACTCACCCGCATGCTGACCGAAGGCCACGCGCGGCGAGCATTCGAGTTGCTGGACGAAACGGCGCTGTTGGCCCAGATACTGCCAGAAGTTGTCAGGATGCAAGGGGTGGCGCAGCCGCCTCAGTACCATCCCGAGGGAGACGTCTGGGTACACACCCTGATGCTGTTAGAAGGCTTGCCGGCCGGCTGTCCCATGACTTTAGCCTGGGGAGCCTTGCTGCACGATGTGGGCAAGCCGGCAACCTTCCGCATCGCTCCCGACCGCATCCGCTTCGACGGCCACGTGGACGCCGGCCTGGTCATCGCCCAGGAAATATGCCGCCGTCTTCGCTTTGCCAATCACGAAACCGAGCAGATTCTCGCCCTGGTCGCCAATCACATGCGCTTCGCCGATGTGCGCAAGATGAAGGAATCGACCTTGAAGCGGTTCTTTCGGCTGCAACACTTCGATCAGCACCTGGCCTTGCATCGGCTTGATTGCCTGTCAAGCCATGGTTCGCTCGACCTCTATGACTTTGCCAGGGAGCGCTTCGAACAACTACCG
>CAZZVD010000130.1:0-14154 GCA_964657465.1 uncultured Acetobacteraceae bacterium | reverse complement strand
CACAGCTCCCGACCGGCAACTCTTCACCCTCAGATCTGAACCCACTAGGCAGGAGTCTTGGTGCAAAGCTCATTCATCGCCCGAGTCAACTCCTGGGCGATCATCGGCGCGGTTGCGGTCTCAATCGCGGAACGCTGCATCAGGTAAACCAGCTTTCCATCGCGCAAAAAGGCGATCGCGGGTGAAGTGGGCGGATGCCCTTCAAAATAAGAACGGGCGCGCTCGGTAGCTTCGCGATCCTGGCCGGCAAACACAGTCACCGTCTGATCCGGCAGGTTCTTGTTCTGTAGGGCCATCCGTACGCCTGGCCGCATTTTGCCGGCAGCGCAACCGCAGATGGAGTTCACGACCAGCATGGTGGTTCCCGGAGCGGCCAACGCCGAGTCCACTTCTTCTGCCGTGCGCGCTTCCTTAAAGCCTGCGCGGGTTAGTTCCTCGCGCATCGGGATCAGCATGATCTCAGGGTACATAGTTGCTCCTTAAATTCTTGTGCCCCGCAAACCAGGCGAAGGGGCACTCACCTGATTGTAAAGATCCGCCAACACTTGCGCCAGTGTGCGCAGGGAATACCCCATCCCCTAACCAGCCTATTCCCTAAAGGCAACCCGCCCGTCCTGTTGTAAGGTGAGCAAAGTGGAGTTCCTAGAACAAGTTTCTCTGGCCCCTTACACCACGTTCCAGATCGGCGGCCCCGCCCGTTGGTTTGCCGAAGCCGCCAGCGAAGACGACGTCGTGGCCGCAGTCGCTTTTGCCCGCGACCAGCGACTACCCCTGTTCGTTCTCGGCGGAGGCAGCAACCTCCTGGTAAGCGATGCCGGGTTCCAGGGCCTGGTCCTGCACATCGCACTGCGTGGCATAGAAAGAACCGAAGAGCCGGGCCGCATTCTGTTCACCGCGGCGGCGGGGGAAGACTGGGATGGATTCGTCGCCATCGCCGTCGCCGCCGGCTGTGCTGGTGTCGAATGCCTCGCCGGTATTCCCGGCACGATCGGAGGCACCCCGGTGCAAAACGTCGGCGCTTACGGCCAGGAGGTGGCGCAAACTATCGTCACGGTACGGGTGTTCGATCGCACCAACAGCGGCTTCGTCGACCTGCCTGCATCCGCCTGTGGCTTCTCCTACCGGCGCAGCATCTTCAACGGACCGGAGCGCGGCCGCTACATCGTCACCCGTGTCAGCTACGCGCTGCGCCCGCAGGGCATTCCCACTTTCACCTATGCCGACCTGACCCGCTATTTCGCTACCCGCAACATCAGCAGCCCAACCCTGGCCGAAGTGCGGGACGCGGTGCGGGACATCCGCGGTCAAAAGGGTATGCTGCTGGTGGACGGAGATGCCGATTGCCGTAGCGCTGGCAGTTTCTTCAAGAATCCGGTCGTCCCCGAGATCCTGCTTGACAGGCTGGCGAACACGCTGGGTATCGAACGTAAGACCATCCCGGCCTACCCCGCCCAGGCCGGCCAGGTGAAGCTTTCAGCCGCCTGGCTGATCGAGCGCGCCGGGTTTGCCAGGGGATACGAGTTGGGCCACGCCGGCATTTCCAGCCGCCACACGCTGGCGCTGATCAACCGCGGCGGCGCCAGCGCGGCGGAAGTGCTCGCCCTGCGCGACCGGATCACCGCCACCATTTTCGAGCGCTTTGCTGTAACCCTGGAGCCCGAGCCGGTCTGGCTGGGTTAGCCCTCAGGCGGAACCAAGCTGCCGCAGCAGCGCTTCCCGGCGCGCCGCCAACACCGACGGCGCCGATCCCTGGGCGACCAGCCGGCCACTCTCCAGCACCAACACTTCCGCCCCGGTTTGGAAGGCTTCGGCCACATCGTGCGAGACATAGACCGCCGGTACTGCGCGGCGCGCCAGCCAGCCTGTCAACGCCTCCAGGATGGCCAATTTCAGCTCCGCATCGAGCCCGGTGAATGGTTCATCGAGCAGCAACAACCGTGGCTGCGGCGCCAGCGCACGCGCTAACGCCACCCGCTGCTTTTCGCCTCCGGAAAGGTCAGCCGGCATCCTCCGCGCCAGTCCATCGGCGCGAAACAGAGTCAGCATTTCGTCCACGCGAGCCGCGCGCCCGGCACGGTCCAATCCGGCAAGCGCAAAGGAAACATTGTCGGTTACATTCATGTGGGGGAAGAGGGCCGGCCGTTGGCTCACAAACCCAATGCCGCGTTTACCCGGCGGCACCCAAACGTTGGCAGCCGTATCGACCAGTGTCTCGCCCTGCAGCACCACAGTCCCTGCATCCGGCCGGCTCAGGCCGCCCAGCAGCCGCAGCAGGGAAGTCTTGCCGGCGCCGGAAACGCCGAACAAAACGCTCCACGGCGCCCCCAGTGCGCAACGGACGCGCAGGGCAAGGCCACCCAGTTTTTGCTCCAGGTCGATGCGCAGGAAGGGATTCTGCGCGGATACGGAGGTCGCGGTGGTCGCCGCGATGGTTTCAAACACCGGCTCTGCCTCGGCGGCCATACAACAGCAGCAGCGCCACGAAGGAGAAGATCAGCAACAGCAACGCTGTGCGATTTGCCTGCGCATACGCGAAATCCTGCACCTGGTCGTAGATGGAAATAGACAGCGTCCGCGTCACCCCGGGAATGCCCCCACCGATCATCAACACCACGCCAAACTCCCCTACCGTATGGGTGAAGGCGAGTACAGCCGCAGTGAGCACAAAGGGCCGTACCAGCGGGAGCAGCACCCTGAACAGGATCCGGCTCTTCTGTGCTGAGAGCAGCGCTGCTGCTTCCAGGATCTCCTTATCCACGGAACGAAAGCCAGCCGTGATCGGCTGCACTGCAAATGGCAGGCTGAAGAGGATGGAACCAATCACCAGTCCAGCAAACGAGAACACCAGGGGATGACCAAAGATCAGCGACAAGACTCGGCCCACCGCTGTGCGAGGACCCCACAACACCAGCAAGTAAAATCCCAGCACCGTGGGCGGCAGCACCAGCGGCAACGCGACCGCTGCCTCGACCAACGGCTTGTAGCGCGCTTCGCTGTAGGCGAGCCAGTAGCCCACGGGCACAGCAATCAGCAGCAGCAGCACAGTGGTGAGGCTGGCGAGGCGAAGCGTGAGGAAGATAGCCTGCTGGTCCATTTATTTGGATGATTCCAGATGCATGCGGTCAGGGTTCAGGGCGCCTTCAGCCCGCGTTCGGCAAGCTCGTGGCGCACCTTGGGAGACAGCAAAAACGCCAGGAACTGCCGTGCTGCTTCGACCTCGTCTGGTTGCCTGAGCACCACCGCACCCTGCAACAGGGGCGGGTACGTATCCGCCTTTATTTCCACGAACGACCCACTGGCGCTCAATCGCGGCGTCAGCGCCGAGGTAAGTGAGAGGAACCCCACCTCCGCATTCCCGGAATCGGCGTATTCCGCCGCCTGGGCAATATTCTCCGCCACCACCAGCTTGCTCTTCAGCGTATCGGCAAGTCCCAGCCTGGCTATTGCCGCTGCTGCAGCCCGCCCGTAGGGCGCATGCTCCGCATTGGCCACCGCCACGGTATGCAACCCAGGTTTGCGAAGCGAGTCGAGGGTCAGCGGCTGCGCCGGCGAGTCATGGCGCGCCCACAACACCAGGATTCCCCTCGCGTAGGCAACGGGCTCGGCGCTCTCAGCCAGACCAGCCGCTAACACCTTCTGCGGGAAAGACATATCTGCCGCCAGAAACAGCCCATACGGCCCGCCGTGCAGGATCTGTGTCGCGAGCGTTGCGGACGAGGCGTACGAGGCCTCCACCTGCAAATGCGTCTGTTGTGCGAACTCTTTCATGATCGCCGGCAGCACTGGTTGCAAATCGGCTGCGGCCGCGATCTGAAGCGTTTTCGCTTTCTGCGCCAAGCCCTGGGCGCCGCCGGCAAACACCGCCAGAAACAGAAAAGTGGAGACGGCGGGTCTAAACACGCAGCACCATGACCTCAGTCGACTTGATCAGCGCTGCGGCCGTCTGGCCCACCTGCAATTGCATCTCGCGCGCAGCCTCAGAGGTAATGATCGAAGTGATGATCTGTCCACCGATCGAGAGCTTCACCTGCGCCAGCAGACCATCGATCTTCAACTCCACGACGCGGCCGGTTAGCTGATTGCGCCCACTCAGCGATCGGAGCATGACGCGCTTGGGCGTCTCCGGGCGTTTGGCCAGGTGCAGCAGGCTGTCGAGTTCCGATTCTGGAATACGGTAATGGCCGCCGGGTGTCTTCATAGCCTTGATCTTGCCGCGATACAACCACTGCTTGATCGTGGGATACGAAATGCCCAGCCGCTGAGCGGCTTCGCGCGGGGAGAGCAACATGGCGAAAGTATACGATACGGCTGCTTAGCCCATACGACTTTGCACCGTTCGCTGCCGGGTACCTCCAGCGGTGCCATCGCCGAAGCGGGCCGTTTGTTAGGCTAGGCTTAAAGCATGCAAGAAGTTTCCCATCAACTGCGCTGCGTGGGTTGCAGCGCCGTGATCTCCCCGGACACGGTGCAAAAGGATTTCCGTTGCGTCAGCTGCGGGGAACTGCTCGAGGTGGAATACCCTTCGTGGAGCCACGATGCTGCCCCCGCACCCGGGCCGCGCCGCATGCCCAATCCCGGCGCCCTGCGCTGGCTTTGGCAGGAACGATTGCAGTCCCGACTGCCCATTGACCAAAGCGGCGTCTGGCGTTTTCGCGAGCTGCTGCCCATCCTTCACCGGCCGGAAGAAGCCATCACCCTGCGCGAAGGCAACACCCCGCTGTACCGTCTGCCGCGCAGCGCCGAAGCGCTCGGCATCGAGCAGCTCTACGCCAAGCACCAGGGCATGAACCCGACCGGCTCCTTCAAAGACACGGGGATGACCGCGGCCCTTTCGCAAGCCCGGGAGCGTGGTTTCCAATGGGTCGCCTGCGCTTCGACCGGCAACACCTCAGCGGCGATGGCTGCCTACGCGGCGCGCGCCCGCATGAACAGCCTGGTCCTCCTGCCCGAAGGCAAGATCTCCTGGTCCAAGCTGTCCCAGGCTCTTGACTATGGGGCCGTCACCTGTCAGCTCAATACCGACTTCGACGGTTGCGTCAAAGTGCTGGCGGAGGTGGTGCGCCGTGCCCCGGTATACCTGCTCAACTCGGTGAACCCATATCGGCTGGAAGGCCAGAAAACGCCCGCGCTGGAGATTGCGGAAGAGCTCGACTGGCGGGTGCCCGACCACGTCATCGTGCCCGGCGGCAACCTGGCCAATAGTTCCGCCCTGGGCAAAGGGTTTATGGAGATGATGCATCTCGGGCTGAGCAACAAGGTGCCGAAAATCACCGTGGTGCAGGCGGAGGGCGCCAACCCGCTCTACCTGAACCTGCTCAACGGCAACGGCGCGGACCTCGCACCCATGCAGGCGACCACGCGGGCCACCGCGATCCGCATCGGCAACCCGGCTTCGTGGCGCAAGGCCGCCCGCATTATCCGCGAAACCGGCGGCTACTGCGAGCAGGTCAGCGAAGCAGAAATCGCCATCGCCAAGGCAGACATCGGCCAGGAGGGGATTGGCTGCGAGCCGGCCTCCGCTGTAACCCTCGCCGGCCTGCGCAAACTGGTGCATCAGGGCAGGATTCAGCCTGGTGAACTGGTCGTGTTGTTGCTTACCGGCCACACCCTCAAGGACTCGGAGTTCACCATCGACTTCCATCGCGGAACCCTGCTCAGCGCGCAGGAGAGCGCCGGCCTTGAGCCGGAGATCGCCCTGCGCCGCAGGTCCACCCTCTCCCTCGATGCCTCACCCGACGCCGTGCTGCGGGTGCTGGAGGCGGCGATCGAGAAATGATCTCCGCATGAACATCAGGCTGCCCGCCACCTCCGCCAACCTGGGGCCCGGTTTTGACGCGATCGCTTTAGCCCTCGAGCTCTTTCTCGAGATAGAAGCCGCGCCCGCCGCTCGCTATTCTATCCAGGCCACCGGCCGCAACCGCAACATCTGCGCCGGGTTGAGCCGCAATCTCCTGCTGCAGAGCTATGAGTCCGTGCTGAACCGGGAGCAGCGGCCGGTGGTGCCGCTGGCCATCCGCATGCGCAACGGCATCCCCGTCGGCATGGGCTGCGGTTCGTCTGCCGCGGTGCGTCTGGCCGCTGTTGCCCTCGCTTCCACCTTCGGCGAGCTGCACTGGGACGCGGAAAAGATCCTCGATGCGGCTGCCCAGCTCGAGGGCCATCCCGACAACGTGGCCGCCTGCTGGCATGGAGGGATGACCATTGCTGCAGCGGCTCAGCCGCTGGCGGTGGTGTCGATCCCGCCGCCGCCCCAGTGGCGCGCCTTCCTGGTGCTGCCGGAGAACCCGGTCGCCACCGCTAAGGCCCGTGGCATGTTGCCCAAAACCTATCCTCGGCAAGACGTGGTGGCCAGCGTACAAAACGTGGCCCTGCTCACCGCCGCCTTCGCCCTTGGCCGCGCCGACCTGATGCATCTCGCCACTCGCGATCGCCTGCACCAGCCGTTCCGCACGGAGATCTGCCCCCTGCTGCCCGCCCTGTTGCCCCTGGCGGGCACGCCCGGGGTGCTGTCTGTGACGCTCAGTGGGGCGGGTCCCGCGGTCCTGATCCTGACCGACGAGCCGGTGCCGGGCAAGAAGCTGCGCGACGCCATTGCCGCCCTCGCCGCCCCCATTTCGCCGGTGGAAATCCTGCCTGCCGCGCTCTGCCGGGAGGGTGCCCGTACCAGCTATGTCCCTTAAAAGGACCAGGCAGGCTGGTTGAACCTTTTCCTCTGGCGGCGCATCCATTCTTCAGTGCTTAACTACGGCCTGAATGCTATGCTCAGCCAGGTTAGGTGAAGGAGGAACATGGCAGGACCAGGGGTATTAGAAGTAAACGACGCGAATTTTGAGAAAGAGGTTCTGCAATCTGAACAGCCTGTTCTGGTCGATTTCTGGGCTGCCTGGTGCGGACCATGCAGAGCTTTGGCTCCCGTCGTCGACGAAGTAGCCACCCAGTATCTGGGCAAGCTCAAGGTAATGAAAATGGATGTGGATCGGAATTCCGCCACACCGATGCGTTATGGCATACGCGGCATTCCTGCTCTCCTGCTCTTCAAGGGCGGCAAAGTCGCCGAGCAGATTGTCGGCTTTGTGCCCAAAGACACCATCGACAAGAGCATCAGTAAGCTGATCACGGTTGAGGCAGGCAGCGCCAACGCGTAGGCCTGCAACCCGTCTGGAAGAAAAGCCCCGGCTCAGGCCGGGGCTTTTTGCTGAACGGGAGCGCGGGGCTGACCGATTGTTCGATGTACTGCCCTTTGCGTTAGCAGGGCTGGTGATCGTTTATGCAGTGATCGCGGAGCAGGATCAGCTGTAGCTCCGCAGAATGCCCAACACCCGGCCCTGGATGGATACCTGCGCGAGCGGCACATAGATGGGCTCCATCTCTGCATTTGAAGGCTGTAGCCGCACCATCTTTCCTTCGATGTAGTAGCGCTTCAGGGTAGTCTCGCTGCCCCGCACCAGCGCGACGATGATCTCACCCTGGCGCGCACTGCCGGTGCTCTCAACCAGCACATAATCCCCGTCCATGATGTGCTCGTCGCGCATGGAATCGCCTCTTACCTGCAGGGCGAAGACTTCGCGGTTGCCGATGATGTCGCCCAGCGAGATGCTCTCGCTGGTTTCCGTGGCCTCGACCGGCTGACCCGCGGCGATCCGTCCCAACAGCGGCAAGCGGTCAGACCTCCTGGCTTTTCCCTTCGGCGGCAAAATGTCAATGGACCGGCTGCGATTATGCGCCCGCTGCAGCAAACCCTTTTTCTGCAGGTTGGTGACGTGCTTGTGCACTGTGGCCAATGACTTCAGGTTTAGCCCGTGTGCGATTTCTTCAAAGGAAGGAGAGTACCCATTCCGTTGCACGAAGCTGCTAATAAAGTCGACCACTTCTTTCTGTCTTCGGGTTATCGACATGCCCCTCATTGTAGCGAACAAAAAGCGAACTCAGTAAAAAAGTTTTTCCGCCGGGTCGGCTGGCTACGCCGGCAGGGCCGCGCGCACTGCGTAACAGTTTGGTTCCCATTCCAGTCAGCGTTTGCTGCGCGCTCCCTTTTCGATACAAGGAATGGCTTTCTCCTTGCGGGCCCGTTGCTTCCCCCGTCGCGCCAAGGCACTTTAGAGGTGAGCAATTAAACCGTGACTCCCATCCAGTGCTCGCCCCATTCACTGCTCGATGGATGTCACTAGAAAGTAACCATACCCGTCATGCAGTTCTCCGCAGGAATGCCGATATCCCCATTAACGCTTTCGTTTGTCGCCGTTGTGTTTACCGTCATTAGTCACCCGTTTCGCTGCTGTCGTGGGTGCGTGCCTGTGGCAGTCCAAGTCCCCGCACGCGTCATGTGGCTCCCCTCATTGGCGTCATAACCGTTCTTGGTTTCAAGTCACAGGTCGGATGGTGAGTATGCAGTCAGCAGGCTCAGGTACAGCTTCAGGGACCGCCAAGGGTCAAAAACGGGTCCGGCGCAACCAGCAAACCTCCCGCGAACCGGCCGATGAAGGTTTCATCCAGCAGCCCAGGAATTTCACCCAGGGCGGCGCCTTGCAGGCGGAAGCCGTCACCACGCAAAGACGGGGCAGCCCGCCCATCGATCTGCCGGCAAGCGAGGGCAGTGTTGAGCAAACTCCGGGCAGGCCCAGCCGCCATCTGCTCACTCCGGAACAGGAAACACTCATGGTCGAGCATCTGCCGATCGTGCGCTTTATTGCCCGTCGCATCCACGAACGTTTACCGCAGCACGTGCCGATCGAAGACCTTTATAGTGCGGGCGTTGTTGGCCTGCTTGATGCGTTCGGTAAATTCGATCCATCGAAGCAGGTTCAGTTTCGCAGCTACGCCCAGTTCCGTATTCGCGGCGCCATCCTCGACAGTCTGCGCACGCTGGACTGGAGCCCGCGCGAACTACGCCGCAAAGGCCGCGCTATCGAACAGGCGATCCAAACCCTCACCGCACAGTTCGGCCGCGCGCCGAACGACGTCGAGATCGCGCAAAAACTGAACATCGATCTTGCTGCATACCAGCAGCTATTGGGCGAGCTGAAGGGCCTGGAGATCGGCACGCTGCACTCTGAGCGCTCCGAAGATTCGGGCGAGGAAGAACTGGTCTACCTGCCGAATCGGCCGGAGGATGACCCACTCTTCCGCTTCCTGCACGGTGAGCTGCGCCAACGCCTTACGCAGGCCATCGGCGAGTTGCCCGAGCGCGAGCGGCTGGTCATGACTCTCTACTACTACGAAGAGACCACGATGAAGGAGATCGGATTGATTCTTGGGGTGGTTGAATCCCGGATCTCGCAAATTCATGCCTCGGCGGTGCTGCACCTGCGCGCCCGGCTCGCGGATTTTGTGCGCCACGACGTGGTGGCAGCCGATACCGCGCCGGGCATCCCCGCCCACTCTGCAGGCAAAACTGCCGGCAGGGTCACCGCCCCGGTCGCCCAGGCATCACCGGGGCGGCGCCCCCTGCTGCCCAAAAACCTCTGCTGACTGCCGCAAAACGATTACGCCTCGGCAATCGCTGCGATTGAGATCTTGAGACCAGGGACGCGGACCGGCAGTTTCGCTCCCTGGCGCGCCGGTGGATCAGCCGGAAACCAACGAATCCATTCTTCGTTCATCCGAGCAAAATCAGATCCTCAAGCAGAATGACATTGGGCTCACTACCCGGTCCCGCGTAGTGCCGGCCGCTTTGTAGTGCCGGCCGCTTTAATTTTGAAAGGATAGCGGCGCCAGTCTCCAGGCACTGCCGGGTCTGTTCCTGCACCGTCTCGCCAACGATTTGCCCGGTCGTGAGATGAAACGGGCCGGTCCCTGAGACAAATACCAGACCTGCGGCACGCACGGCACGGCTGTCGGTAGACGGTGCGGGCGCCGCCTCGGTAGTGCGAATGATGTCTCGTGTTATGTTCTCCTCGCGATCAGCGTCTATGCTACTGCCGGTTCACCTTTACCAACTGAATCTGAGGAGCGGCTTGGACAGGCAACCGGGCATCCTTTGCAATCGCGAGCGCCCTTCTACCCGAAAACGTTCCGAGTGATCCGTGCAAGCCGCAATGGGGTCGTGTGGGGTCCACGCTCAACGACGGCCGTCATGCGATTACCAACGATCCCAAATTTTCGTCCGGGGATGCTAGCCTATTCCCGATATGGTCAACCCTGAGAAACCCGATCCGCGGAAGCGACGCAAAGCAGTGGCGGCGACCGGTTCGCCCGCGCTGGCTCCCACGCCGGATGACGGCAATGGCCCGGAGGGCACCGCCGAGGAAGCGCGCCGCAAACGAATTGCCGAAATCAAAAAGTCCCTGGAAGATGGCACCTACCATGTGAGCAACGAAGACGTAGCGCGCAAGGTGATCGAGCACATGCTGGAGCCCAAGAAGTAAGGCTCGCTGATCGCGGCCTTGCGTGCCGCGAACGATGACCCCAGCCGCTATACTTGCGGAAGGAGCCGGCATGCCGTTTCGTTTTCTGTGGAATAGCACGCGCGGCCATCGGCTCACGCCCTGGCGCAGCGAATATCTCAAGTGGCGTATAGAAACTTATTCCGGGCGTAAAGCCGATACCATCAATGCCGCCTTCTTCTGGCTCTTCCTGTGGAAAGAAAGAGGACAGCTGCTGCGCTTTCTTGCGTGGACAAGGCATTACGGAACCCGTGGCCGGCAAACCCCTTGAAGCGTACCCTGTATCCCGCACTGTTTGCCGCGCTGTGCCCGTTTTTAGCCGCGCAGCAAACGATTCCGCCCGACAGCATCCCCACCCTGCGCGTCGGCACTTCCGAAGTGCTCGTGCCCACGCTGGTGCAGATGCCCCATGGGGAAGTGGTCTACGGCCTTGGGCCAGCTGACTTTCGCTTGCTCGACAACGGCGTGCCGCAAGCCCTGCACGTGGATGACGACCTCGACACCGAGCCCGTCTCCGTCGTGGTCGCTGTGGAAAAGGGCCGCATGGCCGCGTTGGAGTTCCAGAAGATCAATCGCCTCGCCCCGTTGATCGGCCTTTTCCTGGGCGATGGTGTCAGTGAAGCGGCGTTCGTAACGTTCGATTCCCAACCGCAGTTGATCGTGCCTTTCACGCGAGATGCCGACCGCCTCGGTCACGAGTTGCAGCGGGTGGAACCGGGCGACGGCGGCGCTGCCATCCTCGACACGGTGGGGTTCTCGGTGAAGCTGCTTGAAGACCGGCCCAAGGACTACCGCCGTGTACTGCTCCTGATCAGCGAGACCCGCGACCACGGCAGCAGGGATGTCGACGCCCGGCGCCTGGTCGAACAGATCGGCATCAGCAACACGCTGGTTCTGAGCGTTTCCTTTTCGCCATCCAAGGCGCTGCTACTGCATGATCTGAAGCACGGCGGCGAGGGCGCGAGCGTGGGCGACCTGCTCACTCCTCTGATGATGGCCATCCAGGCGGTGCGCACCAACGTCGCCAGGGAGATCGCCACCATGAGCGGTGGTGAATATGCGCCTTTCACGACGGAGCGCGGCTTTGAGGCGCGCATTCAGGAAGTCGCCGGGCATGCTCGCAATCGCTATCTGCTGAGCTTTCGCCCCACCGACCAAACACCGGGCCTGCACGTGCTGGATGTACAACTCACGCGCAACCTGGGCGCGCGCGTGGTGGCCAGGGCCAGCTACTGGGCACTGGACCGTTCATCCGGTCCCGCTACGACGCCGCAACGGTAAATGCACGGTCCTCAACCTGAACGCGCCCAACCGCATCAGAGCACACGGATCAGGAAACAAAAGAGGGAAAGAGGAGAGGTAATGGGCAAGCAGGTGCAGTTGCAAGCGAGTGATCGATTTTCCCTGGATGGCTATCTGGCCGAACCCGCAGAGAAGCCAGTGGGCGGCCTGGTCGTGATCCAGGAGATTTTTGGGGTCAACCAGCACATCCGCTCGGTCGTCGATCGCTATGCGGCGGAAGGATTTCTCGCCCTCGCGCCAGCCATTTTCGATCGTGTGGAAAAGCACGTAGACATCGGCTTCACGCCGGAGGATATGCAGAAGGGCATGGGCCTGGCCCGCCAGCTCAACATGGACGATGCGGTCAGAGACATCGATGCCGCCATTCACTATCTGCAGCAGGCGACCGGCAAGCCGCCCGTGGTGGTCGGCTACTGTTACGGCGGCACGCTGGCCTGGCTGAGCGCCACGCGTTTGCATCCCGCCGCGGCGGTCGGGTATTACGGCGGCTACATCGCGAACTTTGCCGGGGAGACCCCGCATGTGCCGGTGATGCTGCACTTCGGCGTGAAAGACGAGCACATCCCGCAATCGGATGTGGACAAGGTGCAGGCCGCTCATCCGGAGGTGGAGATTTATCGCTATCCCACCGGGCACGCATTCAACAACGACATGCGCGACACGTTCAACCCGGAAGCGGCGCAGCAGGCCCTGGCGCGCACGCTGCCTTTCCTTCGCAAATACGCCTGAGTTTTCCCCGAGCCTGCGAGTAACGCGACCAGGCGGCGGGTCGATGCATCTACTTCTTGCATCTATTCCATGCATTAGTTTCATGCATTGGTCAGACTCGTAGTGCATTCGAGGGGACATGAAGATACATGGCTGAAGCCAGCACCTGGAAGCCCAAAGCAAACCCCTGGGCCATCGCCGCCTCGGTCGCACTTGCTGCCTTCATGGAGGTGCTTGATACCTCCATTGCCAACGTCGCCCTGCCGCACATAGCCGGCAGCCTGGGCGCCAGCGCCGATCAAAGCACCTGGGTGCTTACGTCTTACCTGGTGGCCAACGCGATCGTGCTGCCGATGGGCGCATGGGCGGCGAGTGTCGTGGGACGGAAGAACTTCTTCATGCTCTGCATCGTGATCTTCACGGTGAGTTCTTTCTTGTGCGGCATCGCGCCGACGCTGGGGATGCTGCTGCTGTTTCGCGTGTTTCAGGGCGCTGGCGGTGGCGGATTGCAGCCCATGGCGCAGGCCATCATGGCCGATTCCTTTGAGCCTTCAAAACGCGGCCTCGCCTTCTCGCTCTATGGATTGGTGGCTGTGCTGGCCCCCTCGATCGGGCCGACACTGGGCGGATGGATTACGGATAACTACTCCTGGCATTGGATCTTCTACATCAACATTCCGGTCGGCATACTAGCCATATTTCTCACCAACCGGCTGGTCGAAGATCCACCGTTCCAGAAGTCGGACCGGGCCAATTTGTTTCGCATCGACTATATCGGCGTCGGCTTGTTGGTCATCGCGATGGGCGCTCTGCAGATCACGCTGGATAAGGGCGAAGAGAAGAACTGGTTTGGCTCGAACTTCATCATCTTCTTCGGAACGACCTTTATTATCTCGTTTGTCGCCCTGATCCTGTGGGAGTTTCACGCTGAGAAGCCGATCATGGACTTGCGTCTGTTCAAGTTCAAGAATTTTGCGGTGTGCGCCTTTCTCATGTTGCTGACCGGCGGCTTGCTGAATGCGACGACGGTGCTGCAGCCGCAGTTTCTGCAAAACCAGCTGGGGTACACCGCGACCGTTGCCGGCCTTTCGTTGTCGGGAGGAGGACTGGCGCTGATCATTGCCATGCCGCTGGCCGGGCAGGCGGTCGGCCGCTTCCCGGCGCGCAACCTGATCGCGATGGGGTTTGTGCTGTTTGCTGTTGGCTACTACTACACGGCCACGCATATCAGTCTGCTGATCAGTTTTGGCTTTGCGTCGAAACTGCGCGTGCTGCAGATCGTCGCCATTCCGTTTGTGTTTATCTCCGTCACCACGGCGGCTTACTTTGGCATGCCCCCGGAGAAGAACAACCAGGTGTCAGGATTGATCAACTTCGCGCGCAATATCGGCGGCAGCATTCTTATCTCGCTGACCAACGCGCTGGTGACGGAGCGGTCGCAATGGCATCAGAGCCAGTTGTCGAAGAACACGGCCCTGGCGAACAGCAACTACCAGCAACAGATCGACGCCCTGCGCCATACCTTCGATATAACAGTAGGGAAGAGCAACAGCCTGGAGTTGGCCCGTGGGCAGTTGTACACCCAGTTGCAGGCGCAGACCCAGGCACTGGCCTACGTGGATGTTTTCTTCGTGTTGTGCGCGGCCGCGATTTTGATGATTCCGCTGTCCTTCCTGCTCGACCGCAATAAGCCAGGAGGGGGTCCGGTAATGATGGAATGAGCGGGCCCAGCAGCGTTCGTCACGCCTTCCCCTTCCACGAA
>CAZZVD010000129.1:0-14217 GCA_964657465.1 uncultured Acetobacteraceae bacterium | reverse complement strand
CTTTGTCATCCCGACCGGAGCGAAGCGTAGCGGAGGGATCTGCTGTGCGCCTTTCGGCAGCGACTGCTCGTTGAAGTAACCCCTCTCCCCTTTGTCATCCCTCCACTACGCTTCGCTCCGGTCGGGATGACAGAAGGGGCAGCATCCGCCGACCCGCTAGGGATGCAGCATGCCGCGCATCTGCATGGGCTGGAGCAGGATCCAGATGCCCGCGGCATAGGCCACCGCCACGGTCAGTGCCCAGGGCCAGAGCGAGCGGACAGCGGTGCTTACCCGGAGCCCCCAGTGGCTGGCTAGCCGCCAGCCCAGGTACAAGGTCAATAGCAGTCCCAGGTCCAGCAGGAAAAGCTGCAACGACAGCGTGTGATTGGGATCTAACAGCGGCAGAGCGGCTACCCAGGTGGGCGGCCGGAGAGCGTGCACGCCTAAGTCGATCGCAGCCTGCCGAACCGCAGGGCCCAGGCTTCCCCATGCGCTAAGCAAATGAAACAGCAGATGCGCTGCCCACATGGCGATACCCAACGGCAACAGCGCCAGGGAAAGGCGGCAGAAGGTTTCGCGTGGGGAGTGGCCTGCACGCGTACCTAGCGAGCACGCGCCCAGCAGCAGTGCGGCCAACAATGCAACCGACGCGGCGATGGCAAGCAGCCAATGCTCCGTCACCATCACGGCTGCGTTCACGAAGGCGCTCAGCACTACCAGCAGCGTAAGGCTTGCGACATCGACGCGCGCAG
Organism: uncultured Acetobacteraceae bacterium; assembly: GCA_964657465.1. Classification (GTDB taxonomy): domain Bacteria; phylum Acidobacteriota; class Terriglobia; order Terriglobales; family Acidobacteriaceae; genus PALSA-350. The sequence continues at coordinate 13,483 of CAZZVD010000129.1, read as the reverse complement.
AAAATCTGCCGAGTGACGAACGCACCGGGTCAGTTTGCAGATCGGCCAACGGAGACAAGGCAAACAAGCCGATGTTGTCGTGCGGGCAGGCTTTGACGCAGTCCATACAGAGGGTGCAGTCCATGTTCCCTGCCTTCTGCGGCATGTACAACTGCAACTCACAACCACGGTGCTGCTGGTTCCCTGCTATGCAGTCATGCGTGGTGCAAGCGCCACAGGTGCTCTTGCTGCGCGCTTGCAGGGTGAAAGGAGACAGCAAGGAGGCGGCGAAGTTGAACTGGCCCAGCGGGCATACATACTTGCAGAAGCTGGCGCCGCGGAAGACAGTATCGACAGCAAAGGCGGCAGCAAAATAGGCGATCAACAGCCACGCCGTGCGCATGGGGTGATCCCAGAGAGCGAAGGCTTCATACGACCAGAAGAACGCGGCCATGAGCGCCAGGGCCATCCACTTGTTGCGCAGGCGGCGCGGCCAGGTAAAACGCGCCAGGCCAAGCCGGTGGCCAAGCTCGCGCGGCAACATGAACGGGCACGACATACAGAAGATGTTGCCAAAGACCAGCAGGCCGATCACCCCGAGTGCGCGCACATAGGTCCAGGGCAGCACGCCGGCCAGGTTCATCGCGCCCATGGGGCGGCCCTTGAAGCCATCCGCGATCACTAGCACGGCAAGCAGGAAGGCGATGCTCTGCAGGGCCATTCTCCCGTAGCGTGCCCGCAGCAGGGATCCGATGAGCGGCAGGCGCAGCAGGTCCAACCGGCCGGACGAAGATCGCGGCGCAATGGGCCTTAAGCTACTCGCCACCGTGGCAGTGGCAAAAGGAATCACCCGCTGCGACTTTGGCGAGAGCAACTGGATTGCAATCACCACCAGCGGCAGCAGGAAGAAGATGGAACCAAGCACCCACATCAGCGCGCCCGCCGCGGCCTGATCGCCCAGAGCAGAGATGCCGAACAGTCTCGGCGCAGCCTCATAGCTCGGATACACGACACGGCCGCCAAATGTCAGAAACCCGGCCAGGGCCGTATTCACCAGATCCGCACCGACCAGATAGGGCAATACGACCCAGCGGGAACCACGGGCCACGCTGGGCCAGGGCTGGATGACCACAAACCAGAAGAGTAACGACGTTCCCAGGAAGCAGGCGTGCTCCACGCCGTGCCAGAAAGGAGAGCGCAGGGCGAAGTCATACGCGGCAGGCACGTGCCAGGCGAGGTAGGCTACGTTCATCGCCAGCCAGGCGAAGACGGGATGGGTGAGCTCGCGGAAAGCGCGGTGCAGCCCAGGGCTGCGAAAGAACGGCCCCAGGCCCTCGCGCAGGGCGGAGCGCGGCAGAGCGCGCAGCAGGGGCACGGCGGGCGCTCCCAGCAGCAGCAAGGGCGGCGCTACCGACATCAGTATCAGATGCTGTGCCATATGCGCGACCAGCAAGAGACTGTCGAGGGTATCGAGCGGCGAGGCAATCGCCAGCCACAGGCTGAAGAGACCGGCGAGAAAGCATCCCAGGCGCCACGCGGGAAAGAGCGCTGGCCGCGTCTGGCGAATGCGCTGCCAACCGCGCACGTAGAGCAACCCGGTGGCCAGCAGGGCTGCGGTGGACCAGAACGGCAGGGTCCACGAGCTCCAGGCAGCTTGCGAGACGGTGGGCGTCATGAACCGGCCCTACTGACCGGGCACAAGCTCACCGCTTTGTGAGTTCTGCTGGTTAAGATCCATGGCGGGCCGTTGGCCGGCAGGGTGCAATGTTTCGAGGAAGCTAACCAGCGCGGTCACTTCGGCGGGTGACAGATTTTTGCCGTAAGCGGGCATGTTGCCGCCTCCCTGCAATACCTGGCGTACCAGCTGATCGTAGGTGAGCCGGGTGGCGACATCATCGAGTGCCGGTCCACGCTGGCCCCCCTGGCCGCCGAGCATGTGGCAGTTGCGGCATTGCTTGTCCTGAAAGACGATCTGCCCCTGGTGGCCGAGGGGTGTGGCTGCCTGCACGTAGCGCACGGGCACGGCGTCTCCACTCCAGGCCTGCATCTTGGGGCTCCAGGGGGTGTAGGTGCCGAGGTGCTGGCAGACGGCAAAGAATACCGCGAGCGAGGTGAGTGACAGGACCGCGATGGGACGTCGGCTCCAGTGCTTTTCTCCTTCCCCGGCAAAGAGGGGCAGGGCCAGGAGAAAGCCGATGGCCAGCGCTGGAACGAAGAGGATGAAAGGCGTCTCCAGATTCTCCGGGAGAAACGACAGGATGGTGTAGAGCCAGAGGAAGAAGTAGTCCGGCTTGGGCACGGTTTGGATGATGGTGGGATCGGGAATGCCGGTGGGGCCAAACGGTCCGATGAACAGGGCGCACATGGCGACCGCGAGCAGCAGGGCCGCGGAGAACATGAGGTCTTTCCACAGGCCGCCGGGGACGAACGGGATACCGTCCTTGTGGGCGAGTTCGTTGTACTCCTGCACATAGGTGCTGCGCTTGACGATGCGGCCGGGCATGGGCCACTCGTTGATGCCCAGGGCAATCACCATCCAGACATGCAGGCCGGTTAACGCCAGCATCAGGCCGGGGATGACGAAGACATGCAGGGCGAAGAAGCGGGTCAGGGTTGGGCCGGCGATGATAGGGCCACCCAGCAATAGATTCACCAGGGCACCGCCGATGAGCGGCACGCGGCTGACGATGGACGCGCCGATGCCCAGGCCCCAGTACGCATCCTGATCGAACCGCATCACCTGGCCGGTGAACGCCATGCCCAGGGTCAGCAACAGCAGGAACACACCCAGGATCCAGGTCAACTCCCGGGGAAACTTGTAGGCGCCGAACAGGAACACCTGCATCATGTGGATGAGCACGACGGCCACCATGAAGTTGGATCCCCAGCCGTGCATGGCGCGGAGGAACCAGCCGAGCGGCAACTGGTGGTTCAGCACCTGCAGGCTGTTCCAGGCGTTGGCGGCCGATGGCACATACACGATGGCCAACAGGATGCCGGTAGCGATTTGTAACAGTAAGAGAACGAAGCTGGCGCTGCCGAACACATACCACCAGCTGGCGGTGCTGCGCGGCACGGCATGCAGGGCCACATCCTTGACGGCGCCTTCGAGCTTGAGGCGGCGCTCGAACCATTCATAGGTCTGCACTAACCAATGCATGGGGAGCTTCCTTTGCGCAGGGCTGCGCTGGTGGAGAGGGTGGGCATCTGCCCCCCTTCGATCATCAATTTTCCGTTTTGCACTTTGTATGTGTACTCGAACATGCCACGGGGGGGCGGGCCGGCAGCCCGCGAACCGTCGGCGTAGTACACGCCACCGTGGCAGGGGCACATGAACAGTTCCGATTGCGGGAACCAGCGGACGGGGCAGCCGAGGTGGGCGCAGTTGATGGCGAACACCTGGAACTGCTGTGCCGCGGTGCGGCGCACCCAACAGGCTGTTTTGGCGGTGTCTCCATCCCAGGGCTCGCTGTTGGGGTTGAGGAAGGTGGCGAGCCGGGTCTGCCCCACGGGATATTGGTTGAGGTCTCCCAGATCGATCCATGCATCGTAGCGGCCATTTTTGCGGATCGGGCCGAGCAGGTAACCGACGACGGGGGTGGCGATCAGCAGGGCCACGGCGCCGTTGAGGGCGACCCCGATCGTCATCAGGATCCAGCGCCGCCGGCTTATGTTGGTTACGTTACTCATCGTCCCGTGCCTCCGGTTGATTTGGGGGTTGTGCCCGAGGCGCCGGGCCGTTTGCCGGCGAGCCAGCCGATCACGTCGGTGATTTCCTGATCGGTCATGGGGTGGCCGGGGCGATCGTTGCGCCAGTCGGGTTGGCCGATATCCGGGCGGCCGGCGATCACGAGTGTGCGCAGGCCCTGATCGCTGATCAGGGCGAGGAACGTGGGATCAGTGATGGATCCGGCTTTGCTTTTCGCGGTGGAATTGGGAGCGCCGTGACAGCCAGCGCAGTAGGTCGCGTAGACCTCCCCACCATGCTGCGGGTTGGCCGTCTTCGTTGCGCGGTAGGGTGGCGGATTGGCGCCGGCAAGCGCATCGGGTTTGGACCAGGCGGCGCGCATGCCCCTGACCACGGCGTTCACCTGAGGATCGGTCAGGCCGCCACCTCCGCCGAAGCCGGGCATGAGCGTGCCCGGCAGCCCGTTGGCCACGATGGCGTGGAGGGTCTGGTCATCGACCAGCGCCTGGTACATGGGGTTGGCCAGCGGGTAGGAGGGTCCGTTGACGCCGTTGTCACCATGGCAGGCACGGCAATTCTCCCGGTAGAGGCTGGCGAAATCCATGATCGAATCCGGCCTGGGCACTTCCGGGCCCGGCTTCGGTTTGCCGGGGAGCGATCCGCAGCCGAGGACGAGCAAGGAGGCAACGCTCAACAAGCCGGCGCCGAGCAGGCCGGCTTGCCGCCATCGCGATCTGTAACGGTTACTTATGCGCGGCGCAGTGTTCACCGGGGGTCGTCCTCCCCACGGCGCTCTTCCATCATGCCCGGCGTTTCCAGACCGATGCGTGCCGCGAAGGGCAGGAACTGCTCGGTGTAGATGTGGGCTTGCCTGGCCACGACCAGACCGGCCACCAGCCCGAACGTCACCTGCGAAGCCACGAACCACCACCAGTCGATACGGGCGTCGAGGTAGGGATTGATCAGGCCCAGCGTGGCGTGGAGTACGCCGGTCCACAGCAATGGGGCGATGATGCCGCCGAGCACGATCGGATGCCGGGGCAGCATGGGGAGCATGGCTCCATACAAGAGGCCGACCAACACCGAACCGGCCGCGTGGATGATGGTTGCGGTGATCAGGGCGCTCAAGCGAAAGTGGGTGATCTCGGCCATGGTGGGATTGGCCCAGCCGGCCACGCCGGCGCCGCCGAGCAGGTTCACGGCGTACCAGATGCTGTGGTAACGGATCAGGCCGTAGAGCAGCGCGGGCACCACCATGGCGGCGCCACCGGCGATGCCGCCCTTCATGCCGGCCATTACGGAAGGGGTGTGCACTGGCAGGCGGGCGCGGTGGCTCTCCTCCACATGCAGGCGGACGAGCCGTTTACGCTTCGTGGTGAAGGTGAACTTCTCTACCTTGACCGGGATCATGATGTGGTGCTGGTGGGGCAACACCTCGCGAAACCATCCCAGGCAACCCGCCACCACCAGCACGATGCCCAGCAGGCTGATGCCTTCATTCGTGACCAGGCCGGCAGCCGTAAAGGTCAGGCCCAGCGCGAGAACGACGGGCCAGGCGGTGGAGGCAGGCATCTCCACCAGCTCGTGCGACACATCGGTTGGTTGTTGAGGCTCAGTCACGGGCTCAGTCACGATTTCGTTTCCTCATCGGCCGATTACGTAGACAACAGTAAAGACGACTACCCAGACGGCATCGACGAAGTGCCAGTAGAGTGACAATACTTCCAGGTGCCTTCCATGGGTGGGTTTGAGATGTCCCGTCAAGCCGAAGATCAGCACGATCAGCAACATGGTCAGCCCGATGATGACGTGGGTGGCGTGTAAGCCAACCAGCGAGTAGAAGGTAGTGCCGAACAGGTTGGTGCTGATCGTCAGGCCATCGTGATAGATCAGCTTGTGCCACTCCCTCGCGGTGCCGCCGAGAAAGATGGCGGCTAGCAGGACTGTGAGTGCCCACCACAGGTTGAAGGCAGCCATTGCGCTGCGCTTGAGGGCGCGTTCGGCAATCCAGAGAGTGAGGCTGCTGGAGAGCAGGCAGACAGTGTTGAAGATGGGCAGCTCCAGCACCTGGCTGGGCTGCGGGCCAGTGGTGCTTCTGCCGAGATAGAACACGTACGCGACCACAAAGATGGTGAAGATCGCCGATTCGGCGATGATGAGCGACAGCATGCCGACGATGCCGCGGTCGGGCAGGACCCACTCGTGGCCTTCGGCGCCATGCGTCAGGGGCACGGTGCTGGTGCTCATTGTGTTGGCTCCCTCATGCTCATCTTTCTCATTCGTAGCGCGAGTCGGGATCTTCGGGATGCTTTAGATCCCACACGGGGCGGCGGCTGCTGACGACCGGTTCCACGGCGAAGTTGTAGACCGGGGGTGGGGAGGCGGTGGCCCATTCCAGCGTCCAGCCATCCCAGGGATCAGGTCCGGCCTTCTCCCCTTTGAAGTAGGAGTAGACCATGTTGTAGACGAAGAGCAGGGTCGCGATCGCCTGGATGAGTCCTCCCGCAGAGACGATCATGTTCCAGCCATCCCAGCCTCGTCCTGGTTCGTAGGTGTAGATCTGCCGCGGCATGCCGAGCAGGCCCGGTATGTGCATGAAGTCAAACGTCAGATGGAAGCCGATGACAAAAAGCCAGAAGTGCCAGACGCCCATGCGTTCGTTCAACATTCTGCCGGTCATCTTGGGGAACCAGTAGTAGAAGCCGGCGAAGAAGCAGAAGACGATGGCGCCCACCAGCACGTAGTGGAAGTGCGCGACCACGAAGTACGAGTTGTGCAGCTGCCAGTTCCAGGGGGCGATCGAGAGCATGATGCCGGTGAGTCCGGCGACCAGGAACTGCACCAGGAAGGCAGTGCAAAAGAGCATGGGTGTGGCGAAGCGTATTTTGCCGCCCCACATGGTGGCGAGCCAGTTGAAGATTTTGATGCCTGTGGGTACGCCGACCATGCCGGTCGAGAGCACGAAGAAGGCATTGCCGGCGGAGCTCATGCCGATGGTGAACATGTGGTGGGCCCAGACGCTCAGGCTGATGATGCCGATGCCGGCCGATGCGGCCACCATGGCCGGGTAACCGAAGATGGCTTTGCGGGAGAAGACCGGGATGACTTCGTTGGCGATGGCGAATGCGGGCAGCACCAGGACGTAGACCTCGGGATGGCCGAAGATCCAGAAGAAGTGCATCCACAGAACCGGGGCGCCGCCTGCCTGTGAATCGAAGAAGTGGCCGCCGAGATAGCGATCGATCAACAGCATGATCTGCGCGGCGGTGAGCGGGCTGATGGCCACCAGGATCAAGCCGGCCACCACCAGGTTGAGCCAGACCAGCAGCGGCATGCGCAACAGTGTCATGCCTTTGCAGCGCATGCAGAGAGTGGTGGCGATGATGTTGACCGCGGCGCCGATGGTGCCGAAGCCGGAGACGATCAGGGCCAGCGCCCAGTAGTCGGTACTGTGGCCGCGGCTGAAGGCGCGTTCGGTCAGGGGCGCATACCCCCACCAGGTAATGTCGGGCGCGCTGCCGGCGCCCTGCAGGCCCACGCCGCCAATGAAGCTGTAGTACAGGAACATGCCGCCCATGGCGGTCATCCAGAAGGAGAATGCATTCAAGCGCGGGAACGCCATGTCGCGCGCGCCGATCATCAGCGGGATGAGGTAATTGGCGAATCCGACGATCAGGGGCATGCCCATGAGAAAGACCATGGTGGTGCCGTGCATGGTGAAGATGCGGTTATAGACTTCGGGCGAGAGAAAGTCGTTGTGCGGCACGGCCAACTGGATGCGGATCAGCATGGCCTCTACGCCACCCACCAGAAGAAAAATCAAAGCGTAGGCGATGTACATGAGGCCGATCTTTTTGTGATCGACGGTGGTGACCCAATCCTGCACGACGTCGAGCCAGGTGTGGTAGGTCTCACCCCGAGGCGTTACATCAATAGCGCCCCCCAGGGGTAGCGTCGAATCAGCCATGCCGACAGCTCCTTATTTCAACGTAGAAAGATAGGCCACGATCTGGTTGGTTTCGTCGTCGCTCAAATGCATGGATGGCATCTGGCAGCCGGGCTTGATGTAGTCGGGATCCCTGATCCAGAGCTTGAGGTCATCCACGGTGTTGTTGGCGGCGCCGGAGGCGATGGTATCCCGGCTCATCAGGTGGGTGAGGTCGGGACCAAACTTGCCCTGGGCGTCGGTGCCGCGAATCACGTGGCAGTTTACGCAGGCGCGGGCAGCAAACACTTTTCTGCCTTCGGCGGTTGCCGGGTCCTGCACGGCGGGATGCTGTTGATTCTTTACCCAGGCGGCGAAATCCTGCGGAGTCTGCACGTAGACACGCACCAGCATTTTGGCGTGTTCCACTCCGCAGAACTGGGAACACTGGCCGACAAACATCCCGACCTTTTCGGGATTGAACCACATGCTGTTTACCTTGTTGGGAATGGAATCGATTTTGCCGAACAGCGCGGGTACCCAGAAGCTGTGGTCGACGTCTGCCGAGAGCAATTTCAGGGAGGTGACGGTTGGGGATTTTTCTGTGCTCACCGGCACATGCAATTCACCGGCAGTGGTAAAGCCGTATGCGGGATAACGAAACTCCCACCAGTACTGATGCCCCACGACTTCGGCCTGCATGGCGGTGGGCGGCATCTTCTGATCCTGGATGGCGAAGAGGATGCGCGCGGTGGTGAGGAACAGCACGACCACGATCAGGACGGGGATCACGGTCCACGCCAATTCGATTTGCGTACTGCCGTAGACCTGGGGTGGTTCGCTGTCGTCGTTCTCATCCCGCTGGCGGAAGCGAATGATGACGTACAACCAGAGCGCCGTGACGACGATAAAGATTGCGCCGGTAATTTGGATCACGAACAGCGACAAATTATGAATCAGGTGGGCCGGCCCCGACTGGGGCGAGAAGGTGGTGGGCGTCTGGTAGACGATGCTGTCGCGGGGCGCAGCCCATGCGACGTGCGCCAGGCTGCTGAGCAGGAGCAGCCCTGCATAGGCGGCTGGGCCGGGCCGTGTACGCTGTCTCCATCCTGCTGACATGAGTGGGGTATCCCTCGGACAACCAATTGTAGCGCCTGCTTGTTGCGATGCTGTGAGCATCTCCGCGAGAGTGCGTCATTTGCAGGCCATCCTCGTTTGCTGCCTTCGATGCGGGGAGCAGGAATCGGTCGCTTGTTACACTACCGGCAGTGAAGCGCCTGATTATCAACGCAGACGACTTTGGTCTCGCGCCCGGCGTTAACCGCGCGGTGATGGAATTGCAGCGAGCCGGCGTCCTCACCTCCGCTACGCTGATGGCGAACGGGCCCTATTTTGCGCAGGCGGTGCATGCTGCGTTTCTGCAGCCTTCGTTGGCGGTCGGATGTCACGTGGTGCTGATTGATGGCTCGCCCTACCTGCATCCGGACGAGGTGCCTTCCCTGCTCGATCCGTTGCGACCTTCTTCCACTTTGCTGCGGCCCACGGTGGCAAGTTTTGTTCGTGATTTAATGCGCGGGCGTATTCGCGAGAAGGATATTCAGGCGGAGGCCATCGCCCAGATTCGCCGCATCCAGTCGAGTGGTTTTACGGTGAGCCATGTCGATTCGCATAAGCATGTGCATGCGTTTCCCCGGGCGCTGGCGCCGATTCTGCGTGCCGCGCAACATTGTGGGGTGCGGTGTGTGCGTAATCCGTTTGAGCCGGTGTGGAGCCGGCGGGCGACGCAGCCGGCGGGTGCGTGGCGGCGGTTCCAGGTACGGGCGATTAATACGCAGCGGCGGCGGTGGCACAAGGTAGTCGCGGAGTATGGCATGTGCACGACGGACGGCGCGCTGGGCGTGCTGGCCACCGGCATTCTCGATCAGCGCAAGTTGAGGTCGATTCTGCAGGCGGTGCCGGAAGGGACATGGGAGCTGGTGTGTCATCCGGGGTACAACGATGCCGAGTTGCAGAAGGCGCGGACGCGGTTGCGGGGTTCGCGTGAGGTGGAGCGTGCGGCGTTGTTGAAGGTGGTTCCGGAGGTGTTGCGGCGGGATTCTGCGTTGGTGTTGACGGATTTTCATCGTTTGCGTGACGCAATGTGAAGAGTTCTTTAAAAGCATTCGAAAGGGCTTCGCCCTGGCTTGTTCAACCCACGCACGCGGAACTCCGCGAGCATGGGGCACCCGTCCAGGGATTAGGGCATTGTGGTGGTTTGTTGAGTCCGGTAGAGAGACTCACTTCCAGGGATTAGGGCATTGTGGTGGTTTGTTGAGTCCGGTAGAGAGACTCACTTCCAGGGGTTAGAGTATTCTCATTTATCTGGGCTTGGTAGCTGGTCGTGGAACGAACCAAAAGGTAAATGACAACGCCCTACTCCCTGGACGGGTGCCCCATGCTCGCGGAGTTCCGCGTGCGTGGGTTGAACAAGCCAGGGCGAAGCCCTTTCGAATGCTTTTACCCGGACAGCAAGAGAACTGCCTCCCCTGCCGTGCTATACGATGACTTGCGGCTTAGGAAAGATCAGTGGAGAGCGCAGTATGAAGATCGGCATCACTTGCTATCCGACTTACGGAGGCAGTGGCGTTGTGGCCACGGAATTGGGCATTGAACTCGCTGCACGCGGGCACCAGATTCACTTCATTACCTATTCCCAACCGTTTCGCCTCACCGGCCGCGAACAGGGAATCTTCTATCACGAGGTCCCGGTCTCGAACTATCCGCTGTTCGAATACCCTCCGTACGATCTGGCGCTGGCTACGCGCATGTCCGAAGTGGCCGAATACTACGAGCTTGATCTACTCCACGTGCACTACGCCATTCCCCACTCGGTGTGCGCGCTGCTGGCGCGGCAAATGCTGGCGCGGCGTAAACATCTTCCGTTTGTGACGACGCTGCACGGCACCGACATCACCCTGGTCGGGCTCGATCGCTCGTACCTGCCGATCACGCGGTTTGGGATTGAAGAGAGCGATGGGGTCACGTCCATCTCCAATTACCTGCGGGAAAAGACGGTGGAGGCGTTCGGCATCCTTCGTCCGATTGAGGTGATTCCCAACTTTGTGAATTGTGATGAATACAAGCCGCTGGGCGAAGGGCGGCCTGCCGCACGCGCTCGCTTTGCCGACCCGGACGAAAAGATATTGCTGCACCTTTCGAACTTCCGCCCGGTCAAGCGCATGCTCGACGCCATCCAGGTGTTTGCCCGCGTCGCCGAAGTGATGCCGGCCCGGCTGTTGCTGGTAGGCGACGGGCCGGAACGCTCGTCTGCGGAATACCTGGTGAATAGCAAAGGCCTGCAGCACCGGGTGCAGTTTCTGGGCAAGCAGGAGCGGGTGCATGAGCTGTTGCCCGTGGCCGACCTGATGCTGATGCCCAGCGAGATGGAGTCGTTTGGCCTGGCTGCGCTCGAAGCCATGGCGTGCAAAGTGCCGACCATCGCTACCCGCGTCGGCGGCGTGCCCGAACTGATCACCGATGGTGTGACCGGCCGGCTGTTCGCGGTGGGAGATGTGGATGCCATGGCGGCCGGCGCGCTGGAGCTGCTGAGCGATCCAGAGCGGTTGACGGCGATGGCCGACGCGGGCAGACGCTTCGCGCAGGATCATTACTGTGCTTCGCGCATCATCCCGGAATACGAACGTTATTACGAACGCGTGCTGGCTCGGGCCGACGTCTGATCGGCCAACACAAGTACGTTGGGGGCGATGGGGATCTCCAGCGTGACGCGGGTTCCGCGACCCGGGCGGCTGAATACTTCAAAGCGGGCACGGTCGCCGTAGAGCACTTCCAGCCGTTCACGCACATTGCGCATGCCGATGCCGGCGCCGCGGCTGGCGAAGCCGACCTCGCGGGCGCGCCCTTCCACCATGCCGACGCCGTCGTCTTCCACCTCGACTACCATCTTGTCGCCCACGATGCGGCTGCGCAGCACGATGGTGCCACCCTGCAGGCGCGGCTCCAGGCCATGCTTGATGCTGTTCTCGATCAGCGGCTGCAGGAGCATGCAGGGCACTAACAGTTCCAATGTGGCGGGATCGATTTCTTTTACAACGCAGAGCTTTTCCGCGCCGAAGCGCACTACCTCGATGCCCAGGTAGTCGTCGGTGAAGGTCAGTTCTTCGCGGAAGGGTACGTAGGAGTCGTGATCCTTGAGCAGCGCGCGGAGTATGTTGCCCAGCTGCACGATCATTTCCCGCGCCATCTCCGGCCGAAAGCGCACCAGCGAGGCGATGGAGTTGAGGGTGTTGAACAGGAAGTGGGGGTTGATCTGGCGCTGCAGTGCGTCGAAGCGGGCTTCGAGCACGAGCTGCTTTTGTTCCTTGAGCTTGAGTTCGATGCGGCTGGCGTTCCAGATCTTCAGCGGGATGGCGACGACCACGGCGGGGCAGACGCAGACGGCGAGTTTGACTCCCCAGCGGTGCGAGTCCAGGCTGAAGAGCCGGCCGGGGTAGAGGCTGGCTAACCACATGCGCACCATTTGCATGCCGGCGATCAGCATCAAGAGCAGGATCTGTCGATCGAAGCGCGGTTCCAGCAGGTTGCGGCGCACCCAGCGGTAGATACTCAGATCGACGAAGGGGGAGAAGGACCAGACTTCTTCCGGCTCGACGGCGCGCCCGTAGAGGCCCGAGACGATGGCGACCGCCAGCAGAAAGGGCAGGGTCAGATATTCGTGGTGGAGCATTGCGGGCACCGAGAGGACGGCGCCGCCCAGGAGCGCTGACCAGGGTCCCAGCAGGATGCCGAGGATGATAACGGTTTCGAAGCCGATATCCGCGGCGTAGAAGTTGGGCACGATGAAGCGGATCCAGACGCCGAGGGTCAGGGGGATGCAGAGGAAGGCGAGGAGGCCGACGGTTTGCGCGGTGTTGCGCCGCTCGGCGAAGAGCAGACGCTGGAAGGTTAATGCGCGGGCGGTGATAGCCGAGACGGCCGCGGCGACGCCGAGCTTGATGAGCAACGAGACGAGGACGACCTTGGGCTCAATCACGCTTTTACTCTACGCCAATGGGTTGGCCGGCAGGCTGGGCACTGCTGGACACAAGGCGGCGGAAAGACTCTAATTAATGTATATGCCATTGCAAGACGTAAAGAAGGTGGCGGATGCCGACTTCCCCACGCGTTGGGGACAGTTCCGCATTCTCGGCTTTGAAGGGACACGGATTGATCCGGAGCCCTGCAGACCAGGGACAGCGCCAGTACATAGCAAGATCGAAGCAGCCGTTGCGCTGGTGATGGGCGACATTCATAACGGGCCGCCGGTGGTGCGGATCCATTCGCAGTGCCTTACGGGGGATGTGTTTCATTCGCTGCGTTGCGATTGCCGTTTGCAGTTGGAGTTGGCGATGCGGCTGATTGCCAAGGCGGGAGCGGGGATTCTTTTGTATGAGCAGCAGGAGGGCCGGGGGATTGGGTTGATGGCCAAGCTGCGGGCTTATGAGTTACAGGACCAGGGGTTGGATACGGTGGAGGCGAATGTGCGGCTTGGGTATAAGCCGGATTGTCGCGAGTTTGAGTTGCCGGCGGAGATTTTGAAGTTGCTTGAGGTTCCTTCGGTGAGGTTGATTACGAATAATCCGGATAAGGTGGAGGCGTTGGAGTCCATCGGGATTGGTGTGGTGGAGCGTATATCTGCGGAGGTTGAGCCGCTGGATTCGTTTGAGAAGTATGTCCAGGTGAAGCGGGAGAAGATGGGACATATCAGTGACCGTGTTCCTGAGCTTGGCTAGTTTCCCGGCTGGCTTCTCAAACCCTTATCCCGCTTCTCTCGCTAATACGCACCTTTTTGTGTGTCACCACGAATTACGGATGCGACCACGATGCCCTGCTCCCTGGACGGGTGCCCCACC
>CAZZVD010000128.1:0-14322 GCA_964657465.1 uncultured Acetobacteraceae bacterium | reverse complement strand
ATCCCACATCTCGCGAAAAACGAGCGAGATGTGGGGCACCCGTCATTCGTCACGGTACAGACTGTGAGAAGTGCGGGCTAGAGGGTTGTGTGGCACCTGGCAAGCCCAATCCCCAGGCCCTGTTCTTGAGAAGCGCTGGCGTAACGGTATTCAAACACGCCCCCTACTTATCTTCTACCGGCCCGGGACTCTTCCCTGTAAAGGGTGAGCAGCAGGGCTCCTTTACCGCGGTAAACTCCATAAATTCCACCCGGGTCAGGTCTGGGTCAAAGAGATTGAGCTGCACCTTGCCGTCGCGGCCAATCTGGGTTTTGGCGCAGTTGGGGCCTTCACACTTGTTACGCTGGAGCGCCGCGACCGCGTCGGGCATGTGCGCCACCCCAAGCGAAAAGTGATCTTCGACGCCGGCTTGCTTGAGCGGCGGATCCGCCGGGATGTTCAACATATATTCCAGCCAGTCAGTGCCATCAGGGACCTGAAGGCTCGACCAATCGACACGATCGTCCGTTTTCCCACCATGCCAATAAGGGTGGAAACCCAGCAATTCCTTCCAGAAAGCATCTTCTTTAGCGGCATCCTGAACGATGAAGCCGACGTGGATGACCCTTTTGCTGGTGGAGTTCGGCGAAGGTGGCGCCTGAGCGATCTTTTTATTGCTGCCGCTCTGTACGAAATACACCAGGTTTCCCTCGGGATCGCGCACCGCGAATTGGCCGGCCTTGAGGGGTATTTCTGGCTTCACTCCGTGGGCCGCCAGGTACCGCTCAAGCGCGGCGGCATTGCGGGTGGTAAAGGCGACAGCCGCCATCCGAACGTTGGCCTTGGGTGGGGCCGGCGAGGTCAACACCTCAATCCACTGGCTGCTGTTTACCGGGTACGTCCAGGTGCTGCCCGCCTCATGGCGCTGGTAGCCGAGTGTGTCTCCGTAGAACCTTTGGGCTGCTGTGGAGTCCGTGGTGTAGAAGCGAGCAAAAGCGATCCCGGTGATGGCAGGACGTTTGACCGCTTGTGCATGTAAGGGCCCGGTTGCGGCCAACGCCAGTGCGAAGGATAGAACTCGTCTCATGATCCGAAACTCTAGTGCATTTGCCGGAGGGTGGTCAAAAGAGCGCAGCCAGCCTCGCTCCTATGCCGAGATGCGCCGTGACACCAGCCCTCCCACATTGCGTCTCCGTGAATTCCCCAATAAACTTCTCTCCGGGCAAAATTATGCTTTTTGCCGGCGCGTGAGGAGATTTCGTGGGTTCATTTCAGAAGTGGTTCTGCCTTCCCCTGGCTTTACTGAGCGCACAATTTGCAGTGCAAACCGGCAATCTCGGAGCCCAAAATAACAGCGGCCTGGTCGCTCCCGCGCCGCACGCTAAAGAAATCCACTTGAAACACGTGCTCGTCATCGGCGAGACCAAGGGCTATGAACACAACTCGGTTTCCGCCGCAATGGCTGCTATTTACGACTTGGGCAAAGAGAGCGGGCTGTGGGACACGATGTTGCGCACGGATACGGAGCTGCTGACCAAGAAGGATATGCAGCGGAACGTAAAAAATCTGAACTACTTCGATGCCGTCATTTTCGCCAGCACCACCGGCGAACTGGACATGGACGCGAGTCAGAAGCAGGATTTACTGTCGTTCATCAAGGAAGATGGAAAAGGCTTTGTCGGGGTACACGCAGCGCTGGACACGAACTACACCTGGCCGGAATACGGCGAAATGATCGGCGGTTATTTCGACCAACATCCCTGGATGACGTTCAACGCGCCGATCGTTACCGAGGACCCGGACTTTCCGGCGACCCGCCATTTTCCGAAAGCGTTCACCAAGTACGACGAGATCTACCAGCCAAAAAACTGGTCGCGCAGCAACGTCAACGTTTTACTGAGCCTGGATGCGAGCAAGCTGAATTACGAGAACAACCCGCGCATTCATCGCGCAGATCATGATTTTCCCGTGGCATGGAGCAAGATGTATGGCAAAGGGAAGGTTTTCTATTCCACACTCGGGCACACGGAAGAAGCCTGGGAAGATCCTGATATACGAAAGATGTACTTTGAAGCGATCAAGTGGACGCTGGGCATGACGGAGGGCAGCACCGCATCCCACGCGAAAGTAACGGGCGCCACAGGCGGCAAGTGAGCCGGCGCGGGATGAGACGAAGAGTGTGTTCGGGGGCGAGGATAAGGGTGGCAAACGGTATGAAGAACTTGAAGGAATTCGCGTTGGTGGCAGCCATTGCTGCGGTCGCCGCTTACCAGGGCCGGCAGTTGCACATTTATGCAGCTTCCCAGGCTCCGGCGACGCCCACGACGCAGAACGCTGGACCCACGCATGGGCCGGCGACCGGACCCACGGCGTCTCCCCAGGCCATCGAAGCGGGTGGGGCACTATTCCAGCAAAACTGCGCTTTCTGTCACGGACGCGATGCGGGCGGCGGTGAAACGGGCCCTGATCTTACCCGTTCCAAGCTGGTGACTGCTGACGTGGGCGGCGATAAGATCGGCGACGTGGTTCTGCATGGGCGCACGGAAAAAGGTATGCCTGCCTTCCCTTTCTCAGGCGAGCAGATCAGTAACCTCGCAGCCTATATCCACTCGCAGCAGACCAAGGCAATGTCGCAGAGCGGCAAGCGCAAGGGCGTAGACGTGGCCGATCTGCAGACGGGCAATGTAGCGGCGGGCAAGGCTTACTTCAACGGGGCCGGTAATTGCGCCTCATGCCATTCGGCGACCGGCGACCTGGCCGGCATCGCTTCTCGCTATGAAGGCCTCCAACTGGAAGAGCGGATGCTCTATCCCAAGGACGTCAAAAGCAAGGTGACCGTCACCCTGGCATCCGGGCAAACGCTGGCCGGGACGCTGGCCTACCAGGATGAATTCACCCTGGGCATGCGGGATGCGGACGGCAAGTATCACTCCTGGCCGATCGACACCATAAAGTACAAGGTCGATGCTCCCGTCGAAGCGCATGTGGCGCAGTTCCCCAAGTACAGCGACGACGACATACACAATCTGATGGCTTATATCCAGACACTGCGGTAGGGCATGTCAGCCGTGTGGACGAGCGTCAACGTGCTTGAGAAGTGGATGGCCCTTTGAGGAAGTTACCCGATATGAAGCTGTCGAACTATGTAGCTCTGCTGGCGGTGAGTGCGGCAGCGTTAAGCTTTACTCCTTCGCTGGTGGCGCAAAATGTGGATGCCGCCATGTTGCTCCATCCGCCGGCCGATAGCTGGCCCGGCTATCACGGGGATTACTCCGGACGGCGCCATAGCCCCTTGACGCAGGTAACCCCGCAGAATGTGGCGGATCTGGGCCTGGCCTGGGCGTACCAAACGAACCAGACAGCCGAGATCAAGTCTTCACCCATCATGGTGGATGGTGTGCTTTACTTCACGGTTCCCGACAATGTCTACGCAGTCGATGCGCGCACTGGCCACCTGCTCTGGCACTACACCTATCCCCCAAACCACGGCGAGCACATCGGCCAGCGTGGCGTGGCGGTCTACAAGGGTTGGGTTTACACGGTCTCTCCAGACGCTCACCTGGTGTGCCTGGATGCAAGGGATGGCAAGGTTCGCTGGATCGTCGAACTGGAAGACAGCAAGAAGGGTTATTGGTCCACTGGAGCTCCGCTGATCGTCAAGGACCACGTGATCGTCGGCGTCGGTGGCGATCTGGACAATTTGCCCATGTACCTCTACGGCATCGATCCCGAGACCGGCAAAAAGCAGTGGACTTTTGATGTGGATCCGAAGCCCGGCCCTGGTGTGACAACTGGCGGGACCACCTGGATTACCGGCACGTATGACCCGGAACTGAACCTGGTTTACTGGGGCACCGGGAACCCGACCCCGGTGCTTGCCGGCGACGCCCGGCCGGGGGATGACCTCTATACCTGCAGCATCGTGGCTTTGGATCCGGACACGGGCAAGATGGCCTGGGCATTCCAGCCATCGCCGCACGATACCCATGATTGGGACGCGGTGGAAATCCCTGTCCTGGTGGACGCGCCGTTCGCCGGCAAACCCAGCAAGCTGCTGATCCAGGCGTCGCGCAACGGCTACTACTTTGTGCTGGACCGCAGCACCGGCAAGAACCTGCTGACGACCACCTTTGCTCCCGCCAACTGGGCCTCGGGACTGGATAGCAAGGGTCAGCCGAAGCCGGCGCGAGACAAGGAGCCTGCTCCGGATGGCCGGCTGATCGCCCCCGATGAAGGTGGAGCGACGAACTACCGTTCACCCAGCTTCGACCCCAAGACGGGGCTTTTTCTGGTCAGCGCCCATCCCAGTTACAGTCTCTACTTCAACAAACCGGCGGATGGCACCTACGGCTGGGCCGGCGCGGACTATGGCCTGTGGGGTAAAGGCGTGCTGGAAGCGATCGACTATCAGACGGGCAAGATTCGCTGGTCGCATGAGCTGGGGCCGAACGGCTCCGGGTCCGGCGTGCTGACCACTGCTTCGGGTGTGACCATCACGGGCGATGCTCCGGGCAACTTTCTCGCGCTGGAGACGGCGACGGGCAAGACTTTGTGGCATGCCGGGTCGGGTGCGCGTATCGGAAGCTCTCCCATCACCTACGAACTTGACGGCCGGCAGTACATCTTAACCAGCGCCGGCAGCGTCATGTTTGCCTGGGCACTGCCGGAGAGCGAGACAGGTGCGAAGCATTCGAAGATGCAGCACTCGCAATAAATACCTTGATAGATGAATTATCTGGATTGGTAGCTTGCTGAAGCGTAAGACCGAGCCCCATCCCGGCCAGGGTGGGGCATTTTCTTGCTCACTCCCATAAGGTTTTCTTGTGGCGTCGCGGCGGGACGCCGTCCAGCACTCGCTTACGATGGAAGACGGGTACCGGCAAAAAACGGAAGCGCCGGTACTCGGCATCGAAGTGAACGAACGCGAAGCGGCCAAACATCCATACCAGCAAGAGACGTTTGCGACTGCGGTCGCGCGGGCCGCGGATGGCGCCATTCTGGATTGGTAACTGTTTTTGAGGAGAGATCTCTATGCTTACAGCTCTTTTGACGGCGCGACCGAAGCGCAAACTTTTTGTAGCGGCTGCCTTGCTGTGTTCGGGCCTGCTGGCCGCTCTGCTGGTGCGTGCACAAACATTTCCGGATGCGTCGGTGTACGCCAGCGATCCGGCTGCCCTGCTGGCGGGCTACCGCCACGTGGAGGTATCGTCAGTCGCCGATGCGATTGAGCAACTCACTGGGCAACGCATGTACATGACGCATCACATGCAGCCTATCTTCACCACCAAGTTTGCCGGCTACGCAGTTACGGTCAAGCTCGAGAAGGAAGAAAACCACGATGCCACCGCGCTTTCGCCGATGCTGAGCGCGATTGACCATGGGGCGAAAGATTCGGTGTACGTAATGACCGTGCAGGATGGGGCAGATATCGCCGGCATGGGCGGGCTGATGGGGACTGCCATGTCGGCGCGGGAATTTGCCGGCGCCGTGATTGACGGAGGCGTCCGCGACGTGGCCTACCTGCGCAAGATTGGGTTCCCGGTATACGCGAGCGGGGTTGTGCCTTCTACCTCTGCAGGGCATTATCGCGCGGTGGGCGCGGATGTGCCTGTGGTGTGCGATGGGGTCAAGGTAAATCCGGGAGATATCGTGGCCGCCGACAGCGATGGCGTGGTCGTCATTCCCAGGGCCATCGCTCCCAGGGTGCTGGTATTGTCACAGCAACTGGACTTTAAAGAACACAGCATGTATGCCTACATCGAGAACACAAAATCGATACAGGAAGCGGTAAAAAAGTTTGGGCGCTTGTAGCTGAGCGGACAGCGGGAGAAGGGTTTGGGTTGGGGTCTGTGGTGAGGTCAGAGCTACCGATTGGGTTCAGTGAATTCCCACATCTCCCGACTGGAAAACGTCGTGAGATATGGGGCACCCCAGCCGGTGACACCCCAACCAAAAAGCCGGCCCCCTCTCCAACACTTCTCAGGCGAATTGGTTGATGTCCATACCCAGGGTGTAAGTCTCTCCATGGGCTAGCAGGTCCTCCCAGGTGACCTCGCGTTTTTGGTAACCAGCCATCCGACCTAACATGCAGCTCAGGGCAGTCTCGACTCCGGCCGCAATCTGGTTATGGGGCTTACCAGAAGTAATGCTGTCGATGAAGGTCCGCTCCTTGTCGCGGTCGGCAAAGGCCAGGTTGTCGGCGAAGCTTCCATTCGCCGCAAACTTCCCGGAAGGGGCAGCGGCCGGCGTTCCATCCTGCCAAACCCAGGCTTGCGTGCCGTCAATTTTAACCGGCCCCGAGTAGGGCATCGTGGCCGAGCCGTCCCTGCCAAACATGGTGAGGCCCGCGTCAAAGCCGCCCACCCCGTACTGCGTGGACTGGAACGCAACGTGCACGTTGTCGGGGTAGGTGAAGTCGACCTGGTAGTTGTCCCAGCAGTCCCCGGCATGGGTCAGGATATTGCGTCCGCCGGTGGCAGTGGCCTTGAGCGGATGAGAGCCCAATAACCAGTTGCACAGGTCGATGATGTGGATGTTCTGCTCCACCAGGATGTCGCCCGAGAGTGCCCGGTACCAGAGCCAATTGCGCAGGCGATACTCGTCAGGCGAGGCGCCGGGGTGCAGCTTTTCTTCAGAGGCTGGGGCGTTGTAATTCGCAGACACAGCGCCGATCTTGCCCAGGGCGCCAGCCTTGATTTTCTCGGCCAATGCAGCAAAGGGCGGAGCGCTGCGGCACTGGAATCCAACATCGACGCTTTGGTTAGGCTTGACCCGCTTAGCGATCTGAAGAGCGTGGTTGGCCTGTACCACGTCGACACCAACCGGCTTTTCGCAGTAGACGTGTTTGCCCGAGGCCACGGCTGCTTCCAGGTGCTGCACGTGGAAAAAGGGTGGCGTCGAAATCTGGATTAAATCGATGTCGGGCGAAGCCAGCAACTGTTCGAAGGCCCGGGGGCCGTGGAAGAGCAGCTTGCTATCAATTCTCGAGCTGCCGAGGCTGGTGTTCAACTCGTCAAAATGAGCGCGCCCGAGCGCGAGCTTGTCAGGGAAGATATCTGCCAGCGCGACCACCCGGGCCGTGGTGCTGTGCGAGAAGGACGTGGCCACAGCGGTGCCGCGATTGCCGCAGCCAAGCAGCCCCAGCCTTACCGCGGAATTGGCCTGGTAACCAAAAGCGGTTCCTGCTTTAACCAGTAACAAACCACACGCAGTGCCTGTCTTGAGGAATTGGCGACGGTTCATCGAGTCTCTCTCCATATGTCAGACGATTGTAACGGGAGTCCCCCTTTGGGTCGCACCCCAATGGCGCCAGGGGCCCTCGACCCCCAAGGTTCTACGATCGACGGGCAGAAAGCACTCCCCTAGAATCCTTCCTGGCTCGAGAGGGGTAACATGCCATACGCCAAAGCTAAGTAGCAGGGAGCACTGCTGTCCGCTGGTAAGGGCAGCCATTAGCAATGTTTACGGTTGCAAATGGCTGGTTCGCCACGCCCTTCAGCTTGCCGGGGAGCTGGCGCGCGATTGCAGGTACGCGCGCAGAAAATCATGCAGCGGCCAGCCGGGATGGTTCTGACTCCAGCCCATGATGGTTTCGCGCGCCTGCTTGAGACCGCCAGACTCCGCGGTATAAAGCGCTGCCGTGGTGACAAGTACTTCCACCCGCATCCTGACAACGGAGGATGCATCGGTGATGCGGATGCGGTAAATGCCAGGTTTCAGGATACGAACGTTGGCGGGTCCCTTCGGGGCAGTCCATTCCAGCGGCTGCGTGGCGGTCTCGCTGGATGGGGCAGAAGGTCCGTCCTCCGCAACAGCAAGTGTGTATCGCCCGGTAGGCAGAACAGATAGTGCCGAGACAATCGAGATGTCCCCCGAGGAGTTCAGGGGTGTGACGATCTCCACGTTGGCGGCAAGCGCTGCTCGCCCCATGTTCGGCGGGAACGGAAGATGCGCCGTGGGCGGAAGCGTCAGCAGCACATTACGCACACCGAGAAACATCTTCCAAACCGCCGTGGCGGGCGGCACGGGCATCGCCGGAACACGAAAACCCTGGGCGCAGAGTCGAGCGTCGTAACACTCCCCCAAAAGCCGCTGGCCATCCGGCAGCAGGATAACGATGGACTGCGCGCCCTCCTGAGCATCTGCAGTGATCAGGGCGCCGGGGGGTATCGCCTCACCCAGCCGGAGAGAGGCCGAGTTGCCATTCAGATGCCAACCGCCGTAGTTCTCCCAAACCATGCCCGTTAAGCTTTCGCTGCCGGCGAATAGCAAAGGAACGTTCAGCAGTAACGTGGCCAGGACCGCCAGTCTTGCTCTTTTGGTAATCGTGATTGTGGAGGACACGTACCCAGTCTACCGGTGACCCCGGAACAGAACGAGCGCATTTGTGTACCAATTTGAATCATGGGGAGCGAGTTAATCATGGGCCTCCAGGCCATCGTGCGCACCGCCGCGAGCGCTCAGATAGACGCCGCGCGCATGCACTTGCCGGCTCTTTAGATCAGACACTGAGGTAAATGCAGCGCACGACAAACCTGGAAGGGCCCACATTTTTTTTGTTTGTGCAGCAAATTTGCTCGCAAGAATTAATTCCTGCTGTACACTCGCTCTACCGCCCTAGGCGCTTATTTTTTGTACTACTGTTGTAAGTGTTATAGCTTCCCCCAGACCAGGAACCAATTTGAATGAAGCCGCAGTGAGCAGCGGCGGTCGCACATTTGTGCGCATCGCCCACTCGTTGGCCGGGAGGATCTTATTACGCTATTTCGTGTACCTGCGCGCGCCGGTCTGTTGCTTTCATCTCTGTCATTAATGATGGCGGTTCCCTGCAGCCTGGCACAGGCTCCCAATGTTCTGACGTGGCGATATGACATCAGTCAGCAGGGGCAGAACACGCACGAATCCATCCTTACGCCCACCAATGTGAACACGAATACATTCGGTAAACTGTTCAGCCATACCGTGGATGGGCAGGTGTACGCGCAGCCTCTCTACGCTGCGAACCTGACGCTCCCGAATCAAACGACGCACAACGTGATTTTTGTAGCGACGGAGCACGATTCGGTCTACGCGTTCGACGCGGACAGTAACGGTGGCGCATCCAGTAATCCGTTGTGGCAAGCGAGCCTTCTGAGCACAGCGCACGGAGCCGCAGCGGGTGCGACCACGGTGCCCTCCGCCGATGTACAGAACGGAACCGGCGACATCGATCCGGAAATCGGCATTACCGGAACCCCGGTCATCGATCTTGCCAGGAACACGTTGTTTGTGGTCGCCAAGACCAAGGAGAGCGGGCAGTATGTGCAGCGACTGCACGCGCTCAATATCCTTACAGGCAACGAGCAATCCGGCAGTCCGGTGGTGATTACCGCGTCGGTACCGGGCAATGGCACCGGCAGTTCCGGCGGAACGCTCAACTTCAGCTCGCTTTGGCAGAACAACCGTCCGGCGCTTGGTCTATTCAACGGGAACGTCTACATTGGTTTTGCGGCGCACGGCGACGATGGCCCCTGGCACGGCTGGGTACTGGTTTATAGCGAGGCCACCCTCAGGCAAACGGCGGCCGTCTGCACCTCGCCCAATAATTATGGTAACGGCATCTGGATGTCTGGTGAGGGCTTCCCCATCGACACGGTCTCGGCCAATGGCCGCGCTTTCCTGGCCATGGGGAACGGTAGCTTCAATACGTATCCTCCCGTCAGCAATAACATCGATTACGGCGATAGCATTGTGCGCTACGACCTTTCACAAAATGGGTTTGCTGCCAGCGATGCATTCACCCCCTATAACCAGGGCGGACTGTCTGGCGCGGATCTTGATCAGGGTTCGGGAGGCATTCTCTTGTTACCAGATCAGGGTGGTCCCTACCCCCACCTCATGGTCCAGGTTGGGAAAGAAGGACGCATTCTTGTTTTGAACCGCGACAAGCTGAACGGATATGCGCCCGGCGGCAACTACAACACGAATGCGGTCCAGGATATTACCGGGGGTCTGGCGGCCTACAACGGCTTGTGGAGCACGCCTGCCTATTGGAATAGCAATGTCTACATGTGGGCGAAGAACGATGCGCTCAAGGTCTTTCCCATTTCGAATGGGGTTCTGGCTACGCGCGCCACGGCGCAATCATCGACCACATCCGGCTTTCCCGGGGCCAGCCCGGTGGTCACGTCGAACGGCACCCAGAATGGCATTGTCTGGGCCATTGCGAGCGATGCTTACAGCTCAAATGGGTCGTCGGTTCTCTATGCCTTCAACGCGCTGAACGTTGGGTCGGAGTTGTACGGCAGCAATCAGAATGCCAGCCGGGATGACGCCGGGCCGGCAATCAAATTCACTGTACCGGTCGTGACCAACGGCAAGGTCTATGTCGGCGCGGGCTATCAGGTAGATGTGTATGGGCTGCTGAATGCGCAGCAGCAGGCGCCTGCGCCGGTGATCTCGCCGCAGGGTGGCCAATATAACTCGGCGCAACAAGTCACGCTCACAGATTCCCTGGGCGGCGCGACCATCTACTACACGGTCGACGGCTCGACACCTACAGCGAACTCAACGAAATACACGGCGCCATTTACGCTTTCGACAGCGGCCACGGTGAAGGCTTTCGCCAGCGCCAGCGGCTACTTGCAGAGTGCCGTGAGCAGCGCAGCCTACACCTTCAGCACGCAAGCGGCGACTCCGCAGTTCTCTCCCGCTGCCGGCACCTACACCAGCAATCAATCGGTAACGATTTCAGACACAACCAGCGGAGCGCAGATCTACTACACGACGGATGGATCGACGCCCACAACAAACTCTGCCCACTACACGGGTCCGATCGCGGTTACGGGGACTGTTACCTTCAAAGCGGTCGCCATCGTCAGCGGTTTAACTAACAGCAATATCGTCACAGCGGCTTATGCGATACAGCCAGCCGGCACTTCAATCAATTTTGGCAATGGCTTTGCCAACGCGACCGGGCTGACGTTGAATGGGAGCGCAACGAATGCAGACGATACCCGGCTGCAATTGACTACCGGTCTGCAGAACCAGGCGGGCAGCGCATTTTGGAATACGCCCATCAGTATCCAATCGTTCACGACGGACTTCGCCTTCCAGCTCTCGAGTGCACAAGCCGATGGCATCACGTTCACCATGCAGAATGCTGCGCCGACCGCGCTTGGCGGCTCGGGGGGCGGGCTCGGCTATGGACCTGATCCTGGTACCGGCACACCAGCCGGCATTGCCAAAAGCGTAGCCCTCAAATTCGACTTCTATGACAATGCCGGCGAAGGGGCGGACTC
The DNA here is from genome assembly GCA_964657465.1 of uncultured Acetobacteraceae bacterium. Taxonomy (GTDB): domain Bacteria; phylum Acidobacteriota; class Terriglobia; order Terriglobales; family Acidobacteriaceae; genus PALSA-350. Next base: position 3,064 of record CAZZVD010000128.1, on the reverse strand, counting down.
GACGGGAATCTTTGTCAACGGCGCAATCCCCACCGTTCCTGCTGTCGATATGACGTCTTCTGGTGTCTTGCTGGCCAGCGGCGATAGCATCGCCGCGCACATCACGTACGACGGAACGAACCTGGTGATGACGCTTTCAGACGTTGTCGCCAACAAGACGTTTACCCATACGTTCCCCATCAACATCGCCTCAACCATCGGCAGCACGAAGGCCTATGTTGGCTTCACGGGTGGATCGGGCGGGTACACCTCAAGCCAGAAAATCGAAACCTGGACTTACGCGGCTTCCTCGGCATCGGCAACGCAGGCGCCGAGCTTTTCCCCAGCCGCAGGCTCGTACTCCACGGCGCAGCAGGTCACCCTCAGCGACGCAACCAGCGGCGCAGTGATTTATTACACCCTCGACGGTTCCGCGCCCAGCACCAGTTCGCCGGTGTACAGTTCGCCGATCAGCATCGACAGTGGGACGGTCACCATCCGCGCCATCGCACAAGCGGCTGCATTGGGCGCCAGCAGCGTCAGCAGTGCGACCTACACCATCCAGTCAGCGGCTGCCGCCGCACCAGCGTTCTCCCCTGGAACCGGGACCTACACCTCCACCCAGACCGTGACTCTCACAGATGGCACTGCAGGCGCCACGATCTACTACACTCTGGATGGCTCGACGCCGACCACCAACTCGGCTGTCTATAGTTCAGCAATTTCCATTGCGACGAATACTACGGTGAAGGCGATTGCTATCGCGCCGGGCTTCGGCCAGAGCGCAGTCGCGAGTGCCACTTATGTCATTCAGGCGGGTGGGACGACTGGCATCAACTTCGCCAGCGGTTTTCTCAGTGCCACTGGTCTGCAACTCAACAGCGCCACCAAAGTAAACTCCAGCCATTTCCTTGCTCTCACCGACGGGGGCGGTACTGAGCGCGGCAGTGCTTTTTGGACGACGCCCGTAAATGTGCAGGCGTTCACCACCAACTTCACTTTCCAGCTCTCGAACGCGCAAGCCGACGGGTTCACTTTTACCCTGCAAAACGCCGGAACCACTGCTATCGGGGGTTCTGGCGGCGGGCTGGGCTATGGACCTGATCCGGATACCGGTACACCTGCCGGGATTGCCAGGAGTGTTGGGGTCAAGTTCGATATTTACAGCAATGCAGGGGAGGGCACCGACTCTACCGGGATCTTCACCAATGGCGCCGCGCCGACCGTACCCGCTGTTGACCTGACCTCCTCAGGCATCGTGCTGACCAGTGGGAACACAATCGCCGCGCAGATTGTTTACAACGGCACTACCCTAACCCTGAGCTTGACCGACACGGTGACCGGGAAGACGTTCACTCATGCCTTCACGATTAACATCCCTTCGATCGTAGGCGGCAACACCGCCTATGCGGGGTTCACGGGCGGCACCGGCGGCTACACGGCCATACAGAACATCAAGACCTGGACATTCACGCCAGGAACGACGCAGGTCGCTGCAGATCCTTCGTTCAGCCCGGCGCCAGGAACGTATGCATCCACCCAGAATGTATCGTTGAGCAGTGCGACGGCGGGAGCAGCCATTTACTACACGGTGGATGGGTCGACCCCGACGCATAACTCCACGCAGTACAGCGCGCCGATTGTGGTGAGTGGCAGTTCGCTCACGATCCGCGCCTTCGCGTCAGCAAGTGGATACCAGGACAGCCCGATCGTTATGGGTACTTACCAGATCCAGGCAGCCGGGGCTGCAGCCACGCCTACATTCACGCCGGCGAATGGGACGAACTTCGCTTCGACGTTGAGTGTCGCCATAGCCGACGCAACGCCAGGCGCGACCATTTACTACACCACGAACGGCACGACTCCCGGGACGACTTCCCAGGTTTACTCAAGTGCGTTCACTATCAGCGCAACTACCACTGTGCGTGCCATCGCGGTAGCTTCCGGGCTGAGCCAAAGCAGCGTAGGGTCGGCCACCTACACCTACACACCTGCCACCGGTGGAGGGCCGGTGTCGGACGAGTTCACGGCCTCCAGCTTGAATAGTGCTGTGTGGCAGGTGCGCGCACCGGTTGGCGGTTCCGCAGCGGTGAGCAATGGTGAACTAGTGATCACGGTACCTGGTGGAAGCAATCACGACCCGTGGGTTCCGGCGTTGAACGCCGTTCAGGTGGTGCAGCCAATCAGTAATGGGAACTTCGATGTGGCCCTGAAGATCGATTCATCGCTGGTCGCGGCCACCCAGTACTACGGTCAGGGGCTGATGGTCGAAGGCGATAGCAAGAACTACATCCGCTTTGAGCTGGGTGCGGGCGGCTCCATCTCGCTGAGCGGGAATGACATCGTGAACGGAGCGCAAACGCAGAAGTTACAGATTGCGCCGTTCACTGCCTACAAAACGCCAACCTACCTGCGTCTGCAACGAACGGGAACGAGTTATACGGCCTACTGGTCGACCGATGGTGCCACCTGGAATCAGGCAGGAACTTTCAGCAGCGCCCTGGTTGTGACCGGCCTGGCCCCGTATGCGTGGAACTACAACCCTACGCCCAGCAACGCGACGGCACTCACCGCCAGATTTGATTGGTTTCACAACCGGGCGACGACTGGCCCGTAGTTAGACTTTGTGTTGTTTGCCTGCGATGGCGCTTTCGGCCGGCAAAGCATAGAGGCGCTCGAGTTCCTGCACGTCTGCCAATTGCCCCGCAGTCAGGATCCTGCCTAATGCGGATTGCTCGATTGCTTCCCAGTTGGCGAGGAATACCAGGAGCGCGTCGAAGTCGGGGTTGGTTTGTCTCACAGCATGATCATGCAACGCGCTGCCGAGCGCGGGAATACCCCCAAGCGGGCTCGGCTCGGTTCTTTGGTGGTAAAGGCCTACACATGACTCGATTCGGGACTTAGCTAGCCGGGATGAACAAACTGGAAAGCGCTCTGGACGATGCGTATCGCACCCCATTCATCCCGTCCTTAACTTGCACTGCAAGCAAGCTCCTCGGGATCACAAGTCAAAGGTGGTTTGCTTTCCTGCGCAGCTGCTTGTGGGCTGAAGATGAACAACGCGCAAGCTCGCCCGAGCCCCTTT
>CAZZVD010000127.1:0-14390 GCA_964657465.1 uncultured Acetobacteraceae bacterium | reverse complement strand
GCTTCCCGACAATGAACATTGATCCACGCTGCTTCCAATCCACCCGCGTAAACCGATAACCTGCGGTTCAGATAGCGCTCACATCGAAACGGCAAGCGGCCTTCATCTTACTTAACAGGAATCCCTGGTGACCCGCCGCTCTGGTGTCGGAGGAGCCGGATGGAAACACCGGATGTTTAAATCGATCAATTCAGCATCCGTGTGGCCGAGGCAATCCTCGACAATCTTCTTTACCTGGCCGCTCTCTCCGACACACCTGAGATTCAATAGCAATTGATGATTGTGTGCCGGCGATGCAGCAAGGTCGCCCTCAATGGCCGGCTCCATGCCGTTCGCGCACATGGCAGCTTTTAGGGACCCGGTTTCTGAGTGAATGATCGCTTTCAGATGCACGATCGAAATGCCTGCCGCGCTGAGGCGACTATCGAGCCGGTCGAGAAGAGGGCCGAGGATGACCGCGGGGGCAAGCGCGACACGAGGCAGGATCTCTACTTGCAGGTTAAGCCACGCCAACGCGGCTTCCGCTTGCGCGTACCGCTGATAGTCAATCTCCAGGAGCTGGCTCCCTGCGGGAACAGTTCCCGACAAGACCTCGTCCAGCCATGCCGCGACACCCACCCCGGTCTTTGCGCTGATCTGTCGAAAGCTCCTGCCGCCAATGTCAGGAACGCTGGGGGTGAGATCCATCTTGGTAAAGCAGATCAGGTCGGCTTCCTCCAATTGCTTGCGGAAAAGAAACGACAGATCGCTATTGGCATCATCGCGCAGGAGCGCTTGAGCGTTCTTCGGGTCAACCAGTACGGTAAAGGGGGCGAGACGGTAACTCTGCCGATATTCGTGCAAGGGATGAAGAATGGTCGCCGAGATATCAGTACAACTGCCGACCGGTTCGGCGAAGATTACATGCGGGGCGTGCGTGCGTAATCTTTCCATGGTCTGCAGCAAATCAGAAAACCTGCAGCAAAAGCATCCGCCGGTTACTTCTTCGCTGGGTATGCCGCGGTGAGCCGCGTACTGGGTGTCGACCAGCCCTTCACTCTGATCGTTAAGAACGATCGCGCTACGCATGCCGCGCCGCTCAAGTTCTTTAGCCGCAGCCAGCAGAAGAGTCGTCTTCCCAGCGCCGAGGAACCCACCAACCACAACCACCCACGGCGCAGTGAGATCGCCATCCCCGGCTGTACTATCCACTCCCGGCAAACGAGCCGGCCGACTCATGCGTGCGCTTCCACGCGAAGTTCATCGCCTTTCTTCAGGCGCACAGTGTCGCCGAGTGCCACGACGCACCGGCCGCCTTGAGAGGTCACATGGTTCTGGATGGTCCTGCCGCCGCTTTGCACGACAGCCTTCGTGGCGGCGCCAACTATCTCGCAGGAACGGCAAGACAAACTTCCAGCCAACACCTCTAGTTGAAGGATCGTGCGGCTCCCCTGGCGTTGCAGAGAGAAACTGCCCCAACCTGTCCCGGTTGCCCAAAGGCAACGGAAATGATCGCGCGCAGCAGGCGGCGCCACAATCGCAGCAGGCGGCGCCACAATCAATGATTCGCTCACGCCGTCATAACGGAATCCACTCATTGCCAGAACCGTCGACCAGGACGACATCGCGCGTGCGTAATGATGTCCGCACTCCGCCTCATCCCAGGGGTTTCGCTTTTCTCCATCGAAGCGCGACCTGGTACTCTCCACAATCTGGACGCCTTCATCCACCATGCCCCACGTCATCATCAACGCAGCCACGGTGTACTCCAGCCCAGTCCAGGCTTCCGCGAAGTAAGGAAATGGAATGCGCGGGCGCTCCGCTTTCCCGTAATCACAAACCACAACGGCTGCTTCCTGGTTCAGCGCATAGGTCCGTTCTACGTTGTTATGGGCAGCCAAACTGTGCTTGTAGTTGTAGCGATAGATGGAGTGGAGCGTGGTGCGAATTTTTTCAGGCGAGACGAGTGGGCCGAGGCCACCAGCATCCGAAACATATTGGCCAACCAACTGGTCGACCAGACAACCGGCTCCCGCCTGGTATTCCGGATGCTCGGTGTCATCCGCCCCCATTGTGCTGCGTATATTATTGGCGATCTGATCTTTGGGAAAACCTCTCACCTGCTGAATGTAATATTCCCCATTGAACAAATTGGCATCGATCCATTGGCTGCCCTGGTCAAACAACTTTCTGTACGCCTGGGCGGAGGATGGATCGCCGGCAGCGCGCGCCATCTCCTCGCCTGCGCGGAGCGCGCCGAGATAGTAGATGCCGCACATCGGATTAGGACCGTAAAACTCGACGTCATACGTGTTGTGTTGCACCCCTTCCATAACACCGTCGCGGTTACTATCCCAACCCCCGGGAACCCACGCGAACTCAAGCGCCTTCTTGACTCGCGGCCACGTGGTGCGCAGCAGCTCTCCATCGCCTGATATTTTCCAGTCGATCCAGGCATGGATGATTTGGCCCATCTGACCATCGGCCGCAGCAAACCCCGAACGGGCCTTGCCGTCCGGCAGCAACTGGCGGAAGTGCATCGCCCCGGCTTCATCCATGGAGTAGCCGAAAGAACTACGCCTTAGCGACCGCGCCATTGAAGGAAAGAGGAAGGCAGTCGCGGTTTCGTAATTCCAGACGTGGGTACAATTCCCAAAGCAACAGCCGAGGGTATCGTCGCTTCCTTCGAAACCGTGGAACTCTCCATCGGCCGTGCGAAAGCAGGTAGTGGTGGCCAGGATAGAGAGGTTGGCGCTGGCCGCTTCCTTCACTGCGGCGGGCAATGTGCTCTCGCGCAAAGCGAGAACGAATCCGCGGGTACGCGCCTCCAGTTCCTGCAGATGCCGGGCCGTGTAGCTGACTGCCTCCCAGGCGTCTTTAAAGCGAGTGGCATAGTAGTTGCCGATGATGGTGTTCCCTTCATTGGGAGGCGCGGACCAGCCACACCAGGAGGGCGTACGGTTGGGAAAGTGCCAGCCAATCAGGAACTCAAAATCTTCTGTGCGGCCGGGCTCGATGGTCTTTTTCAAACAGAGCACGCCTACCGCGTTGTGCGGATCCGGCGCTGCGCCAAGATCACCCGTTTTTGAAAATTGGTCCCAGAACAGCAAAGGAGAGTTCCACCAACGGCTGGCAGGCCAGCCCTCCCAATGCGTCACCTCTGCACCGGAGGTCACGGTGGCCGCGAGAACGAAATCTCCCTTCATCGGATCGTCCGCGGCAAACGAGGAATTGCTCATCGACAAAGCGACAATGCCGTCTGCTGTGCGATATTCGTTTTGCCGTCCGCCGTTGGTTCTTTGCTCCGCAGCTCCGCGATTGTCTTGCTTTTTGTTTACCGGATTATCGATGGAAAAAGCGATACCCACCTTGGCCTGCACATGCCCGGGGTTGGTCACCCGGTAACGCAGAATCGCGACCGGTAGTCCTGAATCATCAGGTTCGTGCGGGATGAAGGGCGAGAAGGCATCGAGCTCAACCGTGACCGGTAACGTGTGATCGTGAAAATCAATGTGCGCCAGCGGATACTCACCCGAAAACGTTGCTGACTCGAGACGTGACAACCCCGGCACATTATTCGAACCCAATCCCTCCTGTCCCTCGTACGGCGGCAGTATGCGCGACTCAAGCACCCGGGCAACCGCAGCCTGCTTGCCCGCTTGCGCCCAGATGGAAGGAAACACGTACGGCGGCCGGAAACCTTTGTTGGGCCGGTTGAACATTTCCCAGTTGATCAGTTGTCCACGTCCGCCGAGTCCTACACTGCCCGCACCAACGCCACCCAGCGGAAAAGAGATCATTTGCAGTTGCCGTCCGGTGAAGTGTCGTGGAAACCCCGGGGCGTGGCTGCCGGAGATGGGATCTGCCGCTGCACCGCTCTCCTGGCCCGTTGCATGCCAACCTGTTACCTGCGAGGCGGCCCCCACTGCGCCGGCTGCCGTCTTGAGAAAGTCTCTACGATTCAGTGAAGGCTTGTCCGTCATTCTTGCTCCGTCGCTCTCATGTCGTTGTTGACTCATCTGAGTCAGTTCTTCCTTGCAAGGGTACATCGGTTGAAGCCTGTACAGAGCGGCTCGGCCGCACCGCGTGCGACCCGCCACAAAATGTGGCCCACGCAAGCCGAAGCGCTGCTCGCGGTGGGCCACTTCAATCAACGACGGGCATCTGGCGCAAAAGCTTCAAAAGCCCAATCGCAACCCGAGCTGCAGTGTTCTCGGGCTATTCTGCTGCGAGCTGATACGGCCAAAGCTTGTGCCCAGTTGGGCGTTCGGCGCGCCGAACTGCACCCGGTTGAAGGTATTAAATGCTTCGGCACGGAATTGGATATGAGTCTTCTCTGTGATGTTTGTCTCCTTGAAAAGGGACATCGACCAATCGTCAATCCCCGGCTGGAACAGGTCAGGCATGGAGCGTGGTGTGTTTCCGAATGTGAACGGCGCGTTGTAGGAAAACTGGGTGGTGTCGAAGTATGCATTCAGTCGCTTGTTGACCGGACCATTCAGCTTTGGACTGCGACCGGTCCAATTAGGCCGCTGTGTGCCGTCGAAGCTGCCGGCGTTGGTACCTCCGGTGATCTCGACCGGGCTGCCGCTCTGGAATGTAGTCAGACCGTTGATCTGCCAACCTCCAACAGCCCTGCCCACCAGTCCGTTCCCGTTCAGGAACGACTTTCCTGGACCGAACGGCAACTCATAGATGTAGGAAATGACGAGCGTCTGGGGTATATCGAAGCTGGCCAGCGCCCGTTCACTCTTAGCGTCATAAAAATTCTGCAGGTTTGAATCGTAGAACGATGACCCAGGAAAGCCGCCGTAATTGGGCGTGGCCGGAATGTCATCGATCAACTTCGCCCACGTATATGAGGCGGAGAGCGTGAAACCGCGCGAGGTGCGTCTCTCGAGAGAGACGAACATGGCGTTGTAGGAGGACAAACCAAAAGTTTCCATCCTGCTTGAAACATCCGTGAATTGCGGATAGGGACGGAGCGACTGGCCCAGGCTGATGGTAGGGGCCGAAAGCTGACCGGAGGTGACCACACCGTAATACGGGTTCGCTACCTGGCTGTTCAGTTGTGACCCCAGCGAGAGATTCGATGGATTGAGCTGATCGTACTCGCGCACGGCTGGTAGATGTACTCCGTGGGATCCAGAATACGCGATCTGCAGAACCACCCTCCCAGGCAATGCTTGCTGCACGTCCAGGTTCCAGGATTGCAGATAGGGAGTCTTGTAAGCGCGATTTATAAACTGCAGCGTCTGCCCCAGATTGGTCTGCAGCCCCGCGGAGCTGCCGGTCGCCTGGCAGAAACCCTGAGGAAACGGGTTGGACAGAGTGGCGTAAGGCGTAAGACCGTTATCGAGACTTGTGTTAGCTTGCGTTGAGCAGTAAAAGCCCGCCTGCGGCATCGCTCCGTTGTTGCGCCCGTTGCCCCAGCTGTTGCCATAGAAGATGCCATAGCCGCTGCGAATGACCGTATCTTTTCCGAAGGTGTAAGCCGCACCGACCCGCGGCGCGAAGTTCGTGTTGTTGGATTGCCAGTCGCCCTTGGGAACATTGCCGACCCCTGGAAATTCCAGACCACCAGCGACTTTGGTGCCATTTGATAGCGTGGCCGTGTCACTAAAGTTAAAGTTGGAAAGCCTGTTGTTGGCTTCTGTGCGCGGAGATTCAACGTCCCAGCGGAGACCCAGATTGACCGTCAGGTTACGGGCGATTTTGACATTGTCTTCCACATAAAGGCCCCAGTAAGGCTCAGTGTAGGAGCCGCTTATGTTATTGGGGTTTTGCGTCGCCGACGACATGGTCCCAAGAAGGAAAGATGCGTAGCCGAAGCCGGAACCGGTTGCGGCTATCAGCGGATTAGGCCCCTGTGTGAATTGTGGATTCGACGAATAGGTTCCAGTAGCTGTATCGGATAGCTTCGTGGTGTACAGTCCCAATCCGTAGAGCGCTCCGAATTGTAAACTGTGTTTTGACCAGGTCTTCGTCATGTTCCCGGCAAATTCGTAACGATCACTTACGTCGTACTCGTTGTAGTAGTTGCCCAGGCTGGACATTTCACCGGGAGTGATCGAGGGAAAGCCGAGGCTGGTGCTGTTGGCCGCCACGTATCCAGGAAAGCCGAGCTTGGTTGGATCGAACCCGTTGGATAGCCCGTGAGATTGGTAAAACCATCGCGCCCAGGATGTGTGGAATTCTCCGAAAAGTGTGGGCGAAAACGAGTGAATCACTCTGCCCACCATGTAAGGATGATGCTGCGGCTTGGTGACGTACCCAGGGCTTGCAATATTGTTGGCGCCAAACGTGGCAGGAACGATCCACGGGCTCAGGTTCTCCAGGGAGTAGCGGCCCATGATTTGCGTGCTCGCGTTGAACTGGTAATCTCCGCGGCCTGAGTAGTTGTTGACGTGCTGGATGTTGCCGCCACTAAAGAAAAAATTGTTGAGATTGGTTCCCGTATTCCCTGGCTGGTTCGGCTCAGGGAAATAGGCTTGGATGGCGAGCGCAACCGGATCGAGCCGGCCGGCTGGGATCTTATTACCTGCAAACTGCGTCCGCACATACTGCCCCGGATTGTTCGGATCGGGCACAGTACTCTGCGGATCGTATATGTTGGTTGGCTGCCCCGTGCTGGTGAGGGTCTGGGAGAAGTCACCCTGGCGCTCCAGGTCCGTAGGGACACTGGTGGTGACTACATCGGGAGTAATTTGCCGAAGCCCTTCGTAGCTGAAGAAGAAGAAGGCGCGATTCCTGAGGATCGGACCACCTACCGATCCGCCAAACTGGTTGTAACGCAGTTTCGGCCGCGGCTTGTGTGCCTGGTTGGAAAAGTAATCGTTGGCCGAAAAGATGTCGTTTCGATCAAACTCAAACAAGCTGCCGTGAAATTGATTCGTGCCCGCCTTGGTTGCAATGTTGATCACGCCGCCGGAGGAATTGCCGTATTGAGCGCTAAAGTTGCTCGTTTGCGTCCGGTACTCCTGCACTTCCTCGACCAGCGGCGTGTACTCAGGACCGTTAAACGCCAGGTTGGTGTCGTTGCCCCCATCAAGTAGAAATTGACTCTGATTAGGCCTGGATCCATTGATCGAGAAAAATTGGTAGTGACTTTCCAGCACCGGCGCGTTAGTCGTCGCTCGCGTCGCGATAACACCCGGTTCAAGTACCATGAGCGAATTGGAATTGCGGCCGAGCATGGGAAGATTCTCCATCTGTTCCGGCGCAACCACGCCGCCGATGGCTGCAGTGGAAACATCCAGGAGCGGCAGCTCTTCCGACACATTCACGGTCTCGACATTGGATCCTACTTGCAACGTCACATTCACGGTCCCCGTCTGGGCCACCTGCAAGGAAATTCCAGTGCGGCTTAAGGGGCGAAAGCCGGAGGCGGTCACATCGATCCGATAAGAGCCGGGTTGAAGCAGCGAAATTGTGTAAGTGCCGTCCCCGCCGGTCTTGGTGTCCCTCTTGATGCCGGTTGCTTCATTGGTAATGATCACATCTGCCCCGGCTAGCACGTTGCTCTGAGCATCAGCAACGGTGCCGACGATCTGGCCGGTGGTTTGCGCGTGGAGCGAAGTCATGAACGCAAAAACGATGAAGGTGGAGATGAGGAGAACGAAACATGATTTCCGCGCCATAGATCCTCCCGCGAAGGTGCTGCGTGGTTAGTTTTTTCTTACTACCTGCTTGATCCCAGCGTATTTACGACCGTCGCGCGCGACGGACTCGCCGAGTCCGATGCCAGATGGTCGTCCTGTAAAACGTTTAAATAACAACGCCAGCCATTCAAACATCGCCCAAACTTAACTGTCAATAGGATTCTTCCCTGATGCGAAGCTAACCCGGCCCCTCAAAGCGGCACGTCGCCGTCCCTTGCATACTTCCCCAGCTGGACGGTTGCACCAGAGAGAGCAATGAGCCTTAGAATGTTCGTATAGTCGCAATTGAAGGAGGCGCTAGGAAGCCTTACGGACTGCGCAACCCCCGCAGCTGATCGAGATGGTCCGTCCGCTAAGACAGCGCATGTAGAAAGAGCCGATGCCGACCATAGTGGAAGTAGCTAAACGCGCCGGCGTGTCCATCGCGACCGTATCGAATGTCATTCGCGGGACCAAGCGGGTGAGCCCCGCCCTTCAGCAGCGGGTGGAAGCGGCTATCCGCGAACTGGACTACTATCCCAACGAAATTGCTCGCAGCCTCAAGGTGAAACAGACCCGGATGCTGGGCATCGTCGTTCCCGACATTACGAATCCGTTCTTTCCCGAGATCGTGCGGGGCGCGGAAGATATTGCCTTCGAGCGGGGCTACTTTCTGGTGACGGCCAACACGGACGAGCAGATCGGCCGCGAGCGCCGCATCGTTGGCGCGCTGCGATCCTACCGTGCCGATGGCATTCTGCTGGCATCGACTCCGGGCAACGACGTTACGCATATTCAGCAGGTCATCGCTGCTGGCCTGCCAGTGGTGTGCCTGGACCGTCCGGTTTCGGGGGTGCAGGCGGATGCGGTTCTGTTGGACAATGTGCGCGGCAGCCGGGAGTGTGTTCGCCACCTGATCCAAATGGGGCATCGCCGCATCGCGCTGATTACCGGTCAGCTCAAAGCACAGATTGCGCGCGAACGCCTCAAGGGGTACGAGGAAGCACTGCGCGAAGCGGACATCGAAGTGGATCCGGCGCTGGTGATGGAAGGCGACTTCCGCGAAGAATCGGGCTATCGCCTGACCCGGCAGCTATTGCAGAAGCGGTTACCGGCTACGGCGATTTTTACCAGCAATGGGGTGATGACCCTGGGCGCGCTGAAAGCATTCGAGGAGCAGGGAATCAAGTGTCCTGAAGATATTGCACTGGCGACGTTTGACGACCTCGCGGTGGATCACTCCTTCCATCCTCGCCTGACCGCCGTAGTGCAGCCAAGCTACGAGATGGGAGCACGGGCCGCAACTATCCTGATCGATCGCATTGAGGGCAAGTCAAACGGGCGGCTCGCCCTGGTTCGCATCGTTCCGACCCTGATCATTCGCGAGTCAACCTCCCTGCGGCCAACACCGCTGCAGGTGTCTCCCTCCGTCAAGCGGCGCATTTCCAAGGCAACCGCGTCCCGGTAAACCCCCGCGGGGTTGACAGGGTTTTACAGGACGTGATTTCCTTGTCGGTGGATTTAAAGGTTTAACCGCGCACACAGGGTTCCCAGTGATTCCTTGCCCCGGCCAACCCTCCACCCCAATGCCACGCAATCACGGAGTTTTTAGCCATGCCGCACACTTCTGACCCTCTCACACGCGTAGTGCTGGTCACCAGTGGTGACCTGAGGCAAGCCGCCAATCAGGTATGCTGGCCCCAGCAGGAACAACTTGAGCGCAGTGTCACGCAGTGCTTTCGCGATCGCGGCTTCGAGGTGACCCGAGCCTTCCCGGTAGATCCCCTCAGGGGGCACGGCTTTATCTCGAGCCAGAGAATGGGCATGGACGTCTTCACACAGATAGATCCTGAAGCCAACCTGGTATTCGCCACCGCTGCCTGGCAATACAGTCACCACGTGCTTCCCGGTATGCGCCATCATCGCGGACCCATTTTGACCGTCGCCAACTGGTCAGGCCAGTGGCCCGGCTTGGTTGGACTGCTGAACCTGAATGGTTCACTGGTAAAGGCCGGCGTCAAATTCAGCACGCTTTGGAGCGAACAGTTTACCGACGAGTTTTTCCTGCGCGGTCTCGAACAGTGGATTCAGCAAGGCACGGTCACCCAGAACGCGACCCACGTGAGACCACTGCAATCCGCCACGCTGCCCGAGGCAGCTCGCCACACCGGAGAAACACTGGCCGCTGAACTAAAGCGCAGGAAAGCCATACTTGGCGTTTTCGACGAAGGCTGCATGGGAATGTACAACGCCATCATCGATGATGAGCTTCTCAACCCCCTCGGCATCTACAAAGAACGCCTGAGTCAGTCAGCTTTGATCGCGCGTATGCGCACCATCCAGGAGAGCGAAGCGCACGCTGTGCGCCATTGGCTCAATGATCGGAAAGTAACATTCATGACTGGTACGGATGAAGCAACAGAACTCACTGACGCGCAGATCCATCAGCAATGCAAAATGTACATCGCGGCCGTGCGCATCGCCCATGACTTCGGCTGCGATGCCATCGGCATTCAGTATCAGCAGGGCCTGAAAGACCTTGCGCCCGCGTCCGACCTTGTCGAGGGTCTGCTCAACAATTCCGAGCGTCCACCGGTTTACAGTGAGTCCGGCGAAGAGCTTTATGCCGGCCGAGCCCTGCCGCATTTCAACGAGGTGGATGAGTGTGCCGGTGTAGACGCACTGGTCACAAATTGGTGTTGGAACGCTCTTGGACTTGATCCTGCGACGACGCTACACGATGTGCGCTGGGGGGAATACTTCCAAGGAGAAAGCATCAAAGATTTCGTGTGGGTGCTGCAAATTTCCGGAGCGGCCCCCGCAAGCCACTTTGTCGGTGGCTATGCCGGGGCGGCCAGTGAACGGCAGCCGCCCATGTATTTCCCGCTCGGTGGAGGCACGCTCAAAGGTGTTGGGCGGCCCGGCAAAATAGTCTGGAGTCGCGTCTTTGTGGAAGATGGAGAACTGCAGGTGGATATCGGCCTAGGGTCAGTGATCGAACTGCCCGCCAAAGAAACGGAGCGCCGCTGGAGAGAGACAACCCGGCAATGGCCGATCGTGAGCGCCACGTTCGATGGGGTGACGCGCGACCAATTCATGGCACGGCACCGGGCCAACCATGTCAATATCGCTTATGCTGCTGATGACAAATCGGGTTTGGAAGCGCTCGCCGTGAAGGCCGCGATGTTGCAGGCGCTTGGTGTTAGGGTGCATCTGTGCGGCGAAGTCCCCCTGGCATGATCCCATGCAGAAAACCGACACGATGAGTTTCTTACTCTTGCGGTCCGCCTTAAGTACTGCGGTGAACAGACAATGAGCCTGAACCGGCACATAGCCAAGTCAACTATAGTCGGCGCTTTCGGCGGCTTGCTTTTCGGTTTCGACACAGCCGTGATTTCCGGCACGACCGAAGCCCTCACCAGCAAATATCACTTATCGCCGTTTCTCCTGGGCGTGACCGTATTAAGCGCGCTCGTCGGCACCGTGCTTGCTTCTCTTTTCGCCGGTGCGCCAGCGCAGCGTTATGGCCGGCGCGACACGCTGCGCGTCATGGCTCTGCTGTACATCATTTCAGCCGTCGGATGTGCGCTGGCGTGGAACTGGTCTGCCTTGATCGCTTTCCGCTTCATTGGCGGACTGGCGATTGGAGGCTCCTCCGTCATCGGGCCCATGTACATCGCAGAGATCGCTCCGCCCGATTGGCGCGGGCGCCTGGTGGGTTTCTTCCAGGTGAATGTCGTAGTGGGTATCCTGCTGGCTTACATGTCCAACGCGCTGATTGGGGCATTGCAACTGGGAGTAAACCAATGGCGCTGGCAGCTGGGCGTTTCCGGCATACCCGCTCTCCTGTTTCTCATCACCCTTTACTTCATCCCGCGGAGCCCGCGCTGGCTGGTGATGCAAAGAAAGCTCGACGAAGCGTTGGCCGTCCTTACGCTTACCGGCACCACTCATCCGAAGCAGGAATTGGATGAGATTGTCACCTCCGTTCACCTGGAGCTCTCTTCCTCCTCCGACCCGCTCTTCTCCACTAAATACCGCAAGCCGATTATCCTGGCGCTCACAGTGGGGATGTTCTGCCAGCTCTCGGGGATCAACGCAGTTCTTTACTACCTGAATCAAATCTTCTCGCTTGCGGGAGCCACAAGCATGTCTGCCAATCTGCAGGCGATTGCCGTGGGCGCAACCAACCTGGTGGCTACCTTGGTAGCTATGTCGGTGATCGACCGTTTCGGCCGCAAAAAACTGCTCCTGATCGGGACTGCCGGACTCGCCTTTTGCCTTGCGGCCATCGCTGCTATCTTTTCCACTCACCGGCATATGGATTGGCTGCTCTACCTGCTCATGATCTACATTGCCCTCTTTGCCATTTCACAGGGTGCGGTGGTGTGGGTGTATATCAGCGAGGTATTCCCCAACCGCGTCCGCGCCAAGGGCCAGAGCCTGGGGAGTGCTTCGCACTGGTTCACCAACGCTGCCATCTCGTTGGTGTTCCCTATCATGGCGACCTCTTCGGGTGCTTACCCATTCCTTTTCTTTTGCATCATGATGGTCGCAGACTTTTTTCTCGTGTGGTTCTACTACCCTGAAACATCCCGCATTTCTCTCGAGCAAATGCAGCACCACCTTGCGGTTGACTCAACGGAAGCTTTGTAAGAGGTGGCATGTTATGAAACGAATCACTCTCGTATGCCTTTTCGCATCATCATGCATTTCTGCCCTGGGGCAGATACCTGGCTGGCCTGATGCAACCCAGCAGCAGACCTATACGCCGCACCGGTTATCCAGCACGGACCCTGCGGGAGCTAACCGCGATTCGCGGCCAGTCGCGCCCGGCGCCACACTGACCGTGATGGATGTGGACGGGCCGGGTGAGATCGCTCATATCTGGTTTACGATCGCCGACAACGAACCCTACCACCTTAAGCGGATTGTTCTCCGCATGTTCTGGGACGGGAATGCATTGCCCAGTGTGGAAGCACCCATCGGTGACTTCTTTGGTCTTGGCCTGGGCGAATATCATTCCTGGGAATCGGCAGTGCTTTCGGTGGGGAGCGAAAAAAGTCTGAACTCCTTCTTCGTAATGCCATTTCAGCATCACGCGCGCATCACGATTACGAATGAGGGGGAACAGCCCGTTCGCGCTTTCTACTACAACATTGACTACCGCACCTACGCGCACCCTCTGCCTTCCGGCACGCTCTACTTTCACGCTCAATATCACCAAGCCCAACCAAATCGCGGTTCAACCGCTCAATGGAAGACCAACCAGGACCCTGCGGTCGACAACAAAACCAATCTCGACGGTAAGGATAATTACATTTGGATGGAGGCAAAGGGGCACGGCCAATACATGGGTGTGACGATGTCAGTACTCCAAAATCAGGACATGTGGTGGGGCGAAGGCGACGACATGTTCTTCATCGACGGAGAGAAAACACCGTCCATTGTCGGAACCGGTACGGAAGACTATTTCCTTGGCGCGTGGGACTTTGGAGGAAAACCGTTTTCTTACCAGCTCTACGGCGCCCCTGTGGTGGGCTCGGAGCTGGCAGGTAGTAAGTCAAGCGTGTACCGGTTTCACCTCGACCAGCCGATTCCCTTTGATAAGTCGTTCAAAGCAACGATTGAGCATGGGACCGCGAATGGCCGGTCAGACAACTTTTACTCAGTCGCGTACTGGTACCAGTCAGAGCCGAGCGACCCGTTGGTCCTGCTGCCCTCTGTTGAGCAGAGACTCCCCAAATTGCAGCCGGTAGGCGGTCCCGGCAATGCAATGACCCTGTTGCCTTAGTCCAAGAGCGGCAATCTCTAACCCGCGCCGTTTTGGCTGGCCAGGGGAAGTGGTGCGTCCAATAAAGAACGAGGTTAATCAAAACGAGAACCGGGCTCCAAATTGGAGTTGTCGCGAGATGTTGATCGTTTTGGTGATCAACTCGAAGGGAATGCCCTGCTGCGTTGCCTCTGTGATCGAAGGCAGGGTCGGGTATTCGAATTGCGGAGTGTTGGAGATGTTGTAACAGGCAATCAGCGAATCTATGGGCCGCACGCAGGAATTCGTATGAGTCGTCTATGAGTCTAACAAATGGCTCGCGCGAATTCCCCCACCCTCTGGGAGCGCTTTGGATGGAGTAAACCCAACGCTGGAAAGTCTGGTTTTTCACTCGCAAAAGATGTTCTTAACCTGGTGGGACGTGAGGCCAGAACGCTTCTATCGAAAAGATGCGGCGCGGTCAACGAGCAGCTATTTGGTTTCGTTCCAGACGTCCCGAATGGCCTACAAGGATGTAAGGTGGCGGAACGTGCGCCGATTGCAGCAAGTTCCTCAGGTCATCCACTGCGACATCGACGCACTCGTCTTCTGGCTTTGCCCCAGCATCGACTACGCTCTTGCCCAATCCTTCGCGGTCGTAGCTGCAGATTTGCGTAAACCTGGCGAGCTCGGGCTGAACGAGCCGCCAGTCTGTGGCATCGCGAAACAACCCGTTCTCAAAACCACCGCTTGGCCATGGCGTTGTCCCTCGCAATGGATGTACAAGTGCCGAGTACCAGCGGAAAAGATTCCCGTTTGCGAAACGGCTCCTGGAATGTACAGCGACTGTGACAGGCCAAGAAGCAGGATGAGAGCGAAAGGCTGGAGAGATATTGAGGGGTACGCCGCTGCTCGCATGGCCAGTATTGTACTAATTGACTGAAACAACACGTCTAGCCCTGCGCTAGCCCGGATTTCTCACCACGACTGTCCGGAGACAACCACAATGCCCTACTCCC
>CAZZVD010000126.1:0-14429 GCA_964657465.1 uncultured Acetobacteraceae bacterium | reverse complement strand
GAGCGACGGACTCATAACCCGTAGGTCGATGGTTCGATTCCATTCGCCGCCACCAAAAAATTTGCACTTCGTGCTGCCGCGCTCCCGCCGATCATCAGTCTGGATCAAGGAAGCTGATCGATACAATATTTGCGTTTTTAGTCAACAGGATTCCTGGCCCATTTATCGGCACGATCGTATTCTCATCCCCTATCCAACGGGCGTCCCTGAGAAATACAGAGCACTCGTCAGCCGTATCTGAGTAGAAGGCCACGATCCCCTGCAGGCTTCGGCCGTCTGCAAGCTCGACTTGCACGATGGAGCCTAAGTCCGGATCCTTTTTCTGCTGTATGCCCTGAAACACATCGTTCCAAATCGAACTGCGCGAAGTGCGCTCGGTGATGTTCCACTTGCGCAGCAATTGCGTCCCGTCCCGGTTGACGAAAAGGATCATCGCTAGCGCCCAGAAAACAGTAACACCCGCCAGCGCGAATACATTCCCGGGGCGGAAGTCGCCGACGTCGTCTCTTGGCAAGGACATAGTCGGGAAAGGACGGCCGCCCCAATGAAAGGTGTAGGACGTAACGTATATTACGAAGCTAAACAGCAAAGCTTCGATCACTTTGTCAAGATCCGTTTGCTTGGAACGCACCGCTAAGAGTTGGACCAGGTAGGCCGCGGCAAAGCCTGGCAGCAGGATAAGAAAAATCTGCAACGCCCCTGCTGAGGTTGGCATTTATGTTTACTTTGCGGGCTTTTGGGCAGCACTCTTGGGAATTGGGACTGGCCTGGGAAGTTTCACTGGCTGCCTGGAAGCACCCTTGCTACCTGGAACATGTGGCATTGCGCAACCTCCGGTTTGATTTTACCCCACAAAGATGCGTAGCCCCGGTAGCTTGGGAACGTAGCCATGGTGCACTCCCAGGGGCGTTTCTGGTGAGCGCCAGCGTGTTGCAACGACCCATCAAAGCGCGTTGTTATTTTCAGACCCAATCCTCTTTAGCCACCATCCGGCCTGGGGTTGGGGACAACTTTGGAGTCGTTCTAACTTCCGGGTTTAAAAATGAGCAGCGCCCAGGCACTCGCAGACACTAAAGTGGTAGTGCTCGCCGCCACCATCCATTTTTCACCCATCCGGACCGCCCCTGCCTACGTCTAACCCAGTAGTATTATTTGTGTTAACCATCCTCTTGGTCCAAAGTGGAGCTATGTCTCGAACCTTCAAACGTACCGTCTTCGGCCTCTCAATTCTGTTAGTGGCGCTTGTCTTTCTAGGAGGCTTGAGCCATAGCCGGGTGCGCGCAAACACGCAATCCGACGGCGCTTATGCGGAGATGGAGGTCTACAGCGAGGTGCTGAAGAAGGTACAAACGGACTACGTCTCAGATCCCAACATGAACAAAGTGACTGTCGGGGCCCTGCACGGCCTGCTGGAATCGCTGGACCCTGATTCCAGCTACCTGACCGCCGACGAATACAAGGCCTACAAGCAAAAGGGTGACGCCGGCAACGGCCAGATCGGTCTGAATATCTCCAAGCGCTTCGGGTATGCCACCGTCGTCTCGGTCGAACCAGGAAGCCCGGCAGCTAAGCAAAATATCGAAGATGGTGACATCGTCGAGGCCATTGATGGGCAATCGACACGGGAAATGTCGCTGGTCATGATTCGCCTGTTGCTTGAAGGCAAACCAGGAACCAACGTTTCCTTCTCGCTCGTGCGTCCACGCAAGGCAGAGCCAGATAAGATCACGCTCACCCGTGCGGTTTCGACCGTGCCGGCACTGTCCGAAACCCAGTACGAAAACAGCAGCATCCTGTACCTCAAGCCCGGGGTGTTGAGCAAAGAGCGCGTGAGTGAGATCGCCAGCCGCCTCAAGTCCATGTCGAAGAACGGGAACAAGAAAGTTCTGCTGGATCTGCGGGACGTGGCGGAGGGCGACGAAGAGCAGGGCGTTCGCCTGGCAAACATGTTCCTCGAGTCGGGCATTATTGCCACCCTGTCGGGGCAGAAGTACACCTACGAGGCATTCAACGCAGACTCGTCCAAGTTCATCACGGGTGCGCCGCTGGTAGTCCTGGTGAACCATGGCACCTCTGGGCCGGCGGAGATCGTCGCAGCGGCTGTGCTTGAGAACAAGCGTGCCGATGTAGTTGGTGACCGCACCTTCGGCGAGGGTTCGGTGCAAAAGACCATGGAACTGCCCGACGGCGCGGCACTGATTCTCTCGGTCGCCAAGTACGCATCGCCGCTGGGCAAAAAGATCCAGGATGAAGCCGTGACCCCCAATGTGGTTATTGCGGCCAGCCCGGAAACCAACGATGATCAGACTCCAGGCGCGCCGAAAGCGGCTAAGCCAGACGATCAGCTCATCAAGGCGCTCGATGTACTCAAGCGGAAGGTCGCCTGATCCAGTTACTGGGCCGCGCGTAAAGTTTTCCGTAGTGCATGGCGAGATCTTGAGAAGGCTTAGACAGGTGTCTCATTGATTGGGCAGGCTCCACCACGGAATACCGGCCGTTTCCGTTCGCCCTCTGCTTCCCGGCTCGCCCCGTTCAAGCTGGCGGGCAGCATCACATTTCTCGTTCTGTTGGCCTTCTCGATCGTTGCCGGCGCGCTCACCGGTCTCACTCTCGTCTATTCGGTGAACCTGCCACAGATTGCTGACCTGGAGCGATTCCGCCCCATCACCTCGACCGATCTGCTCGACGTGCACGGCCGCGTGTTCGGTTCATTTGCATTAGAGCGGCGAATCGTCGTTCCTTATGAAGCTCTGCCCCCTGTGCTGCGACAGGCAGTGATTTCGATCGAAGATAAAAACTTCGAGAGCCACTGGGGCGTCAATATTTTCCGCGTGGCCGGGGCGGCCTATCACGACCTCACCTCGAGTGGCCGGGCACAAGGGGCGTCCACCCTCACCATGCAGTTGGCGCGCAACCTGTTCCTCTCTGCCCAGCAGACCTTCGGGCGCAAGCTGCAGGAAGTCTTCCTATCCATCCAGATCGAGCGTGCGTTTACCAAGGAACAAATCTTTACCCTCTACGCCAATCAGATCTACCTGGGGCAGGGGGTCTACGGCTTCGAAGCGGGCTCGGAATACTACTTCAGCAAGCACGCGCGTGATCTCACCTTGCCCGAAGCGGCACTACTGGCAGCATTGCCCAAGGGCCCGGTCGCGTACTCACCGCTGACTAATCCCGATCGCGCTTTTCGCCGGCGCAATATGGTTATCAACTCCATGTTGGAAGACGGCGTCATCACCACGGCTCAGGCGAACGCCGCGAAAGCCGCGCCGCTTGGCCTGCATATCGAGCTCCCATCGAACAGCGTGGCTCCCTGGTTTGTCGAAGACGTGCGCCGCGAATTGGAGCGGCAATTCGGCAGCGAGCAGGTGCATGAGGAAGGCCTGCGGGTCTACACCACGCTGGATCTTGATCTGCAACAAACAGCCAACCGCGCGGTGCTGGAGGGTCTGGCAGCGCTCGAGCGGCGCCACGGCTGGAAAGCCAACCTGCTGAACGTGCTGGCAGCGGGAGGGTCCCTGGATGAGTTTCGTCATCCGGACTGGCGCCAACCGATCGCGCCCGGCGGCTATACACATGCCATGGTGACCAATGTGCTGCCCTATCAGGTAACCGCCCGCATCGGGCAGCAGCAGGTCATCCTGGGGCCGGACGATTTTGCCTGGACGAAGCAGCGCAACGCAGAGAATTTCCTCAAGCCCGGCGATATCATCTACGTCCGCATCGCGGCAACGCCTGAAAACAACCTGGTGCTCCACGCGATGCTGGAGCAGGACTCCGGCATCGAGGGTTCGCTGATGGCGGTCGACAACAGCTCAGGGGAGGTGTTGGCCATGGTGGGCGGCCGTGACTTCAATCTCTCGCAGTTCAATCGTGCCACGCAGGCCGAACGCCAGACCGGCTCTTCGTTCAAGCCGTACGTCTACACGGCTGCGGTCGAAGAAGGCGCGCGGCCGGAGGAAGTGATCGTGGATGCGCCAGTCACGTTCTCCACCGCAGTGGGGCCGTACACACCGCGCAATTACGACGCAACCTTCGAGGGGCCCGTCTCGCTTACGCATGCCTTTGCAGATTCGCGCAACATTCCGGCCGTGAAGCTGGCCGAGCGTATCGGTATCAGCAAGGTGATTGCCACCGCGCACCGGTTTGGTCTGGCCAGCACCATCCCGCCATTTCTGCCCGTCGCTCTTGGCTCGGTGGAAGCGACGCTGCAGGAGCAGGTCGCGGCCTATAGCAGCTTTCCCAATGACGGCGTTCGCCTGAGCCCGCACCTCATCCGCAAGGTCACAAACGCAGATGGTCTTACCTTGTCAGAGAGCCCGGCCAACGTGGCGGAATCCACCAGCATGAAGACTGCGCGCACCATGATGACGCTGTTCAAGGCGGTGCTCGGGCCGGGCGGCACCGCGGCCGATGCGGCGGCACTCAAGCACCCGTTGGGAGGGAAGACCGGCACGACCAGTGACTTTGACGATGCCTGGTTCATCGGCTTTTCCCCTTCGATCACCACCGGCGTTTGGATCGGCTACGATAACCGCCAGACGCTGGGAGAAAAAGAAAGCGGCGGCCATGCCGCGCTGCCGGTTTGGATGAGCTTTATGAAGGTGGCCATTGCCGATCGGCCCGACGAGCATTTTCCTGGAGATCCCAAGCCCGCGCCGCCCACTCACCTAACGGCCATCGGTGCGGCAACTACTCCCAAATAGCCTGGCATGGGGCGAATGACGGGTGCCCCACATCTCGCTTGTACTTTGCGAGATGTGGGATTCCACGAACCTCGGCCCCTCAGTGTGGAAGGTGTATACACCTCGTCAAGAGATGTTGCCAGTAGGCATTGGCCTGGTGGACAGCCGTGGAATCCCACATCTCGCAAAAAACGAGCGAGATGTGGGGCACCCGTCGGTCGTTAAAGAGAAAGATTTCGCTAGCGAAATGCGGGCTAGTTTTTAGTAAGCAACCGTTTCAGGTGCAGATAACGTTGGGCGCGGCGAACATCACGCATGATCTGCTGCTTGAGGGCTTCGGGCGAAGGCCAGCGGCGTTCCTCGCGCAGACGGTAATCGAACAGGAGCCGCAAGGGCGTATGCTCGTCGACCGGCATTGGCCGAAAGTTCAGCAGGTGCGACTCGACCGCAAATGAATCTTCTCCGAACGTGGGCCGATTGCCGACGTTGGTCACCGCGTCAAACCATTCCCCGGCAATACGTAACTGTGTCACGTAGACCCCATTGGCCGGCAACAACTCCTGGTAGGGCGCCAGGTTAATGGTAGGCACGGTGAGTGTGGAGCCGATACCCCGCCCGCTGGCTGGGGGCGAGTCGACAAAGAAGCCATGCCCCAGGAGCGCTCGCGCCGTGCTCAGTTTGCCGGCCGAGAGCAACTCGCGAATCTTGCTGCTGGAAACAGTGAGGCCGCGCACCTGGCAGGCATGGTGAATCGCGACAGCAAAACCCAGCGACTCACCCAGCGAGCGCAACTCGGCAATACCCCCTTCCGCCCGATAGCCAAAGCGGAAGTTGGGTCCCTCATGCACCTCGATGGCATGCAGCGCGTCATGCACAATGACCGTAACGAAATCCGCCGCCCGCATACGCGAAAGCTCTGAGCTAAATCCAAGGACCAACACGGCGTCCACGCCGGCAGCCCCGAGCAACTCCAGCCGGGTTTCGAGGGGAGTAATCAGCCGGGGACAGCGATCGGGCCGCAAAAGCCGCAGCGGGTGGGGCTCGAATGTAACGGCTACGGATTTCGCCCGCAAAGCGGAGGCCCGCAGGCGCAGCTGCTCGAGAACGAACTGGTGGCCTACATGCACACCGTCAAAGTTGCCGATGCTGACCACGGTGGGCCCAAAGTCGATGGGAATTTCGCCGGGATTGCGAAAGACGCGCATGGTCACAACTCGAACGGGATGCGCAACCCATCGTGGGCCAGCTGGATGTGGTCCGGCAGCTCACGGTTGGTTTCCGCATGAGAAAGATCGTGGGACATGTGGGTGAAGAATGCGCGCCTGGGGCGGATGCGTTCCACGAAAACCATCGCCTGTGCCAACGTCGCATGGCTGGGATGTGGAGTTTTGCGCAACGCATCCATCACCACCACCTCAAGGTTCTCGAGCAGGGGCATACTGCTGGCCGGGATGTCGTTCATATCGGTGAGGTAGGCGGCGCCGCCGAAGCGAAATCCGGCTACCTCAATCCTGCCATGCCGCAGCGGTACGCGATGGAACACAGCGCCGGCGACCTCTACGGACTGACCGAGACGATGCATTTCTACTCGTGCCCGCGTGGGGTACAAGGCACGCGGATCAAACGTGTAGTCGAAGATACGCTCAATGACGGTGGCTGATTCATCATCCGCATAGAGGGGCAGGCGGTTCTCAAGTTTAAAGGTGAGCGGCCGCAAGTCATCCAGGCCAAGAATGTGGTCTGCATGCGAATGGGTGTAGAGCACGGCGTCTATGCGATCGATGCCTTCGCGCAACGCCTGCATACGAAAATCCGGCCCGGTGTCGATCACCACGCGATGGTCCTGCCACGCAATCGCGATCGATGGGCGGGTGCGCTTGTCATGCGGGTCGGTAGACGTGCAAACGCGGCAGGTGCAACCGATGCTGGGCACCCCCATGGACGTGCCACTGCCGAGTATCGTGATTTCTGCCTGCACGTTGGTGGGTCTTCCTGAGATAAATGCTGGCCCGCGGCCGGGTGGATATAGCGGATCTAGCGAAGCTTGCTCGACTGTGGCGGTCGCTGCGCACTGCTGGCGATCGCATTGGTGATCTCAAGGAAAGACATGCGCAGGTCGAACAGCGCATTCTGCAACAAGCGCTTCTCCTGTTCGTTGAGATTGCCCTTGGTCTTTTCCTCCAGCACGATCAACATGTCAATGCTTTGCCGCGCGCCCAGAATGTCGATTCTTGGCTGCTCATTGGCTGCTGCACCGGCGCCCATCTGCACCGCCGCCGTCATGTACAACGACTGCACCAGGCGATCGAAATTCATGGCCGGCGGAATGGCTTGCCCCGGGTTCGCCTTGGCGAACATGTCGTTCAGCCGATGCGACGAGGCGGAATAGTCCTGGCTTTGCTGGGCAGACTCGGCCGCCGTCGGTTCCGGAATGCTCTCGTCGTAACCGGTCTCGCCCGCGGCATCCTCTTCCGGGGAGTCCAACTCTCCCAGTGCTGCTACGTCTTCCGGCGCGACCGCTGCTTCCACCGGTACGGGTCCGGGCGCCGCTACCGTGGCGACAGGGCTCGCAGCCAGAACTGGAGTACTTTCAAGCGCACTGGCTTCGCCTTCACGCAACTCGCCATCCGATGTGAACTTGCGGCGGTCGGTCACGGTAAATTGGGGTTCTTTTTCACGCATAATGGTTTCCAATCCTGGTAGCACGCTGCCGGAAGCGGCAGGCTTGAGTTCAGTATTAAGTGGCCGAAACTGTGGGCCGGGTGAGCGTAGCAGGCGTCGTCAAAGTCTTCGCCGTTCCCCCGTCGTATGTAATGTCTCCCGGCCGCTCAACCGTTTCTACCCGAATAAAGCCCAACCCCAGTAGGCCGGCACCGGGCAGTGAAGCAGTACTCGTGATGCGGCCGACTACCTGCCCGCCGTGTAGTAAGTCGGCAGGGATACTCTCCGGGGTCGAACCCTCAAGCGAAAATTGCCGGAACTGCCGGTTCACCTTACCCCGCGAACGAATGCGCTCCACAATCTCCTGGCCCAGGTAACAGCCTTTGTTGAAATTGAGAGCCCGGGTCTGTGCCGTTTCCTGAGGGAGATCGCGATCATTCAGATCCACACCATACAAGGGCGTGGCCTCCAGCACCCGGAGGGCTTCAGTCGCTGCCAACCCGCATGGATGCGCGCCCGCCGCCTGCAGTGTCTCCCATACAGCCAACACATGTTCCGGTGCAAACCACAGTTCAAACCGCGGCACCAGCACCCTTGGCGCTTCGATGAGCAGGCAAGCCACTTCGCCGACACGTACTGGCGTGATGCGCGCATTGTCGGTTTGACCGGCCGCTGACGTTGCAACCCCTAATGTCGTCAAAACCTGGGCAGCGGCCGGACCGGCTAGCGAAAGCGCCGTCCATTGCGCATGCACATCAGTCAGTTCCACGTCATCCATGATGATGAAGTGGTCAAGGTGCTTCAGCACCGTTGTCAGTTGGTCCATGCCGGTATCGAGCAACAAATCGCCAGCCCGCCGGTAAACCAGGCAATCCCCTTGGATCCGCCCCTGCACACTCAGCAGGAAACTGTAGTTCCCCTGTGCTTCGGGCAGTGCTTGCACTGTGTTTGAGACCATGCCATTTAACCAGCGAAGCCGGTCGCTACCGGTCACCAGGATCTTCGCTCGCCACCCAAGATCGCTCACCCCGGCGCCATGCAGGAGCGCGTCGATTTCGCCCGCGGTTGTGCGGTCAGCCTCGTCAAACACCCGGGGAGTCAGCGCACCGCAATGTGCGACCAGCGGTCCTCCCAGTGCGTCCGCCAACGCTGTTGGGGAGGGAGACGTACTCGTTCCAGGCTCGGGAGAAGCGCCCTGCGGGGACTGCGATTGAGTGAGGGGATCGGGCTGGTTCGTGGCAGAAAGCACAATAAAATTATAGCCTTGCAGCAGAACATGTGCGGCACGGTCCCAGGGCGCAGCCCGGAAAAGGTCTCAGGATGAAGGGTTTGTCTAAGCAGCAAAGCGGTTTCAAGGGGGCCTTGCTGGCCATCACCCTCACCCTGCTTGCGGGGGCACGTGCGCATGGTCAGGAGCCGCCCGCCAACCCGACCGCTCCCCCGGCCGCCACCAAACCGCAAAAAGAAACCCGCATCACTCCCGAACAGACAAAGGAGTTGTTCCGCTCCATCAGCCAGATACTTTCCTTTGCCAGCGATGACACAAAGCTGCCGGTCAAGCATGACGTGAAGCGCCGGCTCATCACCCGGGAGCAGGTGGAATCCTACGTTCTGGAAAAGTTCCGCGACGACAAAGACACCAAGCGCATGCAGCAGGAAGAGGTCGTGCTCAAAAAGTTTGGCTTGCTCGATCGGGATTTTCAATTGCAGCCTTTCCTGGTGAGCCTGCTGAAAGAACAGATAGCCGGCTATTACGACAACAAGACCAAGACCGTGAACCTGTTGGATTGGGTGTCCCCGGAGGAACAGAAGCCGGTCATCGCCCATGAACTGACGCACGCGCTCCAGGATCAGCACACCGACCTCGATAAGTGGGAACCGGACGACCCGTATTCCATCCCTAAAAACGTGACCGAAGATAATCATCGGCTGGCGACCGACGAGCAGGACACTGCGCGCGATGCAGCCCTGGAAGGGCAGGCTATGGCCGTGTATGTCGACTACACGCTGAAGCCCTCGGGAAAAAGTCTGCTCACGTCGCCGGACGTCATGCGCACGCCCCAGGACGCTACCGACGGTTCGGACAGTTCTCCTGTCATGGCGCGGGCTCCGCTGCTTCTGCAGCAATCGCTGCTGTTTCCTTATAAGGATGGGCTGGGGTTTGAGCAGCGGCTGCTGAAAGATAAAGGCGCTGCGTATGCGTTTGCCGGTGTGTTGGATCGTCCTCCCGCCACCAGCTTTGAAATCATGAACCCGGCGGCGTATGAGCGCTCTGCGAAAGTGCCGCTGCTCAGCATGCCCGATGTGCATCCTCTGCTCGACAGCGAGTATCGGCCGTACGATGTGGGCATCATGGGGGAGTTGGACGTCCGCATTTTGACCGAGCTTTTCGGTGGTCCGGATGCAGCCGCCACGCTCACCCCACAATGGAAGGGTGGCCTCTACTATGCGGTGCAGAGCCGTAAGGCGGTCACTCCGCAGCAGCAGGCCGCTACCGCTTCGCTCGGCTTGCTATACCTTTCGGCTTGGCGGAGCCCCGGGGCAGCCAGGGAGTTTGCCAGCTTGTATGCTCGCGAGTTGAACAAGAAATACTCCGGGGTGAAGCGCGATCGCGCTAACGAAGGCTCGTCCTCGGAGCAGATCTACCAAAGCAGCGAGGGTCCGGTACTGATTGTGCAGCAGGGCGATCAGGTCTTCATCAGCGAGAGCTTTGATCTGACGGTCGCCCGCAAGCTGCAGTTCGTCTTCTTTGGCGCGCAACAAGGGGGCGAGATGCAGCAGGCGGCGCGGATGGCGCCTGCCGATGGGGAGCTCTCCTCACGTTTGGTGAGGGTATTGGGCAATTATGGGGTAATAAAGGCTTCCTTGCCGCACTAGTCGTGAGACCGCGTTCGAGATCTCCCTTTCTAACATTCGAGATCTTTCTTTCTAACAAGGGACGGGTGCCCCACATCTCGCTCGTATTTTGCGAGATGTGGGATTCCACGGCTGTCCACCGGCTACTCTCTACCGTCAACCGGTCTTGCATGAAGCTCACCTACACCCTCGACACTAAGGGGGCAAGGTTCGTGGGGAGCAAGCTTCGTGGAATCCCACATCTCGCGTAATACGAGCGAGATGTGGGGCACCCGTCGTTCGTTACGGAACTGGCCGTGGGCAATGTTGGCTCGCCCGTGTCCAAAGCCGTTAGCGTCGGAGTCGCAGGTATACTGACACAGCAACGCACTTAACTTCTCAAGACGCGCAGCCGGTCAGGATGCGTGCGGAGCCGGGTTTGCAGCAGGCGGAAATCGGCATTATCGGCGGGAGCGGGCTGTATGCAATGCCCGGCCTGAGCAATCCTCACGAAATTACGGTGACTACACCGTTTGGCGACCCTTCCGACGTCTTCATGGCCGGCGAGCTTGAGGGACGCAAAGTCGCTTTCCTCGCTCGCCATGGCCGAGGCCATCGTCTCCTCCCCACCGAACTCAACTTCCGCGCCAACATCTACGCCATGAAGAAGCTCGGCGTGGAGCGCATCATCTCTGCCTCGGCTGTTGGCTCACTCAAGCTGGAGCACAAGCCAACCGACTTCGTCATCCCCGATCAGTTCATCGATCGCACTACATCGCGCATTGCCACCTTCTTCGGCGATGGCATTGTCGGCCATGTGGCTTTTGGCGATCCTGTATGCGCCACCGTAGCGCAGGCCATTCAGCAAGGCGCCGAAAGCGCCGAAGTGGTGGCCAAATTAGGCGGGACCTACGTTTGCATGGAAGGCCCGCAGTTCTCTACGCGGGCTGAATCGAATCTTTATCGCAGTTGGGGCGCCGATATCATCGGGATGACCAACCTGCAAGAGGCCAAGCTAGCGCGAGAAGCAGAGATCTGCTACGCGACCATGGCCATGGTGACTGACTACGACTGCTGGCACGAGGGGCACGACGCCGTGACGGTAGATCAGGTCATTGCGGTGCTTCACCAGAACTCGGCGAATGCTGCCAAGGCGATCCGCGCCGCCGTTGCCGCCATGCCAACTGAGCGCACGTGTGCCTGTAGCACTGCCCTCAAGTTTGCTATTCTCACCAGCCCGGACGCAATCCCTGCCGCGGCGCTCAAAAAACTCGATCTATTGCTCGGCAAATACTATTCCTGAACGACTATCCCTGAACCAGGCCGACGGGCTTACCTTTTAGGAAAGCAGCGCGGCAGAAAGACCTCATGTCCATTCTTGTCGTAGGCAGTGTTGCATTTGACAGTATTGAGACCCCGCTGGGCAGCCGTGACCGGTGCCTTGGAGGGGCAGCCACTTACTTCGCCCTGGCCGCCAGCTACTTCACCGATGTGCGCGTGATCGCGGTGGTCGGCGAAGACTTTACCGCGGAGCACGAAGCCGTGCTGACGAAACGCGGCGTGGACACGCGGGGACTCGAGCATACCGCCGGCAAAAGCTTCCATTGGACGGGTTCGTACGTAAAGAACCTGAACGAAGCGCAAACGCTCAAGACCGAGTTGAATGTGTTTGAGAGCTTCTCGCCCAAGGTGCCCGACGCTTACAAAGACAGTGACTTTCTCTTCCTGGCCAATATCGATCCGGTGTTGCAAAGTAAGGTCCGGGCGCAGATGCCGAACGTGCGCATGGTATGCGGCGACACCATGAACTATTGGATCACCGGTCACCGCGAAAACCTCGGCAAGGTCCTCACCGGCCTTGATGGTCTTTTGATCAACGATGGAGAAGCCAAGCTGCTGGCCGACAATAATAACCTGGTTCTGGCGGCCCGCAAGATCCTCGCCATGGGCCCAAAGACACTGATCGTCAAACACGGGGAGTACGGCGCCACGGCGTTCTTTGGGCCGAATGCATTTCCAGCAAAGCACGCCAGCAGTCTCACCCTGCCATTCCGTGCGCCTGCTTTGCCGTTGGAAGAAGTGGTCGACCCAACCGGGGCAGGGGATTCGTTCGCCGGCGGCTTCTTCGGCTATCTGGCCTCGCAGCCTGAGGTCACCCCCCAGGCGTTCAAGAATGCCATGTTTTATGGCGGCGTGATGGGGTCCTTCGCGGTGCAGCGCTTCGGTACCGAGAAGATGCAATCACTCACCCGGGAGGAGATCGATCAACGCTTCGCGCTCTTCCGCGAGCTCTCGCATCTTGACTGAGCCTGCTGCGGAGGCCCTCCGCCGGGAAACCATCCTGGTTGCCTGGACGGCCCTGGCCCTCGCCCTTGTTTCGCTGGCCTATTGCGTGCGCCACGGCACGCTGTTGTTGTACGGCGATGCCGTAGCTCACTTACACATCGCTCGCCGGGTGTTTGACTCGCTTACCCCCGGCTACCGCCAGCTCGGTTCGGTGTGGCTGCCGCTGCCCCATATCCTGCTGTTGCCCTTTGTCTGGAACATGGCCTGGTGGCAGACCGGCCTGGCCGGCGCCTGCGTCTCCATGCCGAGTTACGTGCTGGGCTGTGCCGGTCTGTATCGCCTGGCGCGGATCTGGTTAGACATGCCCGCAGCCGTGGTGGTGGCGGCTTGCTACGGCCTGAATCCTGGATTGCTCTACATGGCCACTACGGCCATGACCGAGCCGCTGTTTCTTGCTGAAATGATCTGGGCGCTGTTATTGATCGTCCTGTTTCAACGCGCACTGGTTTCAGCAGTGGACACCGAGCGCAGGGCTGCCCCCCGGCTCTTAGTGTGGGCCGGTGTGGTCCTGGTGGGGGCGATCTACACTCGCTACGACGGTTGGGTCTATGCGGCGGCGGCCTGGGTGTTTGCCACCTGGGGGCTGCTGCGGAGGGGCACTCATGACAAACACCCGCACCTTCACCCTCAATGGAAGAGAGCGGTCGCCGGTTCCTGGCTTTTCTTTACCGCCATGCTGGTGACCGCTCCCGCGTTGTGGCTGGCGTACAACGCAAAACAATTTGGCGACCCGCTCGACTTTATGCGCGGTCCTTACTCCGCGCGCGCGATCGAAGCCAAAACGTCTCCTCCGGGCAGTGCCGCCCATCCCGGCTATCACGATATGGGGATGGCCGCGATCTACTTTCTGAAAGCGGCTCAATTGGGTGCGGCGCCGTTGTTGCTGGGGAGAGTCCTGTGCTGGGTGAGTGCGGCCGGCACGCTGATGGCCCTGTGGTTGTTTCGCAGGCAGCAGATCTGGCCGATACTCTTGCTGTGGTTGCCGTTGCCGTTCTACGCCTACTCGGTGGCGTACGGATCGGTGCCGATCTTCATCCCGATATGGCGCCCGTATTCCTGGTACAACACCCGCTACGGCATGGAACTGCTGCCCGCCTTTGCGCTGTTTGCCGGCTGCCTTTTTCCGCTGCTGGCAGCGCGCACTCAGAAATATAGGCCCTATGTGGTGGGCGCCGTTTTCTTGTTGGTAGTTGCCAATAGCGTGGTGTTACTGCGCAAGCGGCCGCTGGTGTTTCAGGAGGCGGTGGCCAATGCGCGCAGCCGGATTGCCTTTGAGCACGCCCTCACGAAGGAGTTGCTGAATCTTCCCGGGCAGGGATTGATCCTGATGCGGGTTTCGGCGGATGTGGGGGCCCTGCAGCAAGCCGGCATTCCGCTCCGGCGCACGGTGAACGAAGGCGACTACCTCATCTGGCAGCATGCCCTGGAACATCCAGCGCAGAGCGTTGCCACGGTGATCGCCTTCGATAACGACATCGTTGCGCAAGCCGTAAAGCAACACCCCGAAGGCTTGCAAGAAACCAATGTGATCTGTTCCACCGGTCAGCCCTGCGCCCATATCTACCGCTCCAGTGAATCCACAAAGCCTTAACCCCATGACGGGTGCCCGGCCCCCTTTTGTCATCCCGAGCGCAGTCGAGGATCTGCTTTGCGCCTTTCTCCTGCCACAAATGTCTACAGAGCTCCAGCATCGGACACGCAGAGGAACCGTTCTTTCAGCAGGATGGCAGGAGAGTCACTCCTACCAGCGAAGCGGCTGCTATCGAGACCCACGTTCCTCTGCCCATCCGATGCTGGAGCTCTGTAGACATTCGTGGAGGGAGAAAGGCGCACAGCAGATCCCTCGACTGCGCTCGGAGGTTGTGACTTTTTTGGTGCACTGTTGGAATAAATCGCGCGGTG
>CAZZVD010000125.1:11815-14433 GCA_964657465.1 uncultured Acetobacteraceae bacterium | reverse complement strand
CTGTCGCGTAAAATAAAGGTTTTGCGACCAACAATGGCGGAGACACACTCCGCCTGAGAGAAATTACCGAGGGAGCTTGCTGTGGCAGACACAATTTACGATTTGGTCATCATTGGCGGCGGTCCCGGTGGTTACACCACCGCGATCCGCGCCGGGCAGTATGGTTTGAAGGTCGCCCTGGTAGAGCGGGAGAAGAAACTAGGGGGCACCTGCCTGCACTGGGGCTGTATTCCCACCAAGTCCCTGCTTTTTGATGCTGAAATGTATGACCACCTCAAGAGCGCAGCCGAGCACGGCCTGGAGGGCGTGGGAAAGGTCACCATCAACTGGAAGACGATCCTGGACCGAAAGAACGGGATCATCACCAAGCATGTGAAGGGTCTTGACTTCCTCATGCGCAAGAACAAGGTGACGAACATCGAAGGGTACGGCCGCCTGACCGGCGCTGCCAAGGATGGGGTGCACTCCATTTCGGTGGAAGGCGCCAGCGGTGAGAAGAAAACCGTGCAGGCAAAGAACGTCGTGATTGCCACCGGCTCCGATGCTCGCATGCTGCCTGGAGTCGAGTCCGATGCCAAGAGCATTCTCACCAACATGGAGATTTTGGCCTTGCCGCAGATTCCCAAGTCGATGGTAGTGATCGGCGCGGGTGCGGTGGGTGTCGAGTTTGGCTCCATCTTCAAAAGCTTTGGCAGCGAAATCACGATCATCGAGTACCTGCCACGCATGGTGCCCAATGAAGACGAGGATGTCAGCAAAGAGCTTTCGCGCGTCTATCGCAAACGTGGCATTGAAGCCCACACTGGCGCCAAGGTGGACAAGGTCGAAAAGACCAGGACCGGCGTAAAGGTCACTTTCACTGCTGCGGATGGCAAACAGCTGGTTAAGGAAGCAGAAACCGTGCTTGTTGCGGTCGGCCGCTCACCCCGCACGGCAAACCTTGGCCTCGAAAGCACCAGGGTGGAGGTGGAGCGCGGCTTCATCAAGACCGACGAGTGGATGCAGACGAAGGAACCGGGGATCTACGCCATCGGGGACGTCGTCGCCGGGCTGCCGCAGCTGGCCCACGTGGCCGCCATGGCGGGGATGGTTGTTGCCGCCAAGCTGGCCGGCAAACATGCCAAGCCGGTGCGCCGCGACCGCATCCCTGCATGCACCTACTGCGAACCGCAAATCGGCAGCGTCGGTCTTACGGAAGCGCAGGCCAAAGCTGCCGGACACGAAGTCAAGGTGGGCAAGTTCCCCTTCTCCGCCAATTCCAAGGCGTCGATCGTGGGCTCTCACGAAGGCTTCGTGAAAGTCGTGGCGGATGCCAAGTATGGTGAGCTGCTCGGCGTACACATCATTGGCCCCTCCGCGACAGAGATGATCGCCGAGGCCGTAGTCGCGCTGGAGCTTGAGGCAACCGTGGAAGACCTGATGTTTACCATCCACGCGCACCCCACCTTGGCCGAGGCGATGCTCGACGGCTTTGGCAGCGTCGAAAACATGGCTATCAATGTCTAAGCGCTTGCTTTTGTGACCATGGTGGTGTCCCTGGTCCATCTCGGGCGCATGGACTACTCCACCGCGCTGGCCGTGCAGGAAAAGGCGTGCGCGCTGCGCCAGCAGGAACAGATCGGGGATGTGCTCCTGCTGGTCGAGCACCCCCCGGTGCTCACGCTGGGCAGAAATGCGCGTCGCGAGCACGTCGTCGCGACCGACGAGCTGCTGGCTCGCCGTGGCATAGCCCTGCTGGAAACCAACCGGGGGGGTGACGTGACCTATCACGGCCCCGGTCAGCTAGTCGGCTATCCCATCCTCAACCTGCGTGGCTTCACCCCGTCCATCGGCATCATCGAGTACCTCCGCAAACTGGAGGAGGTGCTCATCCGTGTCTGCGCGGAATACGGCGTTCTGACGGAGCGGGTGCCGGGACGCTCCGGCGTCTGGACCATTCCCGGCGGAGCCGTTCCTGAAAAGAAGATCGCCGCTTTGGGCGTGCACGTGGCTCGCGGGGTGACCACGCATGGCTTCGCCCTGAATGTCACCACGGATCTTGACGACTTCAACCTGATAGTTCCCTGTGGCATCAGTGACCGCGGCGTCACCAGCCTGGAAGCCGAGGTGCCCACGGATCACCCGCCCTCGCTCGAACAGGCGTCTCAATCCCTGGCACGCCACTTTGGCCGCGTCTTCGATCGGCAGATCGTATGGCTGGAGAGCCTGAACGATCTTCTTCCGGCCGGTATCTAGCCGGGCTCAGAGCGGGTGCGCACGGCAAGCAGGAGATTGCTCTAGAATAGGAGTTTCGCGTGGGGCACACGCCCTTGCGGGATTTGCGAGAGGGAGTCCATGCCAACTGATGTGATCATGCCCCAGATGGGCGAGTCGATCTTTGAAGGCACCATTACCAAATGGTTGAAGAAACCGGGTGACACGGTCCAGCAGGACGAGCCGCTGTTTGAGATCTCGACCGATAAGGTCGACGCAGAAATTCCATCTCCAGCCGGTGGTGTGCTTTCTGAGATCAAGATCGCCGAGGGCAATACTGTCCAGATCAATACGGTGGTCGGTGTGATTGCGGAGTCGGCAGGCAACGGCGCCTCTGCCCCTGCCAAGGGTCCCGCCCCGAAAGA
>CAZZVD010000125.1:0-11715 GCA_964657465.1 uncultured Acetobacteraceae bacterium | reverse complement strand
GCCCCGAAAGAGATACCGAAGGAGACGGCGCCAGCAGCGACCGCGTCCGTGGCCGCTTCCTCTTCGCCCGTCCCGGCAGCACAACAACCTGCTGCCGTGCCCGCGGGCACTGCGACACCTGCCCTCAACGAAGTGATTATGCCGCAGATGGGCGAGTCCATTTTTGAGGGCACCATCACCAAGTGGCTGAAGAAGCCCGGGGATGCGGTGCAGCAGGATGAGCCGCTGTTCGAGATCTCGACCGATAAGGTCGACGCCGAAATTCCCTCGCCCGCAGCTGGCGTGTTGGCAGAAATCAAAGTCGAGGCCGGTACCACCGTCCAGATCAACACCGTAGTGGCCCTCATCGACGCGGGTGGCAGTGGTGTGGTGTCTTCCACTCCCTCCCAGTCTGCGCCGGTCGTCGCGGCGGCTGCGAGCGCTGGCTCTCCGGAGCCGGAAAGCGATACCGCGGATGGCGAAGCGGGCGAGCGCCTGCGCTCCTCGCCGCTGGTGCGCAAGATCGCCAAGGAAAACAACGTAGACCTGAACAAGGTGCCGGGCACCGGCTCCGCGGGAAGGATTACGAAGGAAGATATTCTCGGCTACATCGCGAAGGGAGGCAGCCCCGCGGCCAAGCCGGCGCCGGCAACTGTTTCCGCGCCAGCCCCGGCACCGGTCGCCATGCCGGCGGCGCCAGCAGCCGCCCTCAAGCCAGCTGCTCCGGCGCCCGCGCCTGTGGTCATGGCCAGCGACGAGGTGGTGCCCATGACGCGCATGCGCGGCATCATCGCGCAGCGCATGACCGATTCCAAGCGCATCAGCCCCCACGTGCACACGGTCTTCAAGGTTGATATGACCCGCATCGTGCGCATGCGGGAAAAAGAGAAGTCGAAGTACGAGCAGCGCAATGGCGTCAAGCTCACCTTCATGCCCTTCATTTCCCGCGCCGTGATCGCGACCCTGCGCAAAATGCCGATCGTGAACGCATCCATGGAAGGCGACGCGATTCGCTACCACAAGAACATCAACCTGGGCATCGCCGTGTCCCTGGAATGGGGTTTGATCGTACCGGTCATCCGTCAGGCAGAGGACAAGAGCTTCCTGGGAGTCGCCCGCGCCATCGTCGATCTGGCAGAACGCGCCCGGGGCAAAAAGCTGAAGCCGGAAGAGGTCGCTTCTGGCACCTTCACCATTACCAATCCCGGCATCTTCGGCGAGCAATTTGGCACCCCGATCATCAATCAACCGGAATCAGCCATCCTGGGAGTCGGCGGTCTGTTTAAAGAAGCAACGGTAGTTACGGACGAGAACGGCTCTGATTCGCTCGCGATCCGGAGTATCATCCGCCTCACCCTGGGCTTCGACCACCGCATCATCGACGGAGCCGATGCCGGCCGCTTCATGGCCGAGGTAAAGAAGTACCTGGAGAACTGGAACGAGGACATCGGCTAGCCCTTATGCATGTTGCCAGCGGCGCGGAAGACTCACCCGCGCCGCTGGCTTTTTTGTGTGACTGGGCCGGCCAGCACTCTTTACCCGTCAGAGCAGATTCCTTGCCTCAAGCACCCGCGCCACAGCCTCCTCCGCCGTATCCGCAGTAGCCGAAAGATGCCCCATCTTCCGCCCTGCGCGCGCCGTGTGTTTCTCGTACAAGTGCAGGCTCACCTCGGGGACAGCCAGCGCCCGCGAAAACTGCGGCTCCGTCTGATGCCCATCTTTGCCGCCGCCCTTCAGCCAAAGATCACCCAGCAAGTTGGCGATCGCAGCCGGCCGTACAATCCGCACGTCGCCCAATGGCAAGTCGCACACGGCCCGCACCGCCTGCTCGAACTGGCTGGTCACGCAGCACCGCTGACTGGCGTGGTAACTGTTATGCGGCCGGGGCGCCAGCTCATTCACAAACAGTCCATCTCCGCCGGTCACAAACATCTCCACCGCGAGCAGCCCCTCCAGCTTGAGCTCCGCCGCCATGGTCATGGCAATGTCCTGGGCGCGCTTCTCCAGGGCCGGCGCTAACGCTGAAGGCTGCGCGCTCCATACCAGAATCTGGTGCTCATGGTGATTGGTCGCCGCTGGGTAAACCACTACCTGCCCACTTGGATTTCGCGCAACCATCACCGAGATCTCCGACTGCAGATCGAACGCCTTCTCCGCGACACACGGCTGCCCACCCAGAGCCTGCCAGGCTGACGAAAGGTTCTGCCCGGCACCGCCCTCCAGCTTGACCTGCCCTTTACCGTCGTAACCGCCACGCGCGTGCTTCAGGAAGATACGATCCCCCAGGGTAGCCACCGCTTGCCGCAAATCCTCTTCGGCATAGATTTCCCGGTAAGGCCCTACGGGATACCCCTGGTCGCTCAACCACTTCTTCTGCTGGATGCGATCCTGCACCATCGCCAGGATCTCTTTGCCCGGCCGCACCGGGGCAAACCGGGCCGCCGCTTCCAGCGAAGCAATCGAGATCTGTTCAATTTCCAGCGTGATCACATCGCAACCGCGGGCCAGATCGGCGGCGGCGTGCGCATCGTCCCACGCTCCCACAAAACACGCATCGACCACAAAACGTGCCGGACAGGAAGGGTCCGGGTCCATCACCTGGACCCTGTAACCCAGCGAGCGTGCAGCCATCGCTGTCATGCGGCCCAACTGGCCGCCGCCCAGGATCCCCAGGGTCGAGCCCTGCTCAATGGCGCTCATACGGAAACCGCTCCCGGCAACTCGGCATCCAG
This sequence comes from uncultured Acetobacteraceae bacterium, assembly GCA_964657465.1. Lineage (GTDB taxonomy): Bacteria > Acidobacteriota > Terriglobia > Terriglobales > Acidobacteriaceae > PALSA-350. Next base: position 9,004 of record CAZZVD010000125.1, on the reverse strand, counting down.
GACTTCCTGGCTGCGCGCCTGCCGCCAGTTCTGTAGTTGCTGCGAAAGCTTTGGGTCCTGCAAGGCCAGGATCGCCACCGCCAGCAAAGCCGCATTCGCCGCGCCCGGCTTGCCAATGGCCAGCGTCGCCACCGGAATGCCTTTTGGCATCTGCACGATCGACAGCAGCGAGTCCATGCCCTGCAGACAGGTAGAAGGAATGGGTACAGCCAACACCGGCAAGGTCGTCTTGGCCGCCATCATGCCTGGCAAGTGAGCCGCTCCGCCCGCTCCGGCAATGATGATCTTCAGGCCCCGCGGCTGCGCTTGTTCCGCGTACTCAAATAGCCAATCAGGGGTGCGATGCGCAGAAACGATGCGCGCTTCATGGGGTACGGCGAACTCCCGCAACAGGTCCAGGCAAGGCAGAAGCACATCGTAGTCGCTCTTGCTGCCCATCACGACGCCAACGATGGGTGGGGCATTCATGCTGGCAATTATTTCACTTACAACACGGTTCCGCGGGGCGAAGCGGTCTCAGCGATCTCAACGGTCGAACAGCACTAGGTCAGGGTCTATACGTGCAGTTCCTGCCGGGCGGTTTGCGCCAGCTGCGGCAAGTCCGTTGTGGTCATGACGCGAATGTCATTCTCCTGCATAGTTGCGCGCGCGTAGTCGTAGAGCAGGCTGCGTTCCTCGTCGGGCTCCCTGTCGCCCGCGGGCCAGGCAATGGGCTCAATGATCGCTGTCAGCAATAGATCGGCGTGTTCTTCCCGCTGCACGCCGGCTCGCAGCCGAGGAGCGGCAAACGCCAGCAGCCTGGCATCATCGGCATTGCTTTCGAGCGAGATCGCCTGAAACATCTTCACCACCCCATTGCGATAGCCGCAGTCGATCCGCAATGGATCGCCAGCGCGCGTGTAGTCAGCGGCTGCAATCTGCTTACGCATCAGTGCCCACACGCCGGCTTCTTCGAAGCGAGTCCGCATGGCGGCCACCAGGGCGGTGCGTCCGCCGCGCCGCAGGCTCCGTTCGCGCCGCGGCGTGTCAATATACAAACGCATCAGGTCTTCGATGCCGGTCAGGAACGTTTCCGCCAGGTGCGCCTTGGCTTCGGTGATCTGGATGCCGTTACTGAGTGAGCCCTCCAGCAGCGCCCGTATCGGCTTCGGATGATCCGCCGATTGCCCCAGCAGGCGTTGACTCACTTCGATCTCTAAAGCTTCGAGCATCGGTATGTCCGCATCCGGATCAAGGCAACGAACCCGGCTCCAGTCGCGGGTGAACCGCAGCAGGCTGCGTTCCCCATCGGAGGCACGCAACAAGACGCCGATGTTGACGAACTCGTTCTTCACCGGGTCTGGCACGTAGCGGATCAATTGAAACTCACACTGTGTCCGTTCCGCCATAACCCTCTCCTTCCTGCATCCCGCACCCACACCTTACATCGGCCCCCAGGCCCAACCCGCCTGCTGCTTTAAACAATCCTTCCATCCTGGTCCCCATTTTGCATCCACACGCTGGACAACGACCCCTCGCCGGCCTTTTCCTGGCCGGCAGTGCCCCAGAGCGGAAAGGGCTGTCGCGCGGAGACCCGGAATGCCGTGATCAGTTCGCGCACCCGCACCCGTCGCGCCAACAAACGCTCGATAAGCGCCTCAAGCTCGCTCACATTCCCCCCATACCATTCTGGAGGAATGCTCTCCGCGATGGCCCACGCCACTGCGGGGTCCAGGCCCTCAATGCGGCTGAGCCACGGTTCAAAACTGGCCCAGCCAGTCACCCCGCGGTAGACAGTATTCTCGGCAAAGACGCCCCCCAGGCTCATGTCGATGAACTTCCAATCGCCCGCATGGAAGCAATAACCCTGGTCAATGAAGGTGGCGCTGTAACGCTTTTCCCGCCGGCTCTTTTGAAATACGGCTTGCCGGCCGTTGATGTTGCAGGTCCATTTGTCCAGTGCCAGCATCCCGGCGAATTCGCCCAGGTTCCGGACCTCGAGCAGTTGCTGTTCTGGTAAATAGTCGACCACCTGCCCGGGCATTAGTCCGCCCACCCAGCGGGACGCAAATTGCAGGCCTGGCTGGCATGGTTGGGCGCCACCGCGTAACTGCATATTCAAATCGGGCGTATTCTGCACCAGCCAGCTGCTCACCTCCATCACTTCGCAGGCAGGCACGGCAAGCCCGACCGCGGCGCCCAGACGGGTGGCCAGCAGTTCGTTGGCCAGCACCCGCACGTGCTGAGGATTGTTACTGAACTTCACGACGTAGAGGTTGTTATCGGAAGCCAGCATCAGGTGGCTCTGGGCACCGCCACGCATCCGTCGAATCTGCTGGATCGCGGTCACCGCCACGGTCGTCCCCCCATCGCCCGCATGGGCCGGTTCCGCGACGGCTGGGCCATCGCCAGTAGCAGCATACGCGAAGCCCCGATGCGATCCGGCAGCGGGTCCGCTCGTTCTGGTAGCATCGCCTTCGGAGGAAGCAAATGGAACAGGCTGTTTCTGCCCTGAATGGCGCACGCCGGAATGAAGATATTGCCTTGGATTTGTTGAAGTTTGTCGCTGCATCGGCGGGTCTGGGGAGAGCTAATTCGCCTGCTGCCGGGTTCGTCGCCGGCTCCAACTTAAAACCTGAAGATCAGGTCAACCAGTTAATCGCGCTCTACTCGAAGTGCCTCGGCGCGGTGCAGGGTAAGTAAGTCTTCCGGCAAAGCCTATAGCCCCTGTTTGCGGAGTCAGCCGCTCATGCCGGCGGCTCCGCGACCCTTCGCAGATAGCGATCCCGGCACTTCTCCGTTCACTCCGGCCCCGATCCCGCCCATGATGCAATGACGATCCAACCCGTGCTGAATCTGGCAGTCTTTGGCGCTGGCGCCTTCGGCCGCAACCATCTTCGCATTTACCGGCAATTGGAGCAGGCGGGGTTCGGCGTGCATCTGGCCGCCGTGGCTGACCCCGACCCTGCTGCCCTGGAAACCCAGCGTCAGGGGGGCTCCGTCGCGGTGTTTCCCTCGCCAGAGGCCTGCCTCGAAGCCTGCCGGGCCGGCCAACTGCAGCTGGACGCTGTCTCTGTGTGCGTGCCCACCTCAGCCCATTACGCGGTCGCCTCGCAATGCCTGGCGCAGGGGCTCGATGTGCTGCTGGAAAAGCCGATCGCTGTTTCGCTGGCTGAAGCCGACGCCCTGGTGACGCAGGCGGCAGAGCAACAGAGAATCCTGCAGGTGGGTTTGCTGGAGCGATTCAATCCCGCGGTGACGGCGGCCGCTCCGTTGGTGAACGGTCCGATGTTCTTTGAAGCGCACCGGCTCAGTGTCTTTCACCGCCGCGCACTCGACGTCGACGTCGTGCTCGACCTGATGATTCACGATCTGGATATCGTGTTGAGCTTCGTGCAGTCGCCGGTGCGGCAACTGCATGCCGTGGGTCTGCGCATCCTGTCGTCCACGGTCGATATCGCCAATGTCCGGCTGGAGTTTGAGACCGGCTGCGTGGCCAACTTCACCGCCAGCCGGGTAAGCACCGAGACCGTGCGCAAGCTCCGCTTCTTCCAACCGCACCAGTACCTGTCGATCGACTATGCACGGCAGGACCTGCTGGTGATCGATCTGGCCCGGGACGCATCGGCTGCCTCGGGCGCCATACCCACGGCAGCGCTGGTGCCCAGCAAGCCCGCCATTCAGGCAGGAGAGCCCCTGTTGCTGGAGATCCAATCGTTTTTGGATGCGGTGCGCTTCCGCAAGCCGCCGGTGGTTCGTCCCGAGCATGCGCGTGACGCATTGGGTCTGGCGCTTGAGATCAACCGCGCCATTCACGACCACGCCGGGCGTGCCGGCCTGTTGTAGGTCACACCGGCAAAACACAGAGGGAAAACGCCCGCGGTTTCGCATCCCGGACGGCTATGGCATCTTCTCCACTTTGTAGCCTGCAGGCACTTCCTGCTCGAACTGGTCATCGGCCAGCGGCTGATTCAAAACCAGCTTCTCTACCGTAAGGGTGATCTTGTACTCAGCCAATAACTGTTCGATGGTAATCGTCCTGGGGAATTGGCTTCCGTTGAAGTTCTGATAAGGCCCATAGGTCACCTGGGTCTCCAGATCTCCCTCGGAGTCGTAGATGTCCTGCCCGGTAGGCAACAAATTGGCGCGGCTGAAGTGAATCACGCGGAGAGGCTTCGCCACCTTGGCCAGCCTGCCGGACGCGCTTGGCTGCCCTGGTTGCAAAATCGCCAGGTCATACTCCGGCTGCTCGATCATCTGCCTGGTTTTAGGGTCCATCGAGCTCTGGCTGGAATTCGTAAGCGAAACGATCCAGTCCGGGGAGATGCTGCGCACCAGGATCGAGTTGAAGAAGAGCTCCGGTCGCAGGTTCTCTATCGAATCCGCTGCCGGCTTGGTCACGGTGTTGCTGCCCTGAATGGCCCGGCTCTTGGTGGGAATCAGCAGCGTAAAGTGACTGCCATCGCTGGCCAGATCGAACGCGCGCAGACGCACCACGGGCAGGTACCCCAGCACCCGCAGCATCTCTGGTTTACGTAAACGGATGTAGCCATGAATGGAGGTGTAATCCGTCTGCTTGCCCTTGTGCGCGCCACCCACCGACGCAGCAAAGTCAACCGTGGCGCTGAGCGAGGTCACCTGGTCGTAGCGCCGGTTCACCGCCTCCACTAATTGCACCGCATCGGCGTTCATCACCGTCCCCGCCAACCTGGGCTGTTGCAGCTTGCGGGTGTGGCTCAGGCATCCGGTCAAGACCGGTACCAGCAGCGCCGAAAACTTCAACCAGTCTCTCCGCATCCATTCAACTCAGAAACTGCGAGTATAGAGCAACCCCATGCCTGCGGCGTGGCCCCTGCAGGCCCACAGGCATAGCGGCAACCTTACCGTCCTACCGGCCCCTGCGCCTCTTTGAGCCCGCGCCGGTACGCTGTCACATTGCGTTGGTGCTCTTCGAGGGTGTTGGCAAAACGTGAGCGGCCGGCTGCTCGGGGGTCGGCCACAAAGTAAAGGTAAGTGCTATCTGCAGGATGCATGGCGGCCCGTAACGACGCTAAACCTGGGCTACAGATGGGCCCCGGCGGTAACCCCGTGTGCAAATAAGTGTTGTACGCTGAATCCCGTTTCAAGTCGGATTGATAGATGGTTCCCCGGTAACGCTTGTCAAGCAGCGCAGCGTAGATGACGGTGGGATCAGTCATCAGGGGCATGCTCCTGCTCAGCCGATTCTGCAGCACACTCGCCACCAGCGGCCGATCATCCGGCACCGGCGTCTCCTTTTCGACCAGGGAGGCCAGCGTCACCACCCGGTGATAGTCGCCCTGCAACCCAATGGAAGCCGTGCTCTGGCGAAACCGTCTGACCATAGCCGCCACGATCTGTGCCGGTGGCAAATGGCGCTGGAAGCGGTAAGTATCTGGAAAGAGGTAGCCTTCCAGGGTTTTAGCGTTGGGGTCAAGGTCGGCAATCAATGTAATGTCTTTGGCAGCCGAGGTCAGAAACGCGTCTTTCGATTCGAGTTGAGCATCCTGCACTGCCTGCGCGATGTCGAAGAGGTTGTAACCCTCGGGGATGGTGACGCTGCGGGTATACACGTCGCCGCGCACCAGGCGGTTGTAGACCGTGGGCAGGGTGGCGGGCTGATCGAAACGATATTCGCCGGCCTTCAGCGTGCCCCCGCGCAGCAGGTGCCAGGCATCAAAGACGTATTGGTTGCGAATGATCCCCTGCTCGGCCAGCCGGGCGCCAATCGCCCGTGAGCCCATGCCGGGCAGCACCTCGACAAACGTTTCCGCCGACGGGCCAACCGTCATATGCAGTGCGTAAAACGCGAACGAAGCCGCAACCACGGCCAACAAAAGAACAACCAGGAAAAAACGTCGCACAGGGGGGACCTTAAGTGATTTGATTCGCCACCTTGAATTTTATGATGCGAATCCTGCTCTGCGTTCTTTTAGGAGCAACATATATAAAGTCTTAAGGCAACGCGCCGGTGACCGCAGCGTCGCAATGGCCGTGCCGGTCGAACCGGGCTCACCGCTCAAGGCGTGCTTGCCCTCCATCAGGCAGCGGCCGTACTCATTCTTTAGAGTTTCCTCGGTTCCCGGCGATAACTCGTATAATCGTGTTTGGTCCTGGTCACCAGGACGAGCAAAGTAGCACAGGGCCCCGCTTCCGGGATCAATACGAAATGCCTGAACACATAAAGAAAAAGCTGGAAGAACAAATTCGCGTGCTGGAGCACGAACTCACTCACGAGCTTCCTATCGAGATCAAGAAGGCAGCCTCGCTGGGCGACCTGAGCGAGAACGCCGAATACCACATGGCCAAACAACGCCAGGTATTCGTGAACGCGCGCCTGGGCCAACTCAAAGCGCGGATGGCCGAACTCTCGCTGGTGAACCTGACGAACATCCCCAAAGACAAAATTGCATTTGGCTCGACTGTGGTCATATTCGACTCGACCAAGAACGAGGAAATTACCTATAAGCTGGTGACCAGTGAAGAATCGGACGTGAGCCAGGGGCTCATCTCCACTACTTCGCCCATTGGCCGTGGCCTGGTGGGCAAGCGCGTGGGCGACATCGCGACCATCGTCACCCCCAACGGCAAGCGCGAGCTCGAAATCCTGAAGCTGACCACGATTCACGACGAGGTTTCATGACCGAGAAGCAGACCTGGACGTGGACCAGTGCCTTCGGCAGAGGCTGCGGTGTGATCCTGCAGGCCATTGTGAACGGCCTTGCGCTGACCCGTATTTCACCGAACGTCCTCACCTTTCTCGGTCTTCTGATCAATACTGCCGCTGCTATCCTCTTCGGCCTGGCGAATGAGCACAATTTTGTACGCATGTTTGTGTACGCCGGACTGGTGATCATCGGTGCCGGCATCTTTGACATGGTGGATGGCCGTGTGGCCCGGCAGACCGATCAGGTCACGGTCTTCGGGGCGTTCTTCGACTCCGTCATCGACCGCTACAGCGACGTGGTTCTTTTCTTTGGCCTGCTGGTGTTCTACGCCCGCGGCAATCGTTTTTTCTATGTAGTGCTGGCTGCCTTTGTCATGGTGACCTCGCTCATGGTGTCCTACACGCGTGCGCGTGCGGAAGCCCTGATTGGGTCCTGCAAAGTCGGTTTTATGGAGCGTCCGGAACGCGTGGTGTTGATCATCCTGGGCGCGCTCTTCGAGCGCTGGGGAGTCATGGCGCCGGTCCTGTGGGTGCTGGCCGTGTTGTCGACCATCACCGTCATCCATCGCATCAGCTACACCTATTCCCGCACCAAACAACCAGCCAGGGTTCCCGCTGCGGTCAAAGAGGCGGCAGCGGTCCGCGAGCAGCCGCAAACTGCGACCGGTGTGCCATCGCTCGCGAAAAACGGCGACCTACGACCCTCTCCCCGCGCCTGATATGAGCCTGCAATCACCCGTGCTGCTGGTGCATGGCGGCGCCTGGGATATCCCCGCTGACCAACTGCAGGCCCACGAACGCGGCGTCTCGCGCGCAGCCAAAGCCGGCTACAGTCTGCTTGCGGAAGGCGGATCGGCGCTCGACGCCGTAGAGGCCGCCGTCACCGTGCTGGAAGACGATGAAACCTTCGATGCCGGTCGCGGCAGCTTCCTGAACCGGGATGGCCGCGTGCAACTGGACGCGCTCATGATGGATGGCGCGACGCTGCGGGCCGGTGGCGTGGCGTGCGTGGAGCGGCTAAGAAATCCTATCCAGGCAGCCCGCCTGGTGCTGGAGCGTAGCCCTCACGTCTATTTTGTCGGCGCCGGTGCGGAAGCCTTTGCCCAGCAACTCGGGATGCCCTTGATTGACAATGCGGAGCTGGTGATCGATCGCGAGCGGCTGCGACTGGAAGACGCACAAGCTCGCGAGCGAGCCGGCATGCCCGACCTGACGTTCGGTGGTCCGCAACTTGCCGCGGAAGGTCACGACACTGTCGGCGCCGTCGCCCTGGACAGCACCGGCAATCTCGCTGCGGCGACATCCACCGGCGGCACTCTCAATAAAGCTCCCGGACGGGTCGGCGACTCCTCGCTGATCGGCTGCGGTGGCTACGCGGATAATCGCAGCGCGGCCGCTTCCCTCACCGGTTGGGGCGAGCCCATCATGAAACTGGTCCTGGGCAAATGGGCGGTAGACCGTGTGGCGCAGATGGGCCCGGAGCAGGCAGCCGAAGACGCGATCGCCTACTTGTTTGCCCGGCTGCACGGGCACGGCGGCATTATCCTGCTCGGCCCGGATGGACGCAGCGGCATTGCCCATAACACACCCCACATGGCCTGGGCCGTGCGCGATCGTAAGGGCCTGCGCGTCGGCACTCACATGGCCCAGCGATAGAATGCTGCCCCTGATTCTTTCTTCTGCCTCGCCGCGAAGACACGCACTGCTGACCCAGGCAGGCTTCACTTTCGAAGTGCAGGCTTCGTCTGTGCCCGAGGAGCGCCAACCCGGGGAAGACGCCATCCGTTTCACCCTCCGCCTTGCCCGGGAAAAAGCCGAGGCCGTCTTTACCCAGCGCCAGGCGGAAAGGACAGAGCCATGCATGGTGCTGGGCGCCGATACCGTCGTGGTGTGTGATCAGGAAATTTTAGGCAAGCCCAGGGATGAGGAAGATGCCGCCCGGATGCTGGGCCAACTCGCCGGCCGCACGCATCATGTTGTGACCGGGGTCGCCCTGGTTTGGGGAGACGGAGCTGCGCCGCTCATTGAATCCGCTGCGGAAGTGACCCAGGTGACGATGCGAACCGTCTCACAAGCGGAGATCCAGGACTATGTAGCTAGCGGGGAACCCATGGATAAAGCGGGGGCCTATGCGATTCAGGGCTATCCGGCGCGCTGGATTCCACGCATCAGTGGATGCTATTTCAATGTGGTCGGCCTGCCCCTGGCGCTGGTGGCCAGCCTGCTGGAGGATGCTGCGCAACGCATGCCGCGCCCGTAATAAGCGGTCGGTCTGTTCTGTAACGAATGACGGGTGCCCCACATCTCGCTCGTTTTTCGCGAGATGTGGGATTCCACGAC
>CAZZVD010000124.1:0-14473 GCA_964657465.1 uncultured Acetobacteraceae bacterium | reverse complement strand
GCTGAGGCCTGCGTTGTCTGTGGAACTCCGCGCCATGGCATGTTGCCGCAGGAGCTTAAACCTGCGGTCGATGTGGGCGATTCTCCAGTGCAGGATGCGGACGCACAGAAGCAGCGCCGCCCTCGGCTTTAATGCGATACAGTTCGACGCTGGGCTCTTAGGGCACTCCCAGTACTTTCACGATCACGCGTTTGGAGCGCTGGCCGTCGAACTCCGCGTAAAACACTCTTTGCCACGTACCCAGATCCAACTTGCCACGGGTTACCGGCAAGGTCGTTTCGTGATGCAGAAGCAGAGCCTTCAGGTGAGCGTCGGCATTATCTTCACCTGTTTGATGGTGTTTGTAGTCGGGCTGCGCCGGCGCCAGTTCCTCCAGCCACTTGCCGATATCTTCGATCAAACCGCGTTCGAGGTCATTGACGTAGATTGCAGCCGTGATGTGCATCGGCGAAACGAAGCAGAGGCCGTCGGCCACTCCGCTGTTGCGCACTACCTTTTCTACCTGATCGGTGATGTGGACCATCTCCCTGCGTTTCTTGGTTTCAAATACCAGGTATTCTGTGTGGCTCTTCATGCTGTGTTGTCTCCTCACGTATTTGGATGAATTTGTGCAGTGGATGTACGGCGCCTGGTTACCTTTAGCGCAAGCGAGCTTACCCAGGTGGTAGGCGAGAGGGCCAATCTCCCACGAAGGTGCTCGCCCGCGGTGACCGGCAGCGGTGTTGCATACAACTACACTTTCGTGCGCTGGTACCCAAGAAGTATGGTGAACGCCAGTGGAATCCGTATGCTCATCAACAAGCGGCGATTCCCGGAAAAGCTTCATCCGCTCCTTCGGGGGAGGGATTGGATGAATCCTCACCGAGAGAATCGCCGCAATTTAGTCAACGCTTGCACCTCTGATTCATGTTCCCAGGTTTATCCGTAGCTGAGGCAGCTGAACAGGCTCATCAAAGCCAGGAAAAACACTCCGCAACTGCCTCAGAAAACCCTCCGCAAAACTCCCATTCACATTCCCAGTTTGTGTTCGTGACCAGAACTCGACTTCCAACAGCGGAAGCCTGAGGGAGCTGCCTTCCTACACAGCCCGAAAAAGCATGAAAGGATAGGGTATACGGGCCCAAGAAACACAACAGGTGTCTGCCGTAAGGCATCCCACTACCGAGGTTTTTCATGGCAAGATCTACCCGTTTCGTTCTGATCGCAATCGGCGCAGTCGTGGTCTTGTTGCTGGTCGTGGCAGTGTGCCTGCCGTTGTTTCTGAATGCCGATAAGTTTCGTAGCCGCATCGAATCCACGCTGACCAAATCGCTGGGGCGCAAGGTGACGATCGGCAAGCTGGATCTGTCGGTGTGGTCGGGCGGCCTGGTGGCCACCAATGCGGTCGTAGCCGATGATCCCGCATTCAGCGCGCAGCCATTCGTCCAGGCGGACAGCGTCAGGATCGGGGTAGAGCTGCTGCCGCTACTGTTAAGTAAGCAGGTCCACATTCGTGGGTTTTCACTGGTATCGCCCAAGGTACAGTTGTTGCGCGCAGCGAACGGGACGTGGAACTACTCCAGTATCGGTAAGGGTTCGAGCAAGGCGCCTTCCCAGGACGCAGATACCAAAGAGGCGTTCCCTGATCTGACGGTGGGCCATGTAACGGTCGAGAATGGCCGGTTTATCGTGGGTACGCAGCCGGCCGCTGGTAAAGCCGCGGGTGCCCCCGCCCGCGTCTATGACCAGGTTTCGCTCGATGTTAAGAATTTTGGTTTTCGCAATTCGTTTCCGTTCAGCGCCTCGGCTCATCTGCCGAGTGACGGTACGGTCAATGTGAACGGCACGGCCGGGCCCATCAACGAGGAGGATGCCTCGGCAACGCCCTTTGCGGGGCACCTGGAGTTGAAGCATATCGATCCGCTGGCTGCTGGGTTCGTGGATGCCTCTGCCGGGCTGACCGGCATGATGGAAAACATGGTGCTCGATGCGAACTGGAATGGGCAGCAGATGCACGTGACCCGGTTGCTAGTGGAGAACCCAAATTTCACCGTCACCCGCGGCAATGCGCCCGCCCCGGCAAAACCGGCGGACAGTAATGCTGAGGGCGCTACCATGCTCGAAAATCTCTCGGTGGATGACGCTGAGATCAAGAACGCTTCGGTCACCCTGGCTACCAGGGGACAGCCCGGCACGGCTGTCTACCAGAAGCTGAATGCACAGATAAGGCAGGTCTCGCCGAAGTCGTCTTCGCCTTTCTCCGTTACTGCTGAGCTGCCGGGCGGCGGCGGGTTAAACGCGACCGGGCAAGTGGGACCGTTTAACCAGTTGAATAATGCGGCCACGCCTCTGAATGCGCAGGTCACGTTGAAGCATGTTGAGTTGGGCTCTTCCGGGGTGTTGCCGGCGGATGCCGGTATCGGCGGCCTGGCGGATCTGCAGGCGCAGATTCAATCCAATGGGCAGACACTGAACGCGACGGGCACTTCTCAGATAGCAAACATTCGGCTGGCGAAAGACGGTCAACCCGCGTCCAAGCCGGTGCAGGTGCAATTCGCCATCACGCAAAATGAGCAGGCGATGACCGGGCAGGTGCAGCGCGCCAGCTTTACCTTTGGTCGCGCCGTGATCAATGGCGGTGGTACATATCAGACCGCAGGGCCGACTACCGCGCTGAACCTCAAGATCAATGGCGACTCTATGCCCGTCGACGATCTGGTTGCGTTTTTGCCGGCGGCCGGGGTGCGGCTGCCGCAAGGCTCGCAGCTTCGCGGGGGCACACTGACCACGGCGCTGACGGTTTCTGGTTCGACGGCGAACCCGGTGATCAGCGGACCAGTTCACCTGAACAACACGCAATTGGCCGGGTTCGACCTCGGTTCGAAATTGCAGACTTTATCGCAATTGACTGGCGGGAAGATTGGGAGCGCCACCGGGTCGGGCACGAACATTCGCTCGCTGAGCATGAATATTCGCGAAGCCGGCGGTGGTATCCAGACCGATAACATCGCACTTGATGTGGCAGGCGTGGGTACTGCCACAGGTGCAGGCACGGTGAGCGCGGCCGGCGCATTGAACTACAACGTAGTGCTGAAGCTGACCGGGTTGGTGGCTGGTAATTCGGGCAACAATGCACCCGCCCCGGCGGCTGGTGGCAATGGAAGAGCTGCTCTGCTCGGCAGCCTGGCTGGATTGATTCCCGGGGGCGCAGGCGGGGCGGCTGGTGGTATTGGTGGACTGGCGGGGATTGCTTTGAAGAACGGGATCCCCGTTTCTATCGGGGGGACGACGAGCAATCCTACGTTTGCACCCAACCTGGCGGGACTTGCCGCCGGTGCAGGACAGAACCTGCTCAAGGGTAGGGCCGCCCCGGGGCAAACGAACGGTAAACCGAAGGGTGATCCCCTGAGCAATGCCCTGGGTGGCTTGCTCAACCGCCACTAGCACTACCTGGGTTGTGGCCTTGCGCGTCAGGTTAATCCTGGTGTGCGACGACATGTTTTGCGCGGTAGTGACGTTGGCCGGCAGTGCCTGCGGCGTGAAGCAAACACCGGCGGCAAGCCTGCAGACTTCTTGTCGCTCAAAGCCACACGCGGCTGTAACTCAAACGCCACATGCGCCTTTCGGCCAATGCCTACTAGTTAGCCGGTGGCGGATGATGGAAACGGTGGGCGGACAATCATCATCCAACTGGGCCATGGGATCCTGGGATGTATCGACACTGGTAGGCGCGCGTGTATTGTTTCCGGCTAAAGACGCGGCGGGCTCGGCGCATGAGACCCGCGGCACAATCGTCGGTGTCCTGCAGGCGAAGCCAGCGGAAACCGAGGCGGAAGCTACCAACGGTAGTGAGTTCTCCGTGAAGACGGATGCCGGCCTGGTCATGACCGTGCCGGGGTCTGAGTTTTCGCGGATAGATCATGCCGCAGCGCCTGCCTCCGCGGAGCTAAGCGGCTTATGAGGTGCTGAGTGTCTTTTTGCCGCGCGTTTCATCGAAGCTGCGCCCGCAGCTCGGGCATTTAATGATGTGCGACGCGAGACGGATCAGTTCATTGGGCTGGATCAGGTAATCGCAGTGGGCGCAGGGCATGCCGAAGTCGAAGTTGGGTTTCCCTTTGAAGCGCGGCGTCATCGGCTTGTCCGCCCGTCTGCCGTGCGCACCGGCTTTCGCATCATGGCGTGCGACAGGCGCCCCAAAAACACTTCCACAGGCAAATAACGGCGATAGTCCCCGCACAGCGGACAGCGTGCAGCGATGGGTTGCGCTGGCATGGATTCGACGGGGGCCGGAATGTTTTCATGGCACCCTTTGCAGCAGACGACCACGCGTTTGGTGCTATCGGGTCCGGGGAACATAGGATCATCATAGGCGAATAAAAAGCGAAAGTATTCCACAAATTGATGGTTGCAGGGAACGAGGGTGGCCCCATCAGTCCGGATTTGGCTCGAGTGGGGGAGAAATGGAGGAAGAGATGCCCGAAACAGGGTGTTGTTCGAGACGTACCCACCCAGCCAAAATCTGGTTGAATGGGCCACCCGAGCTTTTTATGTGGGCACCCTGGATTCTTTGGTTGCCACCCCTCGGCTTTTTGGGACCAGCAGGTTCGGAAAAGTGATGCGTCGCCGCGTGTGGGCGTCGCATCAAACGCGTGGAGGTTTGCCAGGATGAGTGGTGACGTAAAAATTGCTGTAGTGACGGGTGCGAATAAGGGGATCGGTTTTGAGATCGCACGGCAACTGGGACAGAGCGGAATGCTTGTTTATCTGGGTGCCCGGAGCAAAGAGCGTGGCGCAGAGGCTGCGGCTACATTGGGGGGCGAAGGGCTAAAGGTAAAGCCTCTGGTGTTGGACGTGACGAGTACCGAGTCGATCGCTGCTGCCGCTTCTCTCGTCGAACAGGAGCAGGGGCGACTCGACGTTCTGGTGAACAATGCCGGGATTGCGGGCGGAACGGACTGGAGCATAAAGCCTAGCCAGACGGCTCTGGCGGACGTGCGCGCGGTGTTCGATACAAATTTTTTCGGAGTGATCGCAGTGACGCAGGCCTTCTTGCCGCTGCTGCGCAAATCAGCCGCCGGCCGCATAGTAAATCTCTCCAGCACGCTAGGGTCGCTTACGATCCACAGTGATCCCAACGGTCCGTTCAAGGATTACCTGCTGCTTGCCTACAACGCCTCGAAGACCGCTCTGAATGCTGCAACGGTGCAGTTCGCCAACGAGTTGAAGGGAACTGCGATTAAGGTCAACTCGGTGTGCCCCGGTTACGTGGCAACGGACCTCAATAATCACTCGGGTCCGCGGACGACCGAGCAGGGAGCGAAGATCGCGGTGAAGATGGCGACGATTGGGCCCGATGGTCCAACAGCAGGCTACTTTCAGGACGACGGCGTCATCCCCTGGTAGCAGCCAGTTGGAGAACGCTAACAGCTGAACGAGCCCGGTTGCGCGCTTACAGTGAGCGAATCACAATGCGTTCGGCCCATGGGCTGACTGCGGGCGGCAAAGTTTCACTGGAAGCCCGCAGAACAGGCCGCGGTTCGCCGACGAGGCGAGACAAAGATACCTCTGCCGGGGGCGCCAGGTTGCAATCATCGACAGGAAGCATCGACGCATGATCGGCGGCCCACCTGGCTGCCAGGCCGTTCAACGGACTTCGGATGTTGTATTCCTGATAAGTAATCATGCGGCCGATCCGGATGACCAGGTCGTCGAGCCATTCTGACGCAGCCCAGAAATCTCCGATGCAGATACTGGCATTGTCGAAGTTCGGATGAAACACTGGTGTCAACATGCGGCATTGCGGCGCTCTTCGCGGGTATTCCAAGGATAGATTGATTAGCAGGACATGAAGGTGCCGCTCCAGAATCTCGCCTTCCGCATCGACATAGAGCCCCCTGCAGGCATACGAGATTGTGTAAGACTCCGGAGGAATGCCGGAGGTTCCGGCGATGGTGATGCGCGGCCAGCGAGCAAAGCGCTTGCGCAACATGTCGTAGTCGAGCATGAGCCTGCGTGTTCTTGGGGATGCCATTCCTCACTCCTCACTTGCTTGTAGCCGGCTTCGATCAGGCGATAGCCTGCCGTCGCTCGGGTATTGGGTTGCCGCTGCGATTCAGGTGGTATTGAAAATACACACAGCCGAAAAAGAAGGTCATGGCTTCGCTGAGAGCGAGCCCCATGGACATGGTTTGATCGAAGTAATTTTCGAGCGAACGTCTCATGCTGAACCTGCCCAGCAATAACAGCACAATCACGGTGATCATCAGCACAGGGCCACTGGTTGCATCGGCGGTATTCACGCGTCCGCCGAGCAGGCCCGCCATGGCTAACAGCTGCAGGATCACGACCGCGGAGTAGTAGTAGATGGCGCGGCTTCTGGGCTGCACATCCCGTAACCATTTGGCGAGAACGAAATCCCAAATCAACAGAAACAGGCCTGCTGTCAGGAAGGACAGCATTAAAAGCAATGGCCAGGGTAGTCGGGGTGGGGGCGGAAGCGCTCTTTCCAGAACGATTCCGTATTGTAGTGGCCCTGTCGAGGGCCGGATTTGTAAGGATTGCGGCATGGTTTCCCATACATTCTCCTGAACACTCTCCTGAAGCGTCTCCTGAACACTCTCCGCGACGGTTTCTTGAATGCTTTCGGATCGGTATATCGCCGTCCGCCACTGCGTCTCGGGGAGTGTTATCCGGGACGCGGTGGTTTGATCCAGCGGCGCAGGCAAATGTTCGTTGAGGTCCTCCAGCATGACCCGGATTTTTGGTTCGTCGCCGGGTGCCTGGATGCAACCGAAAACCGTACAGCCCCCGTTCTCCTGCAGGCAATCCTTGTGGTGCGGTGTTGCGCAAGCCGGGCACATCGCGACCACGTCAGAAGCCTCACAGTCGCCGCGGCAATAAGGGCAGACAGGGTTCACCGCTCTTTCTCCTGGTACAGAAAGCGATAGCGGCCAATCTGGATCTCTGCGCCGCTATCGATCATCTGCTCGCCGCGAACCTGCTCGCCCGAAACGGTTACGACGCCGTTGGCTTTGAGATATAGGCATGAGGCTCTCAGCTCCAGGATGGCGTGATCGGGTTCGATGTCCCTGTCTTTGAACAGGTAAATGTCGCAATCATGATCGCTACCAATGGTGGTTACAGATTTGTAAAGTATGAACTGTTTGCCTGCGAGCGGGCCCACGGTTACGTAGAGCCAGCGGTTCTTGAATGCACTTTCCACCAGGCCCATCGCGGAACCGGTGGTAAGTCCTAACAGGCAAAAACCGATGGCACGGCTTGGCGCCCCGCCATGCGTCACGAGCGCTATCGGATCAAAGATGACACCCCCCAGCGCCGCGCCGAGAGCGCCGCCCAGTACGCCGTAAGCTGCCTTCCTGATCGATTGGCCAACCACCCCATAAACGATGCCACCGGCAATGCCGAGGACTGCCCAGGCCAAGCCGCGCGCGACCCAGACACTGAGCGAGTCTGCTTTCAGTGCGGCGGCACTGCAATATGTGAGAGCAATGTGGAAGATTATGTCCCCGAGTCGATTGAGGAGGAATCCCAACACGGCTCCCAGGAAAAGAGACAACAGGGCCCGCCGCAGCATTTTCAGGCTCGCTCGCTCTAACAGACCTTCGGCTACGATGAAGCCGACACACATAAGACTCACGACGGTCGGAATGAGCCAGACGTTTCCCCATCCGTCCCCTGCACCATCTACGAAGCCGGGCTCAGCGAGAGCCCATGCGACCAGTGCCCCAACCAGGCCGCCGGCTCCAAGATAGAACCACGCTTGAAACAAGATGCTGCCTTTCTCGAGCGCAGTGTTCTTCCAGGCAACGCTGCGGGCGACGTTACCGTAGCTTGCATTTCGCGGGCGCAGCGTGCGGGCAATCGGACGCGGCCTTGCCTGCTCCAATTCCTCCAGGGTAATCCTGAGAGTTTGTTGCTGATCTTCGGTGTTCACAGGCGGCTCTCCGGAGGTAAGGATTCTGTGGCGTTGCTCATCTCGGTTTCCAGGTGAGAGTGAGACGTGTCTTTTAATTCGGGCACTCCGGAGGCTGATAAGGCCGGTTGGCTCGGCACCGGCCGCTCATCGGTCGGAGCGATCAGCACCAGCAACGCCCGGCTCGCCGAAACAAGACTGGCGAGTAGTTTCGTGGCGATCCCGGTCCAGTGGGAGAGAAACGTCAGCCAGCCTGGCTGTACGGGCGATGAAAATCGGAGCTCAGCTGGTTTTGACGACTCATTCCCGGGCGCTTTCGGCGGTGTCTCTCCGGTCTCCAAAGGGCGGCCTGCGCGCCTCGGCCTCTCACCATTGCTGTCTGCGACATGAATGCTGGCGAGCCGGTGAATGGAACCGTCGATCCATCCGAAACAACCCTCTTCGTCGGAGTGCGGGTCGTACACCCACGCTACCTGGTCTGGCGATGAGAAAAAGTTACGGTGGATGAACGTGTCGTGGTCGGATAGGAAGACCCCGAATCCAGGGTGGGAGTGGTACCAACCCACGATGCGATCGAGAGGGAAGTCTTTGTCTTTGACCCGGTAGATGGTTTCCCAGGCAGCCTGGGTAAACGTGACGTGCGCGCCCGCTTGCGAGGCGTTGAACGCCTCGATGGGCGCTTCGATCTCGATGACGCCGCTGCCGGAATTGCCGATGAGTACGCCGCAGACTTCCGTTTGCATGTGGGCACGGGCGTGCTGACGCACTCGGCGGGTGACTTCACTATCGATGCGCACCATGGGGTTGTCGAGCAGGGCATCGTTCATGGCAGGACCGGGGCAGGGGCAAGCGAACCGAGGACAGCAGCGGCATCCCCGGCTAGCAGGTAGGAGATTTCGCTGTCGGCACTGCGTGCGGTGAAGACATCAAACAAGGGCAACCCAAGTTGGTCGAGGCGCAGCCCGGCGAGTTCTGGTTGTCCTCTAAAACCAGCCAGCGTGTGCACAACGCGCATTTGCCCATCTTGCGGACAGCGGCCGTCTTCGTAACGAATGGAGCCGACCGGGACAAAGATTTCCTCTTCAGTCGCACACAGGGGACATACCAGCTTGTGCACTATGTCTCGGCTGAACTCGAGAGTAAGGTCGGTAGTCTCGAGATCAAGGCACGCCCGATCGAATAGCTGCCTGAGGGTTAGCTCGCTGGAGAGATTGGGCAGATCGACGCGCCTGGCCAGGGTGTAGTGACCGAGGCAGTCTGGATTTTCGGTGTACTCCACGACATAGGAGCTGTGCCCCACTCCTTCAAAAATGTATCCTTTGCCCGCCAGCGTGGGTAAACCATGAAGCCACTTCACTGCCTCCTGCACTTCGATGCCGGCGATGACGGAAGATATGGTGGGCGTGGTCGGAACGCGTCCCTGTGCCGCTGGCTCCAGCAGCAGCAGGTTGCATGACATTCTTCGCTGCAACAGGGCCCAGTCGGTTTCTCCCAGCGTGCATTCATAACACGGCGCCTGACCGGGAAGGAAGACACGGCAGACGCCATTCAGTCCTTCGATCGCTCCATCCACCCAGGGGCGTTGGAGCTTCCAGGCAGATCGATTGATCCAGAGGCGGGCTTCCCGGTTATCCAGCCCGGCCAGGATCAGGTCTGCCCAGGCGAACAGGCCGAGGCCGCAAGTCTGCATGATGTTGGCAACCAGCGGCTGCACCTCTGCCTCAGGTACCAGGTTCCTGTACTCACGGGCAACCACGTCAGCTTTGTAACTGCCCACGTCGCTGGGGCGGAAGAGGATGGCACGCGACAAGTTGGAAAGCTCGATGCGGTCGAGATCGACGACCACCACATGCGCAAAGCCGAGCAGCGCCAGGTTCTTCAGGATCTCGTTGCCCAAGGCACCCGCGCCGACCACCATGACGCGTGCGCTGCGTATTTTTTCCTGGTCCCACCAGGGGATCAGGCGAAGACGGCTGTAGCGATCTTCTTCTTCGTCTATCAGCGTGAGTTTTTTGCTCGCAGCGTTCATGGGCTAGCCGGCCGTTATCTCTGGCTGCAGACGGAGGATGTCTCCGTCGTGCACGCCGGCGGAGGCGAGTGTTTGCGAGTCCTGAATCTGGCGGCCGGAGTTCTTATGATGGAACTTGTAACTCAGCGGGGCCCCGTCGGGACCGGTCACCGGTAACTGAAGCTTTTGCACGAGCACCGTGAGTATCTTGTTACAGAGCGCATCATCGGGCAGCTCTGCCGGCACTCGTTTGTTCTCGGTGGAATCATATACTGTTACATTTATGTAAGCCATTTGCCATCCTGCCGAGATTTCTCTCTATCGATTGTTGAGAGCTTGTATGTATTCCTGCAGACGTAGTTTGCCATCGCCTTGGAATTGCCAGCCGGTTATTTCCTGCAAAACTTCTGCTGTCGTTGCAAAACCGAGATTTTCTGCGTTCGCGTCCCGATTCCGATCGAACTTGGAACTTACGATGCCTTCCAGGTTGCCGTGAAGGTCGTACACGGGTCCGCCACTGTTGCCGGGGCTGATGGCTGCACTGATTTGCACGTCGTTGCCTCGCAGGCCGGAAACAATGCCTGTGCTCAGGGTGTAGTTCAGGCCTTCCGGATGACCGATCACAAAGATGGATTCACCATCGCTGGCTTTCTTGATAGGTTGCGTAAACATCGCATGACCGGTGCGGCGATTCATCCACAGCAATGCCAGATCGGCCTCTTCCGCGGTGGCGACGACATCGGCCGATGCACGCATACCCACGACGGTGGACACGAGCGCTTGCCCTGGTAGCGATTCGCCATTGGCGACGACGTGCTTTGCGGTTGCAAAGAGATAGCCTTGTTGGTTTGCCATCAGCAGTACACCCGCTCCGAACGAAGCCGGCGGCTGGTTGGGCCACATCCTTTGCATGGGCGAAACGATGATCACCAACGGCTTTAGTTCAATCGATGCTTCAGCACTTTGCAGGTCTGTCCAGAAAGGGAGTCGCGGGTACGAGTCTCTCTCATCGAAGTCGGCAATATTGGTGCCGAGCACTACGGGCATGCGCGGTAACGAGTAATAAACAGCCGCGGCCACTGAGGTCAGGGTTGCACTCATGATGAGCAGGGTGGAGAGAAAGCTTAGCCACGCGTACTTGCACGCGAGCGGCTGACGGCGTAGGGAGATTCTCAAGACGGCAACGATCACGCACAGCAAAGGAAGAAGCGCGACGGCAGGGAAGCAGGCGATCATCGCCCACTTAGGGACAGGCGCGGATTCTCTATCGAAGGTGGGATAGAGTGGATCCCCGATTGCTTCCAGCCGTGTTAGTTCCTCGCTGCTGACAATTACGTGCTCGACTTGCATGAACCGCTCACCTGCACTGGCACCAGAATCCCATGACGCAGCAAATTGAGTGCGAGCGAGGTCCAGAGGGCGTGTGTGTTGCGCACCCGCTATGGTGCTACGCCGCACATGATCAGGCTTCGCTCGTGGCGGTAAGTCTTTTTCTGTCTTGCTTTGCGCGGGAGAAGGATCGGTGCGGCTCGGAAGCGCCGCATGAAAGTCAGCTGGTTGTAAGGTTAATTAACTTTCAGGCAGGTTGTGCTGTTCATGCGTACCCATTACGGATCAATCCAAGGAGTAGGGGCTTGTTGCTGCAAGCCTTTGGGGCTTCGGCACGAAGGACGTTCGGCTCTGCATCCGCGTCCTTGCAGCGAGGCCTCGTAAAGGAAAAAGGGTTGCGTGTTGATGGAGTGAGATCGTTTGATTGGGCTTCGCCCGTCTTATTCGGCCCACGTTAGCCGTTCGGCGAACATGGGGCACCCGTCCAGGGAGTAGGGCATGGTGGTCGCAGCCTGGCGCCTTGGTGGGGAGTCCAGGGAGTAGGGCCTTGTGGCTGCTGCAGCCGCGTCAGGAACTTACTGGGCTCGCCCCGCAGCTCTCACCTATCGGCTATGCTTCGGGCTCGCAGCTTTCCCAGCAGGAACGGCCTTCCAGGCAGATGGAGCGATGAACGTAGTGTTCGTCAGGGCCTGCCTTGCTCATGGTTTTAAGGCACCAGTAGGTGGTAGTCGAACCCATCAACTCCACCAGCTCTTCGTGGAAGTCACCAAAGGCGCCGTAAGAGGACTTGCTGCGGAGTGCGTTGCAACGGATTTGCACCAGGGAAGTCGTCATATCAGTCATCCTTATCCAATCGCGCTTGGGTCACGCTGCATCTGCCCCGCAGCCAGCAATATGGTCCGGTAGATGGCGGTCTGAAACAGTTGCGTTTTGAAGCCGTTCTGCGAGAGCGGCGTCGCGGGTTGCATGGCGGCTTTGGCAGCCGCGCGCGCGGTTGCTTCGTCGATCACGGCTCCAGTCAGGACCGCTTCGGCAGGTGCGGAGCGCAGTGGTGTAGGAGCGGCGACGCCGAGTACCACCGCTGCCTTGCGGCAACGATTGCCATCCATCACCAACACCACGCCGGCATCGGCCAGCGGCCAGTCGAAGCTCTCCTTCTCTCCGTACTTCTGATACGCAGAGCGGGTACCCGCCGCGGGCGTGGGCACCAGTACGGCCGTGATCAGCTCTCCGGTTTGCACCGCGGTTTCGTTGACCAGGCTTTGCTCTGGCGCAACGTAGAAATCACTCATCGGCACGATCCGCTTGCCACGCTTCGAAGTAAGCTCCACCTGCGCGCCCATGGCCAGCAAGGGTACGGCTGTGGAAGAAGGATGCACCATCGCGCAGGTGCCGTTGTTGATTACCGCGTGATACTGGTTTTCGCCGCTGTGCGCATGGCAGGTGTCGCTGGTGTCGCCCTTCTTCTTGCAGTCGAAGTCGCTGGAGCGGAAGTACCAGCAACGCGGCCGCTGCATCAGGTTGCCGCCCAGGGTGGCCATGTTGCGCACCTGCGGGGTGGCCGCGTGCCCTGCTGCGTCTGCGAGCGCAGAGTAGCTCCGCTGAATCTCGGGATGCTCGGAAAGCTCGCTTAACGTACTCAGCGGCCCTAGACGCAAACCCTCCGTCGAGGTGGTGATGCCCCGCAGACTGTCAATGTTACGAATGTTGACCAGCCTGGACGGGGTAACAATGCCCTCCTTCATCAGGTCGAGCAGATCGATACCGCCTGCTTTTACCTGGGCATCCGGTCCCATCTGGTTCAGGGCTTCATCGACGGTTCTGGTATCGACAAACGCGAACTTATTCATGCCTGCACCTCATCCTGCACTTTGCCGAGCGCTGCCAGCACATTTGCCGGCGTCATGGGCAGCTTGCGCATGCGCACTCCCGTGGCGTTGTAGAACGCATTGCCGATCGCTGCTGCCAGGGTGATGATGCCTGCGGATTCACCAATCCCTGCGGCGTCAGTGGAACTCTGAGCGATGTAGTTCTCCACCAGGACCACTTCGATCTCCGGTACCTCACGCGCGCCCAGGATCTTGTAGTTCTCCAGGTTCGCGTTCAGCATGTAACCGCCACTGCGATCCATGACCCGCTGTTCGAACAGCGCATACGAAATGCCTTGCAGGATGCCGCCATTGATCTGGCTGATTACTCCCGTGGGATTGATGGGCCGCCCGCAGTCATGCGCACCGAAGACCTTTTCGATGTGCACGCGGCCAGTCTCTGTGTCCACTGCGAGTTCTACATAGTCGACCCCGCCGTAGGTGAGCCGTTCTTTGGAGTATTCCGGAGACCGCGTGGCGCGTGCAGAAATCTCGCTCACCGGCATTCGCGCTGCGACTTGCTTCAGGCTGTACGACTTGCCCGGATCATTCTTCCAGACCACGCGGCCGCCCTGCATCACAAGGTTGTCGGCGGTCGTACCCAGCTTAGGCGCGACCGCGGCGAACAGTTGCTGTTTCGCTTGCCAGGCAGCGTTGCGTACGGAGGGGGTAATCGAGCCCGCGGTCACGCTGCCGCCCGAATCTGGTCCTACAGGAAAGCGCGTGTCGCCGATTCGAATCTTCACGTCTGCCGGCGGAAGTCCCAGTTCCTCGGCAACAATGACGGCCAACAGGGTCTTGGTCCCGGTGCCCAGGTCCTGCACTGCCGACATCAACTCCACCGAGCCGTCGCGTCCGATGCGCACTTCGCAGGAGGAGTTCATGCTCACAAAGCGGTACCAGACCGACTGTGCGATGCCCATGCCGCGTTTTACCGGACCGGTATCCGCTCCGGCCGGCCTTCGCTGCCGCCAGTTGGTGCGCTCCAGTATGATCTGCCGTTCCACCCTGCGTACAGGGTTCTGGTCGATCTTGTCGCGCAGGGTAAACGGATCCATTGCCAGCTTGACGGCCAGCTCATCAATTGCCTGTTCGAGGGCGAAGCAGCCCTGGGGATGCCCTGGGGCGCGGAACGCGGCGCCCGGACCGGCGTTCACAAACACATCGTTCTCTTCCGTCAGCAGATTCGGGCAGGGATACATATTGGTTGCCGGTCCGGCAGTGCCTGCGCCAGTGCCCACGCCGGCGGTGCCGTAGCTGAGCAAATGAATGGCAGTGAGCGTGCCATCCCGCTTGGCGCCAATCTTCAACTGCTGATGCGAGTCAGGCCGGTTGGAGACGATGTGCTCCTGCCGG
>CAZZVD010000123.1:10720-14512 GCA_964657465.1 uncultured Acetobacteraceae bacterium | reverse complement strand
CGGGAGATGTGGGAATTCACCGCTCTCGATGGGAAGTGTTTCCCGGCAACATTCAGACGTGCCGCTATTGCACGGTCGTGAGGCGGCTCATTTTGCCGTCTTTGAGCGAGAAGTGCTGACCGCGCCAGGCAACGGTATTGCCGGCGAAGCTCCAGATCCAAATGCCCAGCGCGACCACGTCGCGCATCGGTAACAGCCACAGATCACGCAAAACCTGCCTGTCTCCTAACACGCCGACGCCCACTGCGAGCGCCAGAGCTATCCTGGCCAAAAGCGTGATGCTGAGCAAGGCGATACTGCTGAGACTCGCCCCGGAGGCGACCAGGTTGAACATGGCCCAGGGCAAGCCGTAGGTGAAGACCATGCCGGTGTAGCCAAGCTTTCTCGAGAAGCGGGTACTGCGTCCCCAACGAATCTGGTGCGCCAGGAATTGACGGAAGCGATAGGGAGGCAGAAACGTATCAACCACCTCACCGCTCAGAATGACTTCATAACCACTGCGCGACACGCGAGCACCCAACTCATAGTCGTCGGCGAGGTAGTCGACGACAGGCTCGAGACCGCCGATCGCTTCGAGCGCCTCGCGGGACAGGGCCAGCGTGGAGCCAAGCCCAAAGCGAATGCCGCCTTCAATTTGCCTTGCAGTCAATACGCCCGCGATGAAGTCCGTCGCGATGCCCAGCGCTTCCATGCGGGAACCAGTGGTACCGTGCGCCTGCCCGCGGTAGAGCGCGGTGACCAGGCCAACCCGTCCATTGCGATGCCTGGGGGCATGAAAGCAGCCCATGGTGCGCCGAAGATAGTGCTGCGACACTTTAATGTCGCTGTCATTGATCAGTAAGTAATCGTACTGAGCGCTGGCCAGCATCTGCACCAGGTTACTGACCTTGCCGTTGGTGCCCAGCACTTCAGGGCAGAGGACCAGTTTTATGGTTTGCGCGGGAAATTCAGCCTTGAGCTTTTCGATAGCTGCTACCGCCGGATCGTCCAGGCTGCTGATGCCGAACAGAATTTCATAAGGACCTTCGTACTGCTGGGTGCAGTGAGAGGCAAAGCTGGCGTACATCTCCGGATCAAGCCCTTTGACCGGCTTGAGTATACTGACGCCCGGTTGAAAATTGGGCACTGGCCGGCGCAGTTGATGCTGAAAGGCGCGCGCGCTCCAAAGCGCCAGCAGGTAATAACCCAAGCCGGCAAGGCTGAAGAGGGTGGTGACGATAGCGACGGCGGTCGGCAGCATACGAGCGCCTTTAGTCTATAAGAGAACGGTGCGCGGCTACTCGTAGCGTAAGGCGATGATGGGATCGAGCGAGGCCGCTTTCCACGCAGGATAAATACCGAACAGCAGGCCGATGGCGCAGGAAACGATGAAAGCCGTCGCTGACCAGGCTGCGGACATTTCGGCCGGCAGGACAGAGCCGAGAACGAGCTTCAGCACCAGGGTCAACAAGCCGCCTACCAGGATGCCGATCACGCCCCCAAGCGCGCAAAGCGTAACCGCCTCCAGCGTGAACTGCACCATGATATTTTTGCGCGTGGCGCCCAGCGCTTTGCGCACGCCTATCTCGCGCGTTCGTTCCGTCACGCTGACGAGCATGATGTTCATTACGCCGACACCACCCACCATGAGCCCCACGCTGGCCACCCCGACGAGAAAGATGAACAGGCCGCCGGTCAGCTGATTCCAAAGATTCAGCAGCGCGTCGGAGCTGAAGATGGCGAAGTTGTCCGGCTTGTCGTTGTGCACCTTACGCCGGCGGCGTAAGAGTTCACGGATTTCATCCTCGACTGCGATCTTGTTCTTCACGTCATCGTATTTGACGCTGATCCAGTGATCGAGAATTTCGGGATGGATCTTGTGGAAGGTCTTGGTAGGAAAGTGGGCGGAGTTATCGTCTGGATTTTTGCCGCCGCCGAAAATCTGCTTTTGCGGCGCAAACACACCAACCACTGTGAAGAGCTCGCCCTCAATCTGCACTTCCTTGCCGACGGCGGGGTCGTTGCCAAACAGCTCTGACGCGGTATCGGAGCCGAGAACGACGACGTTGGCTGCGCGCTGGGCTTCCTGAGCGCTGAAGTAGCGGCCCTGGGTCAGGTTTAGCTCGTACACGTTGGGCTCATCTTCTGATTCGCCCTGCAGCGTGGTGTTCTGAATCTTATGGCTGCCGTACTTGACGGAGAAACTACCCTGGTTGCCTGTTGGAGAGCGGTATTGCTGCGACGCGTCAACTGCGATCACGTGCGGCAGCACCCGCATCGCCTCCCCATCCTCATAGGTCAATTGCTTACGGGCCAACATCTCGGAGGTGGGCCGCGAACCGAAGACAGGAAAGCGAAACACCCAATACACGTTCGTGCCCAGTGACTTGATCAGGTTGTTTACGTTGCCGGTGAGGCCGTTGATCACTGAGGAGATGAGGATGACCGTGGTGACCCCGATCATGATGCCCAGCATGGTCAGGCCGGAGCGCAGTTTGTTGGTGCGCAATGTATCCATGGCCATGTTGACGGCTTCTCTGGAGTCGCTCAGCGGCATCGTGATTCCCTCCTACAACTCCGACCGTAAAGCCACGATGGGATCGAGCATCGAGGCTTTGCGCGCCGGGTACACACCGAAAAATATGCCCACCGCTGTGGCTGAAAAGAGGCCGAGGAGCACGGACCACAGCTCAATCTGCGAAGGGAAGCCAATCACCAGGGTGATGAGCTTGGCGAAGATTACACCGGCCATTACGCCAATGAGGCCGCCCACGAGGGACATAGTGGCTGATTCAATCAGGAACTGTAATAGAACGTCGCTGCGCCGCGCGCCCAGTGCTTTGCGCACGCCGATCTCGCGGGTTCGTTCCGTGACGCTCACCAGCATGATGTTCATGATGACAATGCCGCCGATGACCAGGGAAATGGCAGCCAGCGAAACGAACACTGCTGAGAAGCTTGAGCTGATGCTCTGCCAGATGCCAACGAAGGTGCTGTTGGTGTCGAGGGAAAAGCTATCCTCTGCCCCGGGCCGATCATGGCGATGCGAGCGGAGAATCGTGCGCATTTCGCCCACTGCTAGTTCGAGCGGGTCACCGACGCCGTTGGCGCGTGCATAGATGGTCAGGCTGCGGTTTGATCCGTAATTGGCCAGAAACGTGGTCAGGGGGAGCGCGACCCAATTGTCCTGGCTCTGGCCCAGAGTTTTGCCTTTACGCTCGCCGACCCCGATCACCGTGTACTGGACGCCGTCGACGCGGATTTCTTTGCCGATCGGGTCTTCCTGGCCCATCTGGTTGTCGACGATGTCGGGGCCGATGAGGGCCACCTTGCTGTTGTGCTCTTCGTCTGCCGGCACAAAGCCGCGGCCGCGGTCGATGTTCACGTTGTAGATGGGAGGCATGGACCAGGTCCAGCCGCGGACGCCTGTGTCGGTGCTGGAGTGGCTGTTATAGACCACCTTGCCGGTGGTGCTGGCCATCGCGCCGGTCGCGGCGCAGTGCTTACACTTTTCTTCGACTTCGCGGTAGTCGTCAACCTTGATGTCTTTGCGCTTTTGGTATTTGTTCCACTCTTCGTCGCTGAACACCACGGAGGGCTGCTTGGAAGCGGTAAAGACGTCTGCGCCGTAGCCGTAGACTTTTGTGGCTACGAACTTGTTCGCGCCGTTGACCAGCGTGATCACCATGATGACCGCGGCCACACCGATCATCACGCCCGCGAGGGTGAGAACGGATCGCAGTTTGTTGGCCCACAGGGACTGGAGCGCGATCTTTACGGCTTCAAAGAAGTCCATGACCCCTCGAACAAGTA
>CAZZVD010000123.1:0-10620 GCA_964657465.1 uncultured Acetobacteraceae bacterium | reverse complement strand
GCATGGGCCACCCCCGGGTTCTTCGGGGACTCCGGAGAGGTGGCGGAGACCCCGCGACTCGATGAGAGCCGCGGGGTCGCGTTTGCAAGTGGCCTATAAGCCGAATTCTGTCGAGGACGATCATTCCTCTAGGCGACGCATTGCTACGCCGCTCAAGCGACCTACCCGGAGGTTTCCCACCGTCGCAGCGAACCGCGATCGGAACCCTGGTGAGCGCGCCGGGCCGGCACGCATCCGCAGCCTGGGTCTGGCCAGCGGATTCCCTCCCTATTTGGTCTTGCTCCGTGTGGGGTTTACCCTGCCACCACCTTTACAGGCGGCGCGGTGCGCTCTTACCGCACCTTTTCACCCTTACCCCGCGCCTTGCGGCTCGTGGCGGTATCTTCTCTGTGGCACTGGCCGTCTTTGAGCCTTGACGCTCAAATCCCGGACGTTATCCGGCACACTGCCCTGCGGAGTTCGGACTTTCCTCTCCCAAAGCGCGTGAGCGCTTCAGCAGCGATCGCCCAGCGCACCTGCAGTGTCCATGTTAGTCGATCCGGGCGGGGTTTGTATCGACGGGGACGTGAGTGCGGTTAGTTCAACGCCGGCTGATTTCGGAAGTGTTCTCAAAATGGGCTCCAGGTGCCCGGTTGCGTGAACCCGTTGGCCGCTTCATGCTTTTTGCAGGAGAGTTTTATGACCAATCGTCAACTCGGTACCAATGGACCGTCTGTCTTCCCGATCGGGTTGGGCTGCATGGGCATGTCCCACATGTACGGTGCATCGGATGAGGCAGAGAGCATCGCCACCATCCAGTCGGCCGTTGACCAGGGCGTCAACCTGATCGACACCGGTGATTTTTATGGCATGGGCGATAACGAGATGCTGATTCGCCGGGCGTTGGAAGGGCGGCGGGATAAGGTACTGCTCTCGGTCAAGTTTGGCGCGCTGCGAGCGCCGGATGGCAACTGGACCGGGTACGATTCCCGGCCGGCGGCGGTGAAGAATTTCTGTGCGTATTCGCTCAAGCGGTTAGGGACGGACCATATCGACATCTATCGTCCGGCGCGCCTGGATCCCGCGGTGCCGGTCGAAGACACGATCGGCGCGATTGCCGGGCTTATCAAGGCTGGGTACGTTCGGTCTATTGGGCTGTCGGAAGTCGGGGTGGAAACGATTCGCCGCGCCCATGCGGTGCATCCGATCGCGGATCTTCAGATCGAGTACGCGATGGTGACCCGCAATGTGGAGAAGGAAATCCTGCCGGTGCTGCGCGAGCTGGGCATTGGCGTGACGGCGTACGGGGTGCTTTCCCGGGGATTGCTGAGTGGGTCGACGCCGCAGTCGAAGTCTGACATCCGGTCGTATCTGCCCCGATTCACCGGGGATAACTACCAGCGCAATCGCGCGGTGGTGGATGCGTTGGCGTCGATTGCCCTGCAAAAGGGGATTACGCCGGTGCAATTGGCGCTGGCCTGGGTGCTGAGCCGCGGGAGTGACATTGTGCCCATCCCGGGAGCGCGAACCCGCAAGCAGCTCGACGAAGCCCTCGGCGCTTTGCCAGTCATCCTCAGCCCAGAGGAGCTCGCCAACATCGACGCGGTGCTCGAATCTCAGCAGATCAATGGAACCCGCTATGACGCTCGCCAGATGAAGATGCTGGATAGCGAGCGCCAGGTGACGGCTTAACAAATCTCTTATCTTCCACGAACTCGGGGGTGCCCCACATCTCGCTCGTTGTTCGCGAGATGTGGGATTCTACAGACGGTCGCCTGTTTTCTTCCACAGCCGACTGAATTTATGGTGTGGGCCGTGGGTCAAGGTCCGTGGTATCCCACATCTCGCGAAAAACGAGCGAGATATGGGGCACCCGGCGTTCACTAGGACCCGAGCTTCAGGTTTACTTTGCGGCGGTTACGGTCAGGGCTAATTGCGGCACAGACGGCGGCGTTACGGTGACAGAGCCGGTTGAGGATTGTGCCTCGATGCTTACCGTGTAGCTGCCAAGCGGGGTTCCGGGGTTTGCCGGAGGGCCGTGATTCAGATAGCGGTAGCGTTGCGCGCATGCCGTCAGACTTACCAGGCCGGCGAAGGTGAAGCAAATGAGAGCCAGCTTGCTCCAGGCGGTGCGCCGGCGTGCTCCCAGGCCCACCAGACCGAGCAGTGCGGGCAGAATAAAGGCGTAACGCAGTTGGCTCGGCGGGGCTGCGAGGCTGCCGGTCGCTCCCGGCGAGGGCGCCTGGGTCTGGATCTGCATCACGCTGGTGCCGGCAGTGCACACCGCGGCGCTGGTACAGGCCGCCAGTACGCTGACCGGGGTGAAGGTACACGTGGTGTTGATGGGCAGACCTTCGCAGGAGAGGCTCACGTAGCCGCTGAAGCCGTTGTTGGGCGTTACGGTCACCGTGGTGTACACAAAGCCGCCCACCGCGGTGCTTAGCGAGGTTGGCGAGGCAGCCACCGTGTACCCGGCCACCGTCGACACAAAGGCGTGCACCTGCTCAGAAGGTGAGACTGAAGTCGCAAAGTTGGATTCGCCCTGATAAAGCGCTTCTACCGGGTGATCGCCGGCTGGCAGAGCGTCTGTTTCGAGCGAGGCATTGCCTGCGCTGTCAAGAATGGCTGAGCCCAGATCAGTGGTCCCGGAACGAAAGGTGACTACACCTGCCGCAGCGCTCTGGGCATCGGGAACAGTCACGTGTGCGCTCAACGTCACTTTGGTTCGCGGACCGGTGTTGCTGGTGCTGATCGCCAGTGTGGTTCGAGTGGCGGCTGTATTTTCGGCGCCTGCCAAGAACGCGGCCCCGAACATGCTGAGAAGCACCATGCACCACCCGGTGCGCATCCTTGTTGCTGTGTTACCTACCCCGGCTACGCTCAACCACAGATTCATTCTTCGGATCTCTGCTCTCTCTACCTTGCGATCAAATTGGTTCAGGGCTCGCCCCGTGTCGCAAGACACATCCCTGCCATGCTGTTGACTAATAGACTCATTGTATCCGCGGATAGCACATCGTAGCCACAATCGCTTCTGCCTGTGCTTCGATCGAGGGGTCGTCGCCGAAGCCGGGAAGCCAGCGCACCTCGGGCTCGCGGCGAAACCAGGTCAGTTGACGCTTGGCATAATTGCGATGTCCCAGGCTTGCGGCGGTGATGGCTTGTTCCTCGGTCAGCGCGCCTTCTAACAACTGGCATGCCTGCCGGTAGCCCAGCGAATCCAGTGGGCGCGGGTGCCCATAGCGGGCGAGGAGAGCGCGCGTCTCCTCCAGCAGGCCTTCGGCGAACATGGTGCGGGCACGCGCGTTAATGCGCTCGTACAACTGGGCGCGCGGCGGGTTGAGGCCGAGTCGCAAGCGACGAAAGCCCTGCAGTGGCTCTCGGCCCTCCTTCCATGCTTCTGACATGGGCCGGGAGGCGGCCAGGCTAACCTCGATGGCGCGCACCACCTTGGGCACGTCGTTGCTGTGGATCCGTTCGGCTGAGACCGGATCGAGACGGCGGAGAAGCCGATGCAGGTATAGAACTCCGTGGGTTTCTGCCCGGGCCAGCAGGCGATCGCGCAAAGCAGCCGACCTCTGCGGACCGGGAAATAAGCCCTGCAACAAGGCGCGCAGGTAAAGACCGGTGCCTCCGGTCACGATGGGGAGATGGCCCCGGCCGGCAATCTCTGCGAGTGCCGCACGAGCTGTACGGGCATAGTCGCCGGCGGTATAGAAGGTGTCGGGGTCAACTACATCGAGCAGGTGGTGCGGCGCCAGGCTGCGTTGTGCAGCGGAGGGTTTGGCTGAGCCTATTTCGAGACCGCGGTACACGGCAACGGAGTCGCAGCTCACGATCTCGCCATGGAACCGCTTCGCCAGCGCAAGGGAAAGAGCGGTTTTGCCGCTGCCCGTGGGACCGAGGAGGATGACCAGGAGCGGCTCCTGCCTGGCCTCTACCAAACCCTCCACCATCCGGGCGGAAACAGAATGGGCCAGGACGAACGACCAGCTCCGGCGAGCAGAAGGATCACGGCCACTACCAACAAGCCATAGATTTGCCTGCGCCGCAGTGCCCGTTGTCGCAGTACTGGATCGAAGGACATCCGGATGCGCTCTCCCCTAGCGGATCTTATCCGGCTCGCTGTTGTAGTAGAAGCCAAAGCGCAGTTCGAGGAAGGGTCCCTTGAATGCTTTCGGGAGCGCGGGGTAGGCTGCGCCGGTGATGCCACCCCAGGCCGCCCGATCGAGGGAAACGTCGCCCGAAGGGAATTCAAGCGTCATTTCTTTTACGCTCCCATCGGGCAGGATCTTGAAGCGAATGCCTACCCGGCCGCGCTTGTCGAGTGGTGGGCGGGCCGACTCCGGAATCAGGGGCAGCCAGCTGCGATAGGTAGCGGCAATCAGGCGCTGCATGTAGGGCCCGAAATCGACGCCCATGGTGTCGCTGAGGATGTCGGCCCCGGCTGCCATGGCCTGGTGCTTCGAGGGCGCGTTTTGCCCGTAATCACCACTGGGCTGCCCGCCCCTGGCAGCGTCTCGCTCTGCCTGGCGGATCGCGTCGCCAGCGTTTTGCGAACCGGTGTCGAAGGTGGGCTTATTGGGCGCCGAGGGCGCCGGTCTTGGCTCGTTCAGGATCGACTGTTGTAGCGTTTGGGGCGGGGGCGGCTGGGTCTGCGCTTGTTGCTGCTGCTGTTGCGGTGCTGCCGGCGCGGGCTGGGACGCTTGCGGCGTGGGTCTGGCCGGCGCGGGTTGCGGGGCCTTGGGCAGCGGGGGGCCGGCGCGCTTCATCGCTTCCAGCTGCTGTGGCGTCTTCGGTTCCGGCGTCGGATGGGGCGCCTGGGCGGTACGATTCTTGTCAGAAAGCGGCGCGTTCGGCCTGGGCTTGAGCTCCTTCTGCAAATCAGGCGGCAGGCTCAGGAACGTCATGTCCCTTGGCTTTTCTGTCGGGACTACTACATGGGGCTGGTGGGTGCGAAACTTTGGGCCGTAAAACAAGAACCAAAACAGGAAGATGTGGGCAATGAAGGAAATCCACATTCCTTCTCGCCTGCGTGCAGCAGAACGCTCGTCTTCAAGCCTGTCAATGAGGTGGAGGAGTTCGTCAGGTTCCAGCTCCTCGTAGCGCGCGCGCTTACGTTTGGAGAACGGCTCCGGCGATCGGCCGGGAGGGCTGGTTGGTACTTCGGTTTGTGGCATCGGCCGTAACACAGGGTGCAAGTCAGGCCGGAGAAAGCGACCGGTGATGAACCCCGCACGTCCTGCTATTCTCTCATTTTTTGATTCCCGCAGGAATCTGACCTTTGGGGCAAACCCTTACAATCGTGTTGAGTACCTGCCCGCCAGCATATTGACGGTCAACTGTCACCAAAGGATTACTCATCTGCCTATGATGCGCGCTGCCGTGATTACCGTGAGCGACTCCTGCTTTCGCGGGGAGCGGGTCGATCTGTCCGGCCGCCTACTGGTGGAACTGCTGCAGGCACGAGGGTTCCACGTCATCGGCCACTTAACCATTCCAGACGAGCAAGGGGAGATTGAGGACGCTTTGCGGCAGCAATGTGCGGTAGCTAACCTGGTGGTGACGACTGGCGGCACGGGCATCGCACCGCGCGATGTAACGCCAGAGGCGACGCGCGCCGTCTGCGAGCGGCTTTTGGACGGCTTCGCCGAGTTGATGCGGTCTGAGGGAAGCAAGCAGACCCAATTTGCCCCGCTCAGCCGTGCCCTTTCCGGCACCCTGGGGCAGTCGCTGATCGTGAATGTGCCGGGCAGCCCTCGTGGCGCACAGAGCTCACTGGAAGCGGTCGTTGGCTTGATTCCCCATGCACTCGCGCTGCTCGACGGCAGCACCGGACTCCATGACGAACCGGTCGGCGCCGAGATTTCATCCGCGCACCCAGCGTGTCCCGATCGGTCTCACCCTTGAAGAAGCTGGTCCACCTTTTCGTCAAGTACAAGATCTGGCTGCTGGGGATCTTGAAGCCCCTTGGGTTTTGGGGCATTGGCTGCCTGGCGATTGTCGATGCTGCGGCCATCCCGGTCCCGATGGACCTGATCGTGGCTGGTTATGTCTGGGCCGACAAACGGCATTTCTACATTTTCGTGCTGATGGCGGCGGTGGGCTCTGCCATCGGCGGCTTGCTTCCTTTTTTGCTGGGCCGAGCCGGAGGCGAGATCTTCCTGATGAAGCGGATCGACCGGCACCGCTTTGAGGAGCTGCGGGACCGGTTCGAGAAGCAGGAGTTTCTGGCGCTGATGATTCCGTCGATGCTGCCGCCACCCACGCCGTGGAAGCTATTTGTATTTGCCGCCGGCGTGTTTGAGATGAAGCTGGCCGCATTCATGCTGGCGGTTTTTACGGGCCGGGTGATCCGATTTTTTATCCTGGCGGGTTTGACCATTCGCTATGGACCGGAAATCGTCAGCATCGCTGGCCGGCTGGCTACGCAGCATCAGGTCGCACTGACGGTCGGGTTGTTGATCTTGTTGGCAGCTCTCTGTTTCTGGTTCTGGCGCGCGGTGCGTGGACGCCGGAATGTGGTCGCGGGCTGATCAGCTGCAAAGAGTCTGGCGGCGTTATTTTTGCACCCGGCCGCTCATGATCATGGCATCGATCTTGTTTTGCGGGGTGACGTATACCCAGGCATTCAGGGCTGTGTTCCTGCCCTTTCCGTTAGGGAAAATGGGTGCAGCGAACCGCAGGTCGCGGAAGTCGACCGCCGTGTCCAGTGGCGCTGGCGCGAGTTCTTCGGACGCCACGAGATTGGCGGGGCCGCGATCGGTGGTCAACGGGAACCTGGCCCAGTCCAGGTAAACCCGCCCCAGCCATGAGCGCTTGGCTGCTATCACGGCCGGGGTGACCGGAGGCTTATAAAGGACGTCGTCCTGGTCGTTGGTATCCACGGTTTCAGCCCTGGTGTCGACGGACCCCACTTGGTAGTAATTCGCGGTTTCCGCAATCGCGAACCAGCGAAACGGCGTGATGGGATATGGTTCGGCTCCCGCCCGCAGAACCGGCAGCTCCCCGAAGCGAGTATTCGCAATCAGGTGCAGTGCGCGATGGTGCTCGACCGTACGCACTCCGAAATCAATGCCGACAAGGACGAGGGCCGCGATGGCCCAGCCTCTGCCGCGCAGGACCGGGCGCGTGGCTCCCATCTCGCGGTCGGTCATGCCCAGGACTGCCGGTATTACCAGACCGAGCAGCAACCCGCCAAACACGATCGGCTCGAGGATGAATGCGATGTCCAGCGAGTACCAGCGGGGATTGAAGGGAAAGAAGGGACGCACACCGTAGTTGTTCGTCCAGTCGAGAAAGATGTGGCTCAGGGCGGCCAGCCAGGAAAGAAACCAGACCCAGGCCCAGCGGGGCGGGATGGCCGGGGTTCGGCGCCGGGTGCGATGCCACAGCCACACAACCACGGTGACGGCAAGCGCGACAAAGGGCGCGCCGAGAAAGGTGTGGGTGATTCCGCGGTGATGCTGAAAGCCGGCGACGGGTCCGCGCAATCCCCAGAGAACATCGAGATCAGGCGCTTCTGCGGCCAGCGTCATGGCAAGGGTCGCGTAGGCTGTCCTGCGATTAAACCCCGATCGGCCCAGGCAGGCGCCGGTTAGAAAGTGTGTGACGGGCTCCATGGAATGGAAGCAACCTCGCTGGTGGTTTCTTGAGAGCGTGTGCAGTTTCTATAATGCACGCTATGGCCGCCGCCCGATCCAGTAGTGCCGCAAGCGTGATCCAAGCCGGAAAGCGCGTGGATGCACTGCGCGATGAACTCCGCCACCACGAATATCAATACTACGTGCTCGATGCTCCGGAGATTGCCGACGCCGAGTACGACGCGCTCATGCGGGAACTGCGCGATCTGGAGACCGCGCACCCGGCACTTGTCACACCCGACTCACCGACGCAACGCGTGGGCGGTAAACCGAAAGAAGGGTTTGCCAAGGTATTGCACTCGCGCCCCATGCTTTCGCTGGACAACGTGAACAGCGAAGAAGAGTTGGCGGATTGGGAACGCCGGGTGCGCGCGGGCATTGGCAGCGCAGACGTGAGCTTTGTTTGCGAGTTGAAGATGGATGGCGTGTCGCTGGCGTTGCAATATGAGGCCGGCCCGGACGGTGCGGCTCTGTTGCGCAGTGCGCTGACGCGCGGTGATGGAGTCACGGGTGAAGACGTAACCAGCAATGTGCGGACGATTCGATCGGTTCCGCTGTCTGTTTCTATGGAGCGCTTGCACAAAGCGAAGCTGCCGCAGAACTTCGAGGTTCGTGGCGAAGTGATCCTGCCGGACGAGGCCTTCCTCAAAATGAACCGGGAACGCGTGGAGCAGGGGATGGCGGCGGCGGCCAATCCGCGCAATGCTGCTGCCGGCACGATTCGCACACTCGAACCCAACATCGTCGCGCAGCGGCGGTTGGATTTCTACGCCTATTTTGCGCTGCAAGCGGGGGAGAGTATCTTTCCCGAGCAGTGGATCGCGCTGGAAGCACTGAGCGGCGCCGGCTTCCGCGTGAACCGCCATCGCAAGCCCCTGCGTACGCTGCAAGAGGTGTTGACGTTTGTGGCCTGGGCGGAAGGGCAGCGGGAGGCCCTGGGGTATGAAATCGATGGCGTGGTGATCAAGGTGAACCAGACAGCGCTGCAACGAAGGCTGGGCTACACCGGGCGCGCGCCCCGCTGGGCGGTGGCTTACAAGTTCACCGCGCGGGGCGGCATTACGCAGATCGAAGATATCGCGGTGCAGGTGGGGCGCACAGGCAAACTGACGCCGGTTGCAGTGCTGCACCCGGTGTTGATTGGCGGCACTACCGTCAGCCGGGCGACGCTGCACAACGCAGACGAGATTGAGCGCCTGGGGGTCAAGATCGGCGACTGGGTTTCCGTCGAGCGCGGCGGGGATGTCATTCCCAAAATCGTTGCGGTGGTCGACGATGCCCAGCATCCTCGTGGAACGAAAACGTTTGCGTTTCCCGGCGCGTGCCCGATCTGTAACAGCGCTGTGGTACGGGATGAGGGCGAAGCGGATTACCGCTGCGTGAACGTGGATTGCCCGGCGCGGCTGAAGGAAAGCATCCTGCATTTCGCCTCGCGCAAGGTGATGAATATCGAAGGACTGGGCGAGGCGCTGGTTACGCAACTGCTGGAGCGACAAATGCTGACCAGTGTCGCGGATGTGTACGCGCTGAACGAGGAGGGCTTGCTCGGCCTGGAGCGCATTGGCAAGAAAACAGCGCAGGCGCTGTTGGCGGAGATCGAGAATTCGAAGAAGCTGCCGCTGAACCGGGTGTTGTTTGCCCTGGGCATTCGTTTCGTGGGCGAACGGACCGCCCAGCTGTTGGCAGAGTCATTCGGCTCCATGGATGCGCTGATGGCGGCGAACGTAGAAGAACTGGAGGCGGTGAATGAGGTCGGCCCGCGCGTGGCACTGGCTATCCAGGAGTTTTTTGCCATTGAGAAGAATCGTGCGCTGATCGAAAAGCTGCGTGCCGCGGGGCTGACCTTTACCGCGGAAAAGAAGCGGAAGACCTCGCAGTTGGAGGGTATGACGTTCGTACTGACCGGCACCATGCCCGATCTGACGCGCGAGGATGCGAAGGCAAGAATCGAAGCAGCGGGTGGGCGCGTTTCCGGCTCTGTTAGCAAGAAGACCAGCTATGTGGTTGCGGGCGAAGATGCTGGTTCCAAGCTGGAGAAAGCGAAGGAACTGAAGGTTCCCGTGATCGAGCAGGCCCAGCTTTTAGACATGCTTATTTAGCACTGCGGGGCGTGCAACGACGACGCCCACGGCAGCATCCTAAGCGCGGAGATCACAGCATGACGATTCGGCTTATCCGCTTGCCCGTGGCGGCTCTTCTTTTGTGGTTCGTGTTGGGCGCTGGGTTCCCGCTTTCCGGCCAGAATCGGCGAAATGACAACAGTCGGTTTTATAACGGCGCGCACCAGGGTGTACGCGGCGGCGATTACGGGAACGATCGCGGCCGCAACTACAACAATAGTAATTACAGTAACTACGATCGCGGCCGGCACGATGACAATCGTTATCGCAACAATCAAGGCGGTATCGGGCCGGGCAAAGGCGCGCTCATTGGGGGCGCTGGCGGCGCTGCGCTCGGGGCTATCTTCGGGGGCGGCGTAAAGGGCACCCTGATCACCGGAGCAGCGGGTGCGGGCATCGGCGCAATCATCGGCAATGCGGCGCAGAATAACCGCGATCGTAACAACGGCTACCGTCGATAAAAAAACCGTAACTCAGTTCAGGAACTCAGTTGAGGGAAAGAAGGTATCGATGAACCGCAAATCAGCCGTTGTTCTCATCGTTCTAGGGATTGCCCTGTTGTCGCCTTGCGTGGGCCTGGCTGCGGGGATGCAGGATACGCCCTCTACCAGCGCTCCCGCGCCTACGTGGACGATTGATCAGGCGGTTACCTGTTCCGTTCATGATGCGTGGGTATTGAGTGGCAAGAACGAGGAAGGTTTCTTTGCCATCGTAAAGGCGCTCGCTGAGCTCTCGGCACAAAAGCGCGACTTGATCCTGCCCGATGACGCAACAGTAGGAAAGCAGTTTGGTGACTATATAAAGACCCAGGCAAAGGCGGATCACGATCAGTTGCTGTACTCGATTGTGGATCGCGCCGTGCGCAAGTACGGGACTAA
>CAZZVD010000122.1:0-14582 GCA_964657465.1 uncultured Acetobacteraceae bacterium | reverse complement strand
GTGGGTTTGCTTCATCCAGGTACTTTGTCTTTGCGCCTGGACGGGTGGCCCCCGACCGGTTTTTGTGCGGAGCGGTATGTGACCATCCTTAGTGATTTGTTGCAAGTAGAGAGGGGCCGGTGGAGAGCCGTGGAATCCCACATCTCGCGAAAAACGAGCGAGATATGGGGCACCCGTCGTCCGTTGTTAAGAGAGTTGTTACTGAGAGAGTTGTCGTGGTGAGGAAAAGCGTTCGAGCGGGCCTCGCCCGGTCGAGTTCAACCCACGCACGCGAAACTCCGCGAGCATGGGGCACCCGTCCAGGGGTTGGGGCTTTGTTAGTTCCGTGGAGGGTGGTGGTGGAAATTACCGTCCAGGGTTTTGGTTAGTTGGCTAGTACGGCTCGGTAGCGGACGCGGTTCTTTTTTACTTTGACTACGGCGTCGTTGGCTTTTGCCATGGCGAAGCGCTCGGTGATGGCCTGGACTTTGTGGCGCTCGGCTACGCGGAGCATTTCGCGGATCATGAGGGGGCTTCCGCTGGGGCTTCCGGTGACTCGCTTTTGTCCGGCGACCAGGGGGGAGACGGGCAGGCCGAGGACGCCGGGGGGTACGCCTACGAAGCAGAGGGTTCCGTGGGGGCGGAGGGCGGCGATGTAGGCGGCCCAGTCCTGATCGGCTTCTACGGTCGAAAGGATGAAGTCGAAGTGGCCGGCTAATTTTTTGAGGGTTTTGGTTTCACGGGTGTTTACGAAATTGTCGGCGCCCAGGGAACGGGCGTCTACTTCTTTGGCGGGCGAGGTGGAGAAGGCAGTTACTTCTGCGCCGAAGGCCCGGGCGAATTGGACGGCCATGTGACCAAGGCCGCCGATGCCTACGATGCCGACCCGCGAGGCGGCGTTGATGCCGTGCTGGCGGATGGGATTGTAGACGGTGATGCCGCCGCAGAGCAGAGGGGCGGCGCGTTCACTTTCCAGTCCGTCGGGGATGAGGAAGACGAAGCGGGCGTTGACGCGGACACGGTCGGCATAGCCACCATGGCGATTGACGCAGATGCCCTGGCTGTCGGCGCATAGATTTTCCGCGCCCTGCAAACACCATTCGCAGTGTCCGCAGGAATTGGCTTGCCAGCCTACGCCGACGCGATCGCCGGTGTTTAGACCGAGGACGGTGGAACCGGTCCCGATGATTTTGCCGATGATCTCGTGGCCAGGAATGAGGGGGTACTGGCTGATGCCCCAGTTGTTATCGACCATGTGCAGGTCGCTGCGGCAAATGCCGCAATGGGAGATGGCGATCTCTACCTCGTTTGCTTTCAGGTCCCCGGGATCGTACTTGAATGGCAACAGTTCAGCGCCAGCGGCGTGCGTGGCGAATCCTTCGATGAGCGGCATAGGGTGCCCTTGGCAGTGGAGTTAAGAAGCAGTTGTTCCGGGGGAGTTCGCGTAGAAGGGCCCGCGCCAGTCTACCTTATTCGATCTGTAGCGAGACTACCTGCATTCCGGTCAGCATGGCGTCGACCGGGATGGCGTTTACCTGAACGACCGACTCTCCGTTGAGCGCGATGGCCCGGTTGGTGCGCAGGGGCTCGAGGACGTTGGCCATGGAGATGGGGATGGAGGCGAGGGTGCGCCCGTCGACCACGGCCTGGGCGTTTGGCAGCAAGAGGGAGACGTAGAGCTGGTCATCCTCATGGACCGAGTTCATCTGATGAATGACGCTGCTGAGTTCGA
Organism: uncultured Acetobacteraceae bacterium; assembly: GCA_964657465.1. Classification (GTDB taxonomy): domain Bacteria; phylum Acidobacteriota; class Terriglobia; order Terriglobales; family Acidobacteriaceae; genus PALSA-350. The sequence continues at coordinate 12,871 of CAZZVD010000122.1, read as the reverse complement.
CGGGGGCTTCGCTGCTGGCGGAGGTGGTGGTGAGGCGATCGAGCGTGGCTCCATCGCTGAGCAGGATGCGCAGGGGTCCGGGGTTCAGGGTCACGGGCAGGGGGATGGCGATGCGGAGGTTTTTCGATTCTCCGCGGAAGGGCCGCAGGGTGGCTTCGATCTCGACGGTGTCTCCGGGGTGCGCGGTTGGCTGGGCGGATTGCGCCCGCTCCAGTTGTATGCTGCGGCGGCCGGGGAGGGTATCGACGTCAAGGTCGATGTTCTCGATATTGCGCACGCGTGCGGAGTTGCCATAGACGGCCTGGAAGCGCTGGCCGAGGGTCAGGGCGGCGCGCAGGGCCGAGGGTAATTGCTCTGTGGGCGCGATGAGCGACTTGAGATGGAGCGGGGGGTAGCCCGCGATATTGACCGTGCCGCGCAGTTGGTAGCTGAGTTCAGCTGCGTAGCTGTTGTTCTCGAGCAGCGCCTGGTAGAGGGAGACCATGAGCGCACCCGGCGTGATGTCGGGATTGTCGATTACTTCCACATGCAGGGTCTTATCGCGCAGGCCGTGGGTGTGGATGGCGACCGGGATCATGTGCGCGCTTTCCCCTAATACGCCGCGGATGGCGGAGGAGCGATCCTCGGTGAAGGCGCCGATGGTCTCCGTGGTGTTGACGATTTTGAAGGCATTGAGGGGAGAGGCGAGGGTGGCGACGACATCCGCTTTGGTCATCGGCATGGAGACGTTGCCGTAGCGGGTGATGGGATGTCCGCAGGCCAGCACCTGCTGCGGATCGACGTAGGTGACGGTGCAGGTGGCGGCGACCTCGAGGTCACCCCGCACCATGAGGGCGCTCACGGCGGAGCCGGGCAAAAGCGAAGGGGGCGCCGAGGCGGCGGTCAACACAGGATGGGCGCTGTTGGCGGAGCCGCCGCCGAGGCCAGCGACGGGCATCAGTCCGCTGGCGGCTACGTGCTCCTGAAAGAATTTGACTGCTTCGGGGCTGAAGCCGGAGAGCACGAGCGGGGTTTCGATGGGATGAATGTCGCTGGTACCGGCGGTTTCGGTCGCGGAGCTGCGTGCCGGGATGAGGGCTGCCTCGGCGAGTGCGTCGGGAGAGGGCGCGGGCTTGAAGCCGTAGGCGGTGCGCGCCACATTTTGCTGGGGCAGATCGGCCTTGCCGTTGACGGCCAGCATCTCGGCGATGGGGGTGATGCCGGCGATGGGTTCTTTGCTGAACTGGCCGATGCGGTAGGACAACGCGCCGAGCAGTTTGCCGTCAATGTAGACGGGGCTGCCGCTCATACCGGCGACGACTCCGGTGTACTCTGGTTTCGAACCCTGCAGCCGTGCCAGGATCATGTCCTGACCGGGGCCCAGTACATTTTTGAGGACGCCCAGGATCTCGACGTTCATGGCTTCTGGCTGGGTGCCCTCGAAGACCGTGTAAGCTACCCCGTGCAGGCCGCGGTGGACGTCCGACAGAGGAAAAAGTCTGGCTGTCGCTGAGGGCGGCGGGGTTGCGGGGTTTTCCTGGGCGAGCAGGCTACCTGCCAGCACAAAAATTGCGGTCAGAACGGAAATACGGGTTGATGTACTGCGGCTAGGCACGTCTACAGATTAGACGTTCCAAATGCCTGAGCATAGGGGCCGTGCGACGGAGTCTTTGCATTTCGGTGCCAACGAGGTAATGAATGACGTTCGATTGTGTTTTTCCTGGTATGGGCCGGCGGCACGGGTTACGGGTGTGGTTTGCCGTTTTGACGGCGGTGGTGTTCGCCGGTGGCGTGGGTTCGGCGAGCGGCCAGACTGCGCCCAAGCCGGCGCCTGCTCCGCAGCAACAGCAACCGGATCAAAGCACGCCTGATTCTGGTGGTCCGGGTGCGGACAATGGCGCGATCGCTATTCCCAAGAAGCCGGAAAAGGCTGATGTGCCACCTCCCCCGCCCGAGCCCAAGGTGAAGAATCCGGAGGGGTTGAACAATTTTTCGCTGCGGGTGGATGTGCCGGAGGTCACGCTCAATGTAGGCGTGGTGCTGCAGAAGACGCACGAGTTTGTGCCTAACCTGCAGGAAACAAACTTCCGCGTTTATGAAGATGGTGTGCCGCAGAAGGTGGTTGGATTTCAGCGGACCAAGGCTCCTATTACGGCGGTGTTGTTGTGCGAGTTCGCCTCGACGAACTGGTACTTCGTGCACGATATGCGCGAGGCTGCGTATTCGTTTGCGCAGCAGTTGCAGCCGGATGATTATGTTGCGGTGGTGACTTACGACCTGAAGACGCAGATTTTGACGGACTTCACGCAGGACAAGCGGCAGGTGTACGAGTCGCTCAATGCGCTCACGATTCCGGGTTTTCAGGAAACGGATATGTTTGACGCGGTCTACTCGACGCTGGACCGGCTGAGCCGGATCGAGGGGCGGAAGTATGTGGTGCTGATTGCGTCGGGGATCGATACGTTCAGCAAGACGAATCTGGATAAGGTGCTGGCGAAGATTAAAGCTACTCCGAATGTCACGATTTTCAGTGTGGGGACAGGACAGGCGGCACGGCTCACCGGGCGGGCTCGGCAGGGTGGGATGTTTGGACCTAAAGAGATTGATTATTTACAGGCGGATAATCAACTTTCCACGTTCGCCCGGATGACGGGTGGGATGTCGTTTTTTCCCCGGTTTCAGGGGGAGATGCCGGATATTTTCCACTCGATTAACGACTCGATTCGGAATCAGTACGTGTTGAGTTATACGCCGTCGAATCCGAAGCAGGACGGGTCGTACCGGAAGATTCGGGTGGAGTTGGTGGATAACGAGGGACAGCCGCTCAAGATGCAGGATGAGAAGCATCATGCGCTTAAGTACGACATTATTGCTCGGGATGGGTACAAGTCCAAGCAGCAGGTGGATTAGTCGGGGGTTGGGTTTGGGGTGGAGGGTTACGGGTTGGGGGTGGTGAATTCCCACATCTCCCGACTGGAAAACGTCGTGAGATATGGGGCACCCCAGTTGGCGGTGGAGCGGACCCTGGGGTTTGTTGTTGGGTGGACCCAGTTCGCTGTGGAGTGGACCTTGAGGTTGGGTGGTGAGTGATCCTTTTCGTTGAGGAGTGGACCTTTAGGTTTGTTCGTGAGTGATCCGAGTTTGTGAGTGGGGGTCGGGGCGCTTCGTGGGGGTGGTAAAGGGCCGCGGGATGGGCGAAAATAGGGCAGGACTCCCCTGGGTTTTTGTTGGCTACTGCTACCTTACCTCCGCTGCGTAATGTTGGTCCTAAACGGGTTCACCTCTCTTCGGTTGAGGGTTGGCACCCGAAGCATAATCCGTGGCTGATTGCGCTTACGGTTACGCTGGCTACCTTTATGGAGGTGCTGGATACTTCCATTGCCAATGTGGCCCTTCCTCACATGGCGGGGACGCTTGGGGCTAGCCAGGAAGAGGCTACCTGGGTCCTTACCAGCTACCTGGTATCGAGCGCTATCGTGCTGCCTATTTCGGGGTGGCTCTCTACTCGTTTTGGCCGCAAACGCTTCTACATGACTTGCGTGGCTTTGTTTACTTTTTGCTCGCTGTTGTGTGGATTGGCGCCGACCCTTCCTATTTTGATACTGGCCCGCATTCTCCAGGGCATCGGGGGCGGCGGACTGGCTCCGAGCGAACAGGCCATCCTGGCCGATACGTTCCCTGTCGAGAAGCGCGGGCAGGCGTTTGCCCTGTACGGGATGGCGGTGGTCGCGGCGCCGGCGATCGGCCCCACGCTGGGCGGGTGGATTACCGATAATTTCAATTGGCATTGGATCTTCTTCATTAACCTGCCGATCGGGCTGATTTCCCTGTTCCTCAGCAACCGCATGGTGGAAGACCCGCCATACCTGGTGCAGCATCGGGCGAATGCCAACCCGATCGATAAGATGGGGCTTGGATTGGTGGCGGTCGGGGTGGGCTGCCTGGAGTTTGTGCTGGACAAGGGGCAGGAAAAAGACTGGTTTGGCGATCGCACCATCACGTTTACTTTCCTGCTGTCGCTGGCAGCGCTTGCCTTCTTTGTGTGGTGGGAGTGGCGGCACCCTGACCCGATTGTGGATTTGAAGCTGCTGAAGAATCGCAACTTCGGGACGGCCGTTGGCTTTCAGTTCATCCTGGGCATGGTGCTTTTCAGCACCACAGTGCTGATTCCGCAATTTTTGCAGGGACTGCTGGGGTATACGGCGGAACGAGCGGGCATGGCGCTCTCGGCGGGGGCGCTGGTGCTGATGGTGATGATGCCGGTAGCGGGTCGGCTGGTCTCCATTATGGATGCGCGGCTGATGGTCTCGATTGGGTTTCTGGCGACTTCGCTGGGGCTCTACAACATGACGCGGCTGTCGCTGAACGTCAGCTTTGGCACTATCGTGCTGTGGCGGGTGCTGCAGATCCTCGGGTTGTCGTTCATCTTTATTCCCATCAGCACGCTGAATTACGTGGGGGTGCCTGCGGGCAAGAATAATCAGATCTCCAGTTTCTCGAACTTCGCGCGTAATTTTGGTGGCAGCATGGGCACGGCGCTGCTGACGACGTTCCTGATTCGCACGCAGCAGACGCACCAGTCGGCACTCGCGGCCAATTTCATTCCGGGCAGTTACCGGTATGAGAATTTTCTTATGCAAACCAAGAATGCGCTCATGGCGGCCGGGCAATCGGCTGCGCAAGCCAGACTGGGGGCCACGGGTTACGCCTATCAGCAGTTGCTGCGCCAAGCCTCGATGCTCAGCTATGTCAATGCGTTCTGGGTTTTGAGCGTGGTGGCGGCCGTGCTGGTTCCTTGGCCATTCATCATGCGCCGGCCCCCCAAGCGGAAGAAAGTGCCAGGCGAGGCGATGGGCCACTAGTCTTAGTCTTCGGCAGAAGCGATGTAGGGTCCCTGGCGGTGGAAGCGCGGATCGGTGAGTTGCAGGAGCATGAAGTCGGCCACATCGGCCCGGGTGATGCGGAGTGAGCCGGGCGGCAGGGCGTCTGGCAAAACGCGATATTTGCCGGTCAATTCCCCATCCACGAGGCGGGGTGCGCGCACGATGGTGTAGTTTACGTCGCTCGCCTTCAGCAGGCGCTCCTGTGCGGCCTGATCAGCAAATGGGTGCTTGAGCAGCGTCTTTTTCGCCGTCCAGATGGCGAAAGACGTAAGGGCGTTGTGATATTTGCCGTACTCGGGCGCTACCCCGGCGGCGCCAAGGACGATCAGCCGGGTTACGTATTCCTGGCGCATGCCTTCGAGGATGTTGGGGATGGCGCGGGCCAGGATTTCGCTTTTCTGCCGGGTGCGCGCTCCGAGGGTCGACAATACGGCTCGATGGCCGTGCATGGCGTCGATTACGGCTGCGGCGTCGAAAATGTCTCCCTTGATGACACGCAGATGGGGATCTTGCGGCAGCCCTTCGGGGCTGCGGACGAAGGCGGTGACGGTATGCCCCCTGGCCAGCGCCTGGGTGAGTATCTGCTTGCCTGTACCCCCGGTGGCGCCGAATAAGAGGATCTTCATGGAGGCCCTGTCAACCCTTCCTGACTTGTCGCAACCACCAAACTATACAGGGTAAACAGCCGGTGACCCGGTTGCGATTCGGGTTCCGCCCAGCTGCTGGCACAACCCTTCCCCAAGGCGTACATCTCAGAGGCAAGAGGGTAAGTACATGTCAGAAACTTTAGAAAAGACGGAAAAAACACTACGCGATCTGATTGAGACGCTGCGCGACGGACACCAGGGATTCATTGAGCTGGAAAGCAACCTGAAGGATCCCGAAGCGCGGAAAGTGTTTCGCGAAGAGACCCTGGCGCGCGCGGAATTTGCCGGCGAACTGGAAAACGAACTGCACCGCCTGGGCGTGAAGGACATCAAGGTGGTGAGTTCGACGGCTGCCAAGGTGCACCGTGCGTGGGGTGAGCTGAAGAATCGGCTGGGCGGGGGCGATCACGCTTTGCTGGCCACGGCCGAAAAGGGTGAAGACGAAGCCAAGCGGGCGTATGAAGAAGCGTTGGCAGGCGAAGATGTGCCGCTTCCTTTGCGGGAAATTTTGTTGAGGCAGCAGCGGCATATTCTCGCTGCCCATGACAAGGTGAAGGCGCTGCGCGATCGTTTTGCTTCGTAGGCTCGGCTAGTGTGTGCTCCCTTTCTCCTCACTCTGTTGCGGAGAGAGGGAGCCAACCGCGTGATGAACTGCTTAGGCGAGCACTTTATCTGCGAGGAATTTGAGTAGCAGGAAACCCGCCACCCCTGCAAAGAAGACGAAGGCCATGCGGATGCCGGGCTCCCGGTTTACTTCAGGGACGAGGTCGGTGGCGGAGACGTAGATCCCCACTCCCGCTGCCAACGGCAGACCGACATGGACCCATTGCGGCAGTAAGTTGATGAGCAGCACACCCGCCAGGGTGGCGGCCGCGACGATCGAAGCCGAGCTTAATGCTGCGGCGCGGCTGTGGCCGCTGGCCAGCATTACGGACGCGACGGTAAAGCCCTCAGGCAGCTTATGCAGCAGGATGGCGATAAAGATTATCCAGCCAAGCCAGGTTGAGAGCACGAAGCCAGATGCGATGGCGACTCCGTCAAACAGTGAATGTACGGCCAGACCTGCGACGACAGAATTGCTGGTGTGCGCTGAGAGGAAATCGTGATGGTGACTTTCTTTGCCGAATTGAAAGTGGGGCGTGACGGTGTGCTCCAGCAAATGGATGAGGCAGTAGCCGCCGAGTATCAACAGGGGCGTCCAGCGAAATGAGAGGCGGAAGCTCTCGGGCACCATCTCGAGCAGAACGGCGGAGAGCATGAAGCCGGCACCGAGGGCGACAAAGTAGCGGAGGTAGCGCTTCTCCCAGTGGGTGCGCACCAGGATGAGCGCGCCCAACACATCGGCCAGGGCTGCGACCAGGCCGAGGATCAGGGAAACGAGGAAGTTTGACATAGGCGGCACTAGCGGGCGCGCCGGTTGCTGTTTGAGCAGGTTTGGCGCATTCCGCTCAGTATATCTGCCAGGTCGTGCGGGTCTGCTGCGTACCTGGAAGGCTAAAGAGGGTGCGTGAGAATTTTAGGATTGGCTTCTCTCCAACCACTTCGGGTGCCCCATATCTACCGACGGCTTCATCGTCGGGAGATGTGGGTTAACCTGCAGCAGGCTTAGAGGCTAACGTGCCTGTATTCCTAAAACGCTTCTGGATGTTCGGAGTTGCTGGTCGAGAGCCGCTTAATCCCACATCTCCCGACGATGAAGCCGTCGTGAGATATGGGGCACCCGGGCTTGTGGTCAAGGAGAGGGCCGAGTTTGGATTCTCACACACCCTCTCAAGGACTTCAGGAGGGTTGGATCCAGCCCTGCCTGGCGGTGGGGTTGCCGGCGGTGTTGAGGCGATGCATCTGATCGCTGCTGAGCGTGATGTCGAGGGCGGCGATGTTTTCCTGCAACTGCTCGATTCGGCTGCCGGCGATGATGGGCAGGATGGCTGGTGCGCTCTGGCGCATCCAGGCGATGATTGCCTGGGGCGGGGTGCATCCGGATTCTTCGGCAATAGTTTTGAGCATAGTGAGGCGCTCGTCTGCATCGGGCCCGGCGAACTGGACCGGTACCGTGCGATCGGTGCGGGTGTAGGCGCCCTGCAGCAGGATGGAGTAGCCGACGAGGGCCACGTCCTGCGCGGCAGCATAGTCTTTGAGGTCATCCGTGATGAAGATTTGCGGACCGAAGTCTGCTCCGTGGCGGGGACGCAGGTAGGTGTAGCGCTGTTCCACCATGGAATAAGGGGTCCAGTGATTGAGGCGGCAGAGGGTGTTGGCTTCTGCAATACGCCACAGTGACAGATTGCTGGCGCCGATCGCGCGCACCTTTCCGCTCTGAATCAGGGCATGGAAGGCCTGCATGGTTTCTTCCAGGGGAGTTTCCCGATCATCGCGATGCGCATAGTAGATGTCGATTCTGTCGGTTTGCAACCGTTGCAGACTTTTGTCGCACTCGCGCTGAATCTCTTTTGCGCTCAAGCCGCCGCAGCAACCGGGATAGTCGAAAGCGAGTTTGGAGGAAACGACGATTCGATCACGGTTCCCGCGCTGCTTCATCCATTGCCCCAGCGTGGTTTCGCTTTCGCCGCCCTTACAGCCGGGCAACCAGCACGCATACATATTGGCGGTATCGATGAGCGTGCCGCCCTGCTCTGCGAAGTAGTCGAAGAGGCGGAAGGACGTCGCTTTGTCGATCTTGCTGCCGATTAGGTCAGTGCCCATGGCGAGCGCACTGACTTCGACCTTTGACTTGCCCAGCGTTTGCTTTATCACTCGGTCAGCTCCTCGGATTTCAGCGTGTTATTGTGTCGGCGGCCACGTGGGTGGCCAGCCAGACACCACCGATCATGACCGCTGCGCCCAGCAGGTTAGGAAGGGTGATGCGCTGCACAGGCGAACCCAGCCAGCCGAAGTGCGACAGGATCATGCCGCCGAGCACCTGCCCCGCAATCAGTGTAATGAACATGGCACGCGCCCCGACCTGCGGGAGCAGCCATGCGATGGCGAACACCAGGCAGGCGCCGAGAGCGCCGGCGGTCAACAGGAGAGGATGCACATCGCGAAAGCCGCTGAGCACGCCAGCACGCCAGCCAGTGAGACCGATCAGTAGGGCAGCCACCGCACCAATACACCAGAACACTGCATTGCCGACGCGAGGATTCCCCAGGGCGCTGCCCACCTTGCCGTTCATTGCCAGATGAACGGCAAGAATGATGCCGAGGAAAATGGTGAATAAGTAGAACTGCATTCTCATTGTCTCTTCTCCCAGTGTTCATCGGTTAGCCGGTTGATTTACCCACAATGTGCGAGATGTTGCATGAGCGAGTACCGCGATGAGTTACTGCCGACCGCAGTGTGCTCATGACGAATTCCCATTTGAACTTTTTCTCGTACCAGTGATCACATCCGGCATCGGCGAGAAGAAGTTACACCGGCCTTGCGCCGCGTGTCAAAAAGGAAGAGGGAGAGCAAGAGAGCGCTGCACTCGCGAGCGTGGTTGATACGTGGTGCGAAGTGAACTCATTGGCAATCAACATCACGGGCACCCATGCGCAGAGCGCTCACTGGCCACGCTTACGGCCACTGGTAAATTTCTTGACAGTGCGGGAAGTGCCGGTATAGTGTCGCTCACAACTTAGGTATGGTTATAGTTCAAAAGGGAACTTTAGTGATGCTGTTGCTTACTAACTACTCGCGGTTGAGTTACCCGCCGCGCACTTACTCCAGCTATAGGTTCTCGCGAACCGGCCACCTGATACACGCGGGAGTATTCGCATGAAAACGCGTAGCCCGCGGTTCCCATTTGCCGGAGCTCTCCTGGTTTGTTTTGCGATGAACGCGGGAACGAGTGTGATGCTCGCTGCCACGGGACAGACGCCGGCGGCTGCACCCAACACGATCAACGCCGCTGCTGCGGAACGCGGTAAGGGCCTTTTTTCCTCCAGCTGTTCGTTTTGTCACGGATCGCAGGCTACCGGTTCAGAGCAGGCTCCCAACCTGCTGCGGAGCCCGCTGGTGATGCAGGACCATGGCGGGGACACTTTGGGCTCATTCCTGAAGCAGGGACGGCCGACGCTGGGAATGCCGGCATTTCCCAGTTTTTCGGCGGGACAGGTTTCTGATATTGCGAGTTTCCTGCATGCGCGCATCCAGGAAGTGCGGGGTACCCGGCTGCCGGAAACGTCTTTGCTGGTAGGCGACGCCAAGGCGGGCCGTGCCTACTTTGAGGGTGCGGGCAAATGCAGTACGTGTCACTCGGCGACTGGCGACCTGGCGCATATCGGATCAAAGGATCAACCGCTGGCGCTCACCACCGCCTTTCTGACGCCGCCGGTCAAGCCGCTGAGCGCAACGGTCGTGCCTAAGTCAGGACCGAGCGTTCATGGCAAGTTGGAGTACCTCGATGAGTTCACGGTCGCGGTGGTGGATGATAGTGGCAGTTACCATACCTGGGCGCGCGACCGTACCCGGTCGGTCGAGGTAGTCGATCCGCTAAGCGCTCACAGAGCCATGCTGCGCACGTACACCGACAAAGATATCCACGATCTGCTGGCGTACCTGGTGACCCTGAAATGAAGTACACGCCCGTGTTGTGTTTGGCTTCGCTCTTGTTCGCGCCTGCTTTCTCGCAGGCCCAGACGCTTGATCCGGAGGCTTTTCACAGGCCTCCCACGGACACGTGGCCGACGTACAATGGCGACTATTCGGGCCAGCGGCACAGCACGCTGAACGACATCAACGCGGGCAACGTGAAATCGCTGGGACTGGCCTGGACCCATCGCGTGGATTTCGGATCCGAGTCGTATGCTCAGCAGGCGAGCGAAGGCCGCAGGATCAAGTCGACGCCCTTGCTGGTGGATGGCGTGCTTTACTTCACCATCACCGACAACGTGTGGGCGATGGATGCGCTCACCGGCCGGGAGCTGTGGCATTATGCATGGCCGAACAATCGCGCCATCCATGTGGCTAATCGCGGAGTTGCCATGTATGGCAGCTGGCTCTACTTCATGTCTCCGGACAACTACCTGGTTTCCCTGAATAGCAAAGATGGCAAGGAACGCTGGCGGGTTCAGGTGGCGGATGTGAAAGAAGACTTCTTCTCCGCGACATCGCCTCTTGTGATCGGCAAGCATGTGATCGTAGGGCCGGGTAACAATGACAACATCCGCGCCTGGCTGGAATCGCGCGATCCGGAGACGGGCGCCTTGCAGTGGAAGTGGTATGTGGATCCTGCCCCAGGCGCGCCGGGCTCGAGCACTTGGACGGATGATGCCACGATGGCCAAGGGCGGAGGCTTTCCCTGGTTGACGGGCACTTACGATCCGGAACTGAATCTCTACTACCTGGGCACGGGCAATGGTGTACCGCAGGACCGGCCGCCGCACCCTACCCCCGAAGGGGACAGTCTTTATACCGCGTCGATTGTGGCGCTGAACCCTGATACGGGCAGACTGGCGTGGGCGTACCAGGTCACACCTCACGATACGCACGACTACGATGCCGGGCAGACGCCGATTCTCTTCGACGCCGACTACCAGGGCAAGCCGCGTAAGCTGCTGGCGCAGGTCTCGCGCAATGGCTATTACTTTTTGCTGGATCGCACGACGGGGGAACACCTGGTCACGACGAAGTACATGCCGGAAACCAATTGGGCCAAGGGGATCGACGCGCAGGGACGGCCGGTGCCGGATTACAGCAAAGACGCGAACCCGCCCGGGGCGCTGGTTTCTCCTTATCCGATTGGAGCCACGAATTGGTGGTCGCCATCGTATGATCCGAAGCTTGGGCTTATTTTTGTGAACGCCGCGCGGACGTGGGCCTACTTCACGACGTCAGGCTATGGACGCTTTCGTTCGCCGCCGGATTACGTCACCATGGCGGTCGATTACAAGAGTGGCAAGGTTGTGTGGACGCATGAACTGGGTGATAAGAGCGGTGTGTTGATCTCGGGGCTGTTGACGACGGCGGGTGATCTGCTGTTCGGGGGCGACTCCTTTGGTAATTTTCTGGGCATGGATCCAGCCACCGGCAAGACTTTGTGGCACGCCAACCTGGGGCAGTTTGTGACCAATGCTCCTATGACTTACAAGCTGGATGGTCGACAGTATCTTCTGGTGGCTGCCAACGATACATGGTTTGCGTTTGCGCTGGCAGAGGCGAGGGATTGAGATACGAACCGGCCGGCAGGGCAGGAACGCGCATGCGCACGGAGGGAACCTGGTGATGGAGCGGCGAGATTTTCTAAAGGGTCTGGCAGTCGCTTCGTGCGGAGCGATGGCGGGCGAGACGCTGGCGCAGACGCAGACGGCCCGGCCGGCAGCGAATTTGTTGGCGAAGGACACGGCGGTGTCGCGACCTCCCGATGATCCGTGGCCAGGCAAGAAGCGGATTTTAGCGATTGCCGATCCTGAGGAGTGGTATGCGTCCCCTGGTTACCATCACGATGCCGCCTCGCATACGCTGGCAATGGTGGAGCGCCTGGGGCGTGAATCGGGTGCATGGGTCACAGTGATGCGTACGGATATGCATCTGCTCACGAAGCAGCCCATTGCTGGTTACAACGTGAGGAACCTTAATAATTTTGATGCGGTGTTTTACATGGGCGAAGGGCCCTGGAATATTTCGGACCAGCAGAAGGCGGACCTGCTTTCGTTCGTGCATGAGGATGGCAAGGGTTTTATTGCCGGGCATGCGGGGAATGGCGGGCATCTTCTTTTGTGGCCGGAATATGCCGAAATGATCGGCGGGAATCTGGTGGGCGAGTTCCCTTCCGCGGATATGCACATTGTTGTGGAAGATCCGAATTTTCCTGGCGTGCAGGGGTTTCCACGTGAGTTTAAATTCCGCGATCAGTACACCATCGTGGGTCCGAACTACTCGCGGGAGATTGACCATGTGATTATGCGGATGGACCCGAGCAAATTTCCTGAGGTGTTTGCCGGTTTGCAGCCGGAAGGCGGCGGTCGTCACGCTGAGTCTGCGGAGTTTCAGGCGAACCTGAAGAAGCTGGCGGGGTTGCGCACGGATGGTGATTATCCGATTGTGTGGGCGAAGAAGTATGGCAAGGGGCGGGTTTGGTACTCCACCTTTGGGCATCTGGAGGCGACGCTGGATGACGCACGCGTGCAACAGATGTATATCGGGGCGATTAAGTGGGCGCTTGGGTTGACGGATGCGGATATTACGCCACGGCCGTTTCCTGCTGGGCGGGGTTGAGTGGGGTGGGTTTCTAGTGCTTCTCCACGGTAAGGGGTCGTGTGGTGGTGGGTCCCGTCTGGGGTTCCTCTGCATTGCCGATCCTGGAACTTAGTACGAATGAGTGGAGGGAGAAGGGCGCACAGCAGATCCCTCGGCTACGCTCGGGATGACAAAGGGTGGTGG
>CAZZVD010000121.1:0-14634 GCA_964657465.1 uncultured Acetobacteraceae bacterium | reverse complement strand
CCCGTCCAGGGAGAGGGGCTTTGCTATTGCAGCGCAGATGGGTGGTGAGACACGCTTCCGGAAAGCGGCCTTGCGGTCACGGCGGAGATGGTAGCCCAAAATGAGAAACCCACTCTCCGCCATAGAGCGAAGAGTGGGTACCATGCGCATGGCTACTACGCAAACATCGATAGAGCAGAAGGCTAGAAAATAATCTTCAAGGCCAGCTGCGTGTTGAACGGTTCACCGGCGCCAATGCCCGGCGCGCCGTTGAAGCTGCCAATCGTCGTGGAGACAGCCAACGAGTTGGTGTAGGTGTAGTTCGGGTTAAAGCCACCGCTTCCGCCCGAAGTAGGCGGCGCCAGGTTGGTGTGGTTCAACACATTGAACATCTCAATCCGCAATTGCGTGTTCACCCGTTCAGTGATGTGCGTGTTCTTGAACACGGAGAGATCCACATCGCTGTAACCCGGACCGATATAAGCATTCCTGCCAGAGTCGCCCAGGGTACCGGCAGCCGCATCCTTAAACGCGTCCGCGTTCAGCCAGTTGGAGCCAATCTTTGACGACTTGCCCCCCGCATACGCATTCACACCAGGCACCACATTCGCACGCTGCACCTGTTCATCGGTACCCGACGTATCCGACGAACTGAATACAGAGAACGGCAAGCCACCGTGGAACGTAAGCAAGCTGTTCACCTGCCATCCCTTGCTCAGCAAACTCAGCTTCTGCGTGCCAGGGACGTTGTAAGTGACCAGGCCGACAAAGATGTTTCGCGAGTCGAAATCGCTCGGTCCATAGTCACCACGGAAGTTTCGGCTGTCCTGCGGCAACGCGCCACGATAGGCCGTCACTTCATCGAAGCTGTGCGACCAGGTATACGCTCCCTGCGCACTGAAGCCGTGCACGTCAGAAACACGCAGCGTGGCCTGCAACGAGTTGTAGTTGGAATTCCCAATGCTCTGGATCTCATTGATGAAGGTGTAGTTGGGGAAAGTAGCAGCGAAAGGACGCGTCGCATCCTGCTCGGCCGACGACGAGTAAACGCCCGGCTGCGCCTGGTTGATGTCGAGAATCGAAAGCAGGTGCCGCCCCATCGAGCCGACATACCCAATCTGCGCAACCATCTTGTTCGAAATGCTTTGCTCCAACTGCATGTTGATGTTGGCGGTATGCGCCGGCACAAAGTTCTTGGCGATGGAGAAGATACTGTTCGAGCCCAGCCCTGGAGGGAACACATTCACATTCTGCTGAATGGTGTAACCACCGGCGGTGGCCGTAGTGACCGTATCGGGGCCACCGGGATTGCCTTCCACACCGTTTGGTGCGCCATTGCCCGGACGATTGTCGAGGAAGGGGTTGAGGTTCGGAGTGTCATAGTACAAGCCAAAGCCGGCACGCAGGACCGTATGCGGCGACGCCTGGTAGGAGAAGCCAACACGCGGGCTGATGTTGGTGTAGACAGGGTCGTACAACGAACTAATCTGCGCTCCCTGGAAGGCTACCCCGCCCAGCGAAGGGCGGAACACGGAAAGGTTCTTGTATGAGTTGTGCAGTGGGCCTTCGTAATCCCAGCGCACCCCATAGTTCACGTTCAGCTTGGAGCTAAGCTGCCACGAATCCTGCGCGAACAGATCAAATGTGTTTACAAACACCTGCCGTTCCGGATTACCCAGAGCGATGGCGGAGGTAGCCACGTTGCCGGCGAGAAAATCTGCCAGCGCATCCACGCGGGCATTCCCGGAGCCCCACGCGATACCGGATCCCGGTCGCGGCCCCTGCGAGCCGTCAAAGGTGAAGCTGCCCAGCGCGTGACGATGGTAAAACTCGTCTAGCTGTGCCTGCCGGAACTCTCCGCCGAACTTGAATTGGTGTTTGCCGATCGTCCACGAAAGATCGTCCGTAAGGTGACCGGTGATGTCGTTACGTCCCTCGGGCGGCGTCTCGCCAATCGGATCGAAGTTCTTGATCTTGATGTTCGGTGCGCCGGGAAGATTGGAGCCAGTCACCAGGCCAAGAGAAGGCGCGTTAAAACCAGTGTAGAAGTCATTGAAAACCTGGTTGAAATAGTTAACACCGGCCAGCACCTGGTTGGCGACCGACGGCGAGAAGATGTGGTTGTACACAATGGCGTAGTTCTGCACGTGCAGCGGCGCCACTTCGTAGTAGTACTTGAGCGAGGAACCGACCGGGGCCACCTGGTTCCCCTGGCCTACAAACCAATGGGCCGACAAGGTGTTTCGATCATTGAACGCGTAATCGACTTTTGCAAGGCCGTTATAGCTGTACCCGTACTCAGGATCGCTGCTGTTGTAATTGTTCTCCGTCGGCGCTCCGCCAACGTCGCCAGCGAGGCTTCCGGTTGCCGACGAAGGCCACAGCTTAGCCAGCAGATTCGCCGAGACCGGGTTCACGGCTACGCCATACTTCGCCATGGTCGCGAGCGCCGCGTTCTGCCAGGCCTGCGATGGCTGCGTTGACTTATCCGGAACGCCGATGGTAAACCGCTGATGCTCATACGTGACAAACCAGAACAGCTTGTCCTTGATCACCGGGCCGCCGGCGGAAAAGCCATAGTTGTAGTTGCGGACTTCCTGCTTGACCGGAGCCGTGAACGGGTTGGTCGCGCCGAAGAATTCGTTGCGATTGTAGTAGTACGCAGTGCCGTGAATCTGGTTGGTTCCGGACTTCAACGACAGGTTGACGCTTCCGCCAGGGTTGCGGCCAGACTCTGGCGCAGCCTGCGTTTGCGTGGAAAACTGATCCACCGCATCGATCGGCAGCACGATACCCGCGATCCCCGAAACGCCGCCCTGGTTCACGGCTGGGATGTTGTGCCACAAGTCGTTGTTGTCTATACCGTCGATCTGCCAGTTGATCTGGTTGGCGCGTGTGCCATTCAACGAGCCGTACCCGCCGGCGCCGGAATTCGAAAAGCCCGGCGACAAGATAATCAGCTGGGTAAAGTCGCGGCCGTTCAACGGCGTATCCTGCAGCTCCTTACCGCCGACCCCCGCAATTTGCGTGGTCGACGTCGTATCAAGGGCCAATGCATTGGCCATGACTTCGACGGTCTCTCCCGTCGAGGAGACGCCCAGCTTGATGGGCAGGGTATAAATGGTTCCCGCCGTCACCGGCACAGAATTCACTTTTTCAGACTTGAAGCCGCTGGCTTCCACGCTGACGGTGTAGGTAGCGAGTGGCAAATCCTGAAAGAGAAACTCACCGCCGCTCGAGCTGATGGCTTTCAGTGTGATGCCGGTGCCATTGTTCGTGGCAGAAACCGCAGCGCCTGAAATGACTGCGCCGGACTGATCAACGATGGTGCCATTGATGCCACCACGAAATGTCTGCGCGTCCAGACGTGCCAGGCCCGTGACCAACAACAGGCTAAGCAGAATGCGAGAGACACGGCTGCGCATGTGCAAACGGAAATGCATGTAGAACCTCCAAAAGGTAGTGGCCTTGTCGCGATATAGATCGTTGAACGAACGTACGAGAGCGTTTCCCTATCGCGCGACGTGCGAGGGACAATTCGTTCCTAATTTTTTTTCGGGGCCTTCGACGAGGAAGCCATCCCGGCTAGTCAGTCGCCTTCAACGAGGAAGCGACAAGTCAAGGAAGCGCGCTTAAACCTAAGTGCAACCTTTATAACCAGGGCCTGCAGTACGAAACCGGAGGGAAATGCTCCTCCATTATTGACACAGAGGTGCAAGGAATTCAAATCTTTTTAATTTCGTCGCCATAGGGGATGCTTGCGCGAGACCGTTATGGGCGGGACGGGTGGCTGGGGAGTGGGCGCTCTTGCCGAGCGCACGGCGGTCAGAAAGGCCGCAAAAGGGTGCGAAAAAGCGAAGTAAGGCCTGTAACAAATGCCGGGTGCCCCACATCTCGCTCGTTTTTCGCGAGATGTGGGATTCCACCAACCTCGGCCCCTCAGTGTGGGATGTGTAAGGGACATAATCCAAGGCCTGTTGCCGGTGGAGAGTGGACGGTGGATAGCCGTGGAATCCCACATCTCGCGAAAAACGAGCGAGATGTGGGGCACCCGTCATTCGTTACAGAACAGGAACAGGGAAATGTGGGCGGTGGACAGGGGGGGTAACCTGTCATTCGTTACAGAACAGGCCGTGAGAAAGGCCGGGCTAAGGCAACACACCGCGGATGGCATCCGCAAGCGAAATATCATTCTTCTCGAGCAAATTCCCCAGCGCCCGATCGAGAGTAATCCTTGCCTTCATCCAATCCGACCGCGCGGCGACTTCCGTGGACCGTGCCTGCGCCAAATAGGCCTGGTCCTGCACAATCAGGAAGTTCGTACTGGCCCCCACCGTAAATTTATCCTTCTCCGCCTGCAGCAACTGCTCCTGATAGCCGCGGCTCTCGACCGCCGCTGCATAGGCCTGGTACGCATTCTCGAGCGCAACCGAAGCAGTTTCAATCTGCTGGCGAATCTGGTTCTCCAACTGCATACTGCGTCCCTGTGCCTGGCGAAGCTGGATCTCGTCCCGTGCCGCGTCGGCTTGCGCGATGCGATTCCGCAGCGGCAACGACAACTGCACGCCGCCCTGGTAAATCGTAGAAAGCCGCAGCCCCCCCTGCGTGATCCCGGCAGGCAGCGTGACGAATCCATTGCCCTCGCTGCCAAGGTTGGTAAACGGCGCAATCGACGACCCGCGCGTTTGCACATTGCCAAAGAGATTGACACTCGGCTTGACCTGATTGCGCGCCGCCTTCACCGAAATCTCATCGGCTTTTATCTGCAGCCCGGCTTGCGCCAGGTCAGGACGATTGGCAAGAGCGTCATCGATCAGCGTAGGAACATTCAGCGCAGCAGGATGATCCGGAACGACAATCCGGTCCTGGGGCACAATCGTTGCAAAGTTAGCAGCAGGGTCCCCCAGCTTGCGCAGCAGTTGCTGCCGCAGGATGGTCTCCTGCTGGCGATACTCTCCCTGTGCCTGTATCAAATCGAGGCGGCTGGAAGACAGCAGCGCCTGGGTGCGCGTCAGCTCGATCGGCGCCAGTGTTCCCTGCTCCGCCTGGTTGCGATTGTCCTCATACAGGCGCTGCGCCGCCGCCAGCGCCTGCTCCTTGACGCCCACGTTCTCGCCCAGCGACACCAGGTCGTAATACAAGCGGGAGATACCGTAAATGGTTTCCAGCAGCTGTTGCTCGAACACCAGGCGAGACGCGTGCTGATCCAACTGCGCGATGCGCACGAAGCGAAGATTCAGCGCGCGGCCACGACCACGCAGCAGGGGCTGGGTCAGGGTGAACGAAGTGCTCGGAGCGTGGAACGGATTGTATTGCGACCCACCCGCGTACACCACCTGGGCGGCATTATCGACGAACGCATCGATTTGTGTACCAGTAGAGAACCCCTGCTGGTAGTCGATGCCGGTGCTCACAAAGTCCAGGGGTGCGGTGCTCACCGTGCTGCCGCTGCCGCTAAGATTCACCAGCGAGGTTTGCTTCGAGCGCCGGAAATAACCTGCCTGGCCGGTAAGCGTCGGGTCATAAAGCGGTATCGACGCACCCGGCGAGTAGGCGAAGGTTCCATTCTGCGAAAGATTCTGCTGGGTGCCCAGCCCGGTTTGCGTCACCTGGGATAGATCAGTAACCGCTACGTTTGCCGGCGCAGCATTCCCTGTACTCGTGGTGTTCAGCAAGGGACTGGTGGTAGCCCCTACCCCCGGAGGCGTTTGCTGCACACTATAGTCAATGCCGCGCAGATTGCCACCGCCCTGGGCTCGCAGGAGATCAGCATCGGCCAGCAACAGGCTGTAACGGCTCATCTCGACATCAAGATTGTTCTCTATGGCCAGCGTGATGGCATCGTGCAGTGACAGGTACAACTTGCCGCCGCGGGTAAGCACGTCGAGGCGGGACAGCGACCCTGCAGGGATGGGTGGCGTGTTGGGCGCCCGGTAAGCACCCGGGAAGCTGAATATGCGCGTATGCAAGCCAGAGGGCGCCTCCCTTCCCGGACGAGTGGTGCTTTCTTCCACCTCCCGCACAGTGCGCGATTCGTTCGCCGGCGCAATCGGCTGCGGGCTCAGCGGCGGCAGCGGCCGCACATCCACACTGGTCTTGTCGGGCTGCGGTAAGGGCGCGTCGGGCGCGGCTGTCGGAGACTGTTGCGGAGGCACAGGCTCCTGCCCTGGTTGAGGGTGCGTGAGAACTTCAACCTCGGCTCCTCCCCAACCACAAGCTAGGGTGCCCCATATCTCACGACGTTTTCCAGTCGGGACCGGATTTCCTGCTACGCTGCACCGGACACATCTACGTGTGCGGTTTTCATTGAGGAAAACCGCATGCAGATCGCCAAGGCCACCACCCTCAACAGGAAATCCGGGGAGATGTGGGATTACGCCGCGCTCAACCCGCAACCCTGAACCTGCAGCAGGCTCAGAGGCTAACGTGTCTGTATCCCTTAAACGCTTTTGGATGTTCAGAGTTGCTGGTTGAGCGCGGCTTAATCCCACATCTCCCGGCTGAAAAACGTCGTGAGATATGGGGCACCCGGGCTCGTGGTCAAGGAAAGGGCCGAGTTTGGAGTTCTCACACACGTGCTCCTGCTGCGCGTAGCTTACCGGGCAGCAGCAGGCAAGCACTCCCAACATCAAGCCAACCCGGCACAAACAGCTCATTTGCCTGCCCCACTCCCGCCCTGTTTGCCCCCGCCCTTGCCCGACTGACTGCTGCCCTCACTCTTCGAGTTCACGATTGACTGATCCCCATATTGATCAGGGCCGGCATCGGGCGCTTGTTCCGATTGCGCGCCGCCCTGGCCACTCGCCTGCGCCACCTGCGCCTGCTCCTGCGGCCGCACCTTCACCCCAGGCTGCACTAAATCTGTCACCGTGGTGACGACGAGATCCCCTTCACGCACACCGCTCGTGACCTCGACTGCCGGCCCATAGTCGCGCCCGATCTCCACCGGCACCATCTGCACCTTACCTTCGCGCACCACGGCCACCATGTTGCGATCCTGACGCACCACGACCGCGTCGCCGGGCACGGTCAGCGGCGGCGTCCCGCGTACCTGCAGGAAAGTCACTACCGCGTACATGCCGGGATAAAGACTCCCATCGCGGTTATCGACATCTACTTCCGTCAGCATGGTGCGGGTGTTCTGATCAACCGAACCGGCGGTGCGCGTCACCGTACCGTTGATGGGCTTGCCGGGACGCTCCTGCACAAAAACCCGCGCCGGCATACCTTGCCGCAGCTCCGAGGCATAACCCTCGGGCACAGAAACCAGGATGCGCAGCTTACCTACCTGCGCCAGACCGAACAACGCGCCCCCCTGCGCCTGCCCGGTCGAGGGAGAGGCCGCCTGGCTGCCGGTACCCGAAGTGCCGCCGGTATTGCTACTGGCTGCCCCGGCGGTCCCACCCGTCGGCGCGGTCTGCGGATTCCTCATCGGCTCACTCGATGCCCCGCCGGAAGACCCAACCAGTGCCCCTACATCCGAGTTGCGCTGGGTCACGATGCCGGTAAAGGGAGCCGTCACCCGTTCATAACTTTGCAGGGCAATCATCCGCTCCAGGTTTGCCCGGTAGCTCTCCACGTTTCGCCGCGCCGATGCAACCACGGCTTGCTGGGTGTTGAAGTCAGCCTGCCGCTGATCGCCGTCCTGCCGCGAGAACACTCCCTTAGCCACGAGGGTCCGCCACCGTTCCCAGGTGACCCGGTTTAAATCCAGTTGTGCCTGCTGCTGCGACAATTGCGCCTCGGCCTGCCGCAGCTGCTCGCGTGCCTGGTCCACCTGGCGATCCAGATCAGGCGCATCGATCAGGGCCAGCACTTGCCCTTTCTTCACGTGGTCACCGATGTCGGCATAGCGCTTCTGCAGGTATCCACTGGCACGCGCATAGAGATAAGCCTCGGTCAGCGCCGAGGTGGTGCCCGGAACCGTCAACACACCGGGCGCGTGCGTGCGGGTCACTTTAATCACCTGCACCTCCGGCTCTTCCTGTTGGCGCTGCCGTGCCAGCGTGGCCGCTTTCTTTTCGCGCGCGTGGTGCGGCAGGTAACCGAGAAAGAACACGAGCAGGAGCACCGCCGCACCCACACCTACCCACAACAAAATCTTTCCCCAGTTGCGATGATGCTGGTGCTGCTTGTGGTCGTAGGCTTGTTGCACTTCGCGATCATGGCGCACATGTTCGTGCTTCTTACGCGCAGCCTGCCGGGCCTGCGCCTCTTCGCGCTCCCATTCCGCGCGCGTCATCCGGCGATCGGGCTCCTGCTGCAACTGCTGCAGCTTCTCATCCTCCGGATACTTCCGCTGTTCCAAATCGTCGCTCATGCTCTCCTGCCAACTCTCAGCGTCCTACGTAGTGCCCTAGGTGGCCTGCGCTCCCTGCTGGTCTCCCGCGTGATATTCGCGATCGATCTCCGCATCCAGGTTGCGCGGTTCCGCCGTGCGCCACCACGCATACATCACCGGCACCACGAACAACGTGCCCAGGGTGGCCAATAACAACCCGCCGATCACGGCTCGCCCCAGCGGCGCGTTCTGCTCCCCGCCTTCGCCCAGGGCGAGCGCCATCGGCAGCATGCCGATGATCATGGCCAGGGCCGTCATGCAGACCGGCCGCAACCGGGTAAACCCGGCGCTGACTGCAGCCTCTACGCTCGATTTACCACTCGCGCGCTCGTCATTCGCGAACACCAGCAGCAGGATGCTGTTGGCCGTGGCCACACCAATGGTCATGACCGCGCCCATCAACGAAGGCACGTTGAACGTGGTGCTGGTGAGAAATAGCATCCACAGCACACCGGCAAACGCCACCGGCAGCGCCATAAGGATGATGAGCGGGTCGAGCCAGCTCTGGAAATTCACCGCCATCAACAGGTAGACCAGGATGATGGCGAAGACGATCCCGATGCCTAGCCGCAGGAAGGAATCACGCATGGTGGTGACTTCACCGCGTAAAGCGAGCGTGGTGCCTACCGGCAGGTGGCCCTGCTCGTCGTTCATGATCCTGCGTACTTCGCTCGCCACACCACCCAGATCGCGCTGGTCGGTGTCCGCGTAAATGTCGTAGACGGGCTGGATGTTGTAGTGGTTGATGATGACAGGCGTAGCATCCCGCTGAAAGTTGGCCACGTTGCTCAACAACTGGCTAGCCTGGCCGGTAGGCGAGGTGATCGGTGTGCGGCCCAGCGACTGCAGCGAGTTGATGCGGTAAGTGGGTGTCTGCACCACGACCTGGTAGTTCACACCGTTCTCCGGGTTGAGCCATTCGTTAGGTGCCGTCTGCCCAGTGCCAGTCAGGGAAATCAACATGCTTTGCGCCACGTCCTGTTGGGTAAGCCCGATCTGCCTGGACTTCATGCGATCCACATTGACGTCGATCGTCGGAGCCGCGACGTGCTGGTGGATGTGAGCATCGGCGATGCCGGGGATGGCCTGCACTCGTTTCAGTAACTGTTGCGCCAGCTGATAGTTATTTTTCCCCCGCCCCGAAATCTGCAGATCGATGGGCGCAGGCAGCCCGAAATCAAGGATCTGATTCGTGATGTTGGCTGGGGTGAAGAAAAAGGTGCCGTCCGGAAATTTCTGGTGCAGATCCGTACGGAGTTGACGCATGTAGCCCTGGGTTTGCCGCTTGCCCGGCGTCAACGAAATCAGAATGTCGCCGTCGGAGTTCGACTCCACGGCACTGCTGGTGAAGGCCAGGTTGATGCCGCCATTGGGCAGGCCGATGTTGTCCAGCATCAGCTTCAATTCTTCGGCAGGAATGACGCGGCGAATCTCTTTTTCGACGGCCGCGAAGTATTGCTCAGAGTCTTCCGGGCGCATCCCCTCCGGGGGATATACGTGTAAATCCATTTGCCCTGAATCCACGTAGGGAAAGAAGTCCTGTCCGATCAATAGGAACAGCGGCAGCGACAAGGCGACAAAGAGTCCGAAAATGCCCAGCGTGAGGCCGCGGTTTTCCATCGTCCACTCAAGGGCGGTTTTGTAGCGATCGCGGCGACGGTCAAACCAGCGCTCGAACCTGGAGTGCAGACGCCACAGCCAGTTCTCTTCCTCTTCCTGTTTGGCTGCCTGTTCATCCTGGTACAGGGAAAGTTCGCTTCCCAGAAAGTAATGCATCATGGTCGGCACCAGGGTGCGGGAAAGAAAGTACGAGGCCATCATGGCGAACACCACCGCCATGGCCAGCGGCGTAAACAGGTACTTCGCCGGGCCGCTTAACAGCACAACCGGGGTAAACACCAGGCAGATGGCGAGCGTCGAAACAAAGGCCGGCGCGGCCACCTGCTGCGCACTATCAAGAATCGCGCGCACCAGCGGCTTCCTCTCTGCCATATTGCGGTGCGTGTTTTCGATCTCCACCGTCGCGTCATCCACCAGGATGCCCACCGCCAGCGCCAGGCCGCCCAAGGTCATCACATTGATGGTTTCGCCCAGGGCAAACAAAATCACCAGCGAAGTCGCGATCGAAAGGGGTATCGATGTGCAAACAATCAGGGTCGACCGCCACGAGCCAAGGAACAGCAGGATCATCAGCGCCGTAAGCCCGGCAGCAATGGTGGCTTCGCGCACCACCTCGTTGATCGACTCGGAAACGAAAATCGATTGGTCGAACAGCGGCGTAATCTGCAGCCCCGCCGGCAAGCCTGCCTTCACCTGCGGCAGCATCTGCTTCACGCCTTTCACAATGTCGAGCGTGGAGGTCTTGCCATTCTTCAGCACCGTCAGCAGCGCCGACCGGGTGCCGTTCTGCCGGACGATATTCTCCTGCGGCGCGTAGCCCATACGCACCTGCGCCACGTCCTTCACCAGCACCACGGCTCCACTGGCGGCCCGCACGGGCAGGTCGTTCAAGGCGGAAACCAGCGCAGGAGACGAGTTCAACTTCACAATGAACTCGCGATCGCCAATCCGTGCCAGTCCCGACGGCAGAATCAGGTTCTGCTGGTTAAACGCAGTCGACAGATCGGTAGCCGATAAATGGTTTGCGTACAGCAGGTTTGGATCCGCATCCACCTGCACCTGCCGCACCTTGCCGCCGTACGGCAAGGGAACAGACGCGCCCTGCACGTTGGCCAGGCGCGGACGAATAAACGACAGCCCAAGATCGTAGAGGTCTTCCTCGGTAAGTCCCTGGCCAGAAAGCCCCAACTGCAAAATCGGTACGCTGGAGGCGTCATATTGCAGGATGTTTGGGGGAAAGGTTCCGGGCGGCAGCACACGCAAAATGGTCTGGACCACTGCCGTGATCTGGGATAAAGCGAGTTCCACTTTCACCGTCGGCTGGAAAAACACCCGGATAACAGAGACGCCCTGGTAGCTTTCGGACTGCGTGTGTTCAATATCGTTCACCGTCGTGGTCAGGGCGCGTTCACAGACGGTGACAATTCGGCCTTCCATCTCCTGGGGAGGCAGGCCGTTGTACGTCCAGACGATGGTGACGACTGGGATATTGATATACGGGTAGATATCTTTAGGCGCTTCGACGCAGGTCCCTACACCCAGCAGCAGCATGAGAAGCGACAAAACGACAAAGGTATAGGGGCGCCGCAGCGCCAGCCTGACAATCCACATCCCCTGGGTTCCTTAGGCAAGATCGAACTAGGTCAGATGCAGAATTGGATGAACGTGCGAACAGGCCGGTGGAGTTTGGACACGGGCCCGTGCGCGCAATCTTTTTGGTGCGATGGAATCCTGGATACTTCCCTGGGCCTTCCCGCGCATCGTACCTTCAGGAGGAAGAACCATGGCCGATGGCAAGAAGCACTTCGCGTGCAAAGATGTGGGGTATGAATGTGCTTGGACGCTGGACGGTGACAGCGAAGAACAAATGCTGCCTGCAATCGAGCAGCACGCCGCAGAAGTGCACAACCTGACCCACTTCAAAGACGAAGCGGTTGAGAACGTACGCGAAGCCATTCGCAAGAACGAGTCCAACGCAGCGTGAACTGCCGACAATGAAATCTACCAGTGAAACAAGGTGCCGTCCTGCTTACGATTCACCGGCAGATATGCCCGCTCATAGGGAAGGCTGGCCGCCAGGTCTTCCCTGATATCCACTCCTAACCCGGGAACATCCCCGGGATACATCGAGCCGTCACGAAACGCATAGCTGTGCGGGAAAACCTCCTCGGTCTGCGCGTTGTGCAGCATGTGCTCCTGTATGCCGAAGTTGTTGATCGCCAGATCCAGGTGCAGCGCAGCCGCCATACAGACGGGTGACATGTCAGTCGCCCCATGGCAGCCGGTGCGCACGTGATAAACCGCGGCAAAATCAGCGATCTTCTTCATCGGCGTCAACCCGCCGCCATGCACCACGCTCATGCGCAGGTAATCGATCAACTGCTCGCGCAGCAACTGCTCAGCGTCCCAGATGCTGTTGAACACCTCACCCACAGCCAGCGGCGTGGTCGTGTGTTTCCGGATCAGGCGAAAGCCGTCCTGCAGTTCTGCCGGCACTGCATCTTCCAGCCAGAACAAATGAAACGGCTCCAGTTCTTTTCCCAGGCGCGCTGCTTCAATCGGCGTCAAGCGATGGTGCGCATCGTGCAGCAGATCGATGTCGTCGCCCAGCGTAGTGCGCAGCGCTTCAAACAACTTGGGAACATGGCGCAGATACTTTTCGGTAGACCACAAACTCTCGGAAGGCAGGCCCCGCTCCGCGGGTTCGTAGTACTTGCCATCCTTGGCCACGCCATAGGTTGATGGCAACCCGGGCACCCCACTCTGGGCGCGGATCGCGGTGTAGCCCATGGCGCGGTACTTTTCCACCTGGTCAATCGTCTCCGGAATATCGCGGCCCGTGGCATGCGCATACACCAGCACCTGGTTGCGGCTCTTGCCGCCCAGGAGGTTGTAAACCGGCACACCGAGTGCTTTCCCCTTGATGTCCCACAGCGCCATGTCGATGGCCGCGATAGACGTCATGGTGACCGGGCCGCGCCGCCAGTACGCGCCGCGATAAAAGTAGTGCCAAATGTCTTCCGTCTGAAATGGGTCGCGGCCCACCAGGCAAGGCAGCAGGTGATCTTCCAGGTAGCTGACGACCGCCAGCTCGCGGCCGTTCAATGTCGCATCGCCCAGACCGTACACACCCTCATCCGTCTCAATCTTCAACGTGACGAAGTTACGGCCTGGACTGCAGACGATGACCCTGGCGCCGGTAATTTTCATGGCTTGCTCCGGTTTACTCCCAATGGCGGTTTCAGTACGATGATCCCGCAGGGTATCACGCGGCGCGGGCGCAGCCTCCATCAGGGACCGCTTGCGCCATCTCAACAGCGGCATGAGGCGAAGTGCATCGATCGAATCTGCGCTGGGTGGTGTGCGGCCTTCTGTTTCTCGCCACCACCATCAACTACATGGATCGCTCCGCACTCAGCCTGGTCGAGCCGATTCTCCGTCACATCCTCGGCGGTGACCGCGATCCAGACCTCTACAACCGGCACTACAGCTACATCGTTAACAGCTTTATCCTGGCCTACGGTCTGGGCTTTCTGGTGGCCGGCCGCATCGTCGATCGTGTAGGCGTCAAGCGCGGCTATGCACTCTCGATCGGCTTGTGGGCGCTGGCGTCCCTGAGTCATGTGCTGGCCCGCACACCGGTGGGCTTTGGCATGGCCCGCTTTGCGCTGGGGCTGGGCGAGTCCGGCAACTTTCCTTCAGCGCTCAAGGCCACGGCGGACTGGTTTCCTGCGGAAGAGCGCGCTCTGGCGACGGGCATCTTCAACTCCGGCACCAGCGCCGGCGCGCTGATCGCTCCCTTGCTGATCCCGTGGGTGGCGGTGCGCTACGGCTGGCAAGCGGCTTTCTACACCACTGGCAGCCTGGGCCTGCTTTGGTTAGTGGGGTGGCTGTTCTTTCCCTACGATCGCTTGCAAGCGAAATTTGGCAGCGCCGAGGTGGCTACCGGCACCCTGCGCGTGCCGCCCGCACCCTATCTATCCTTGTTGCGCAGCCGTGGCACCTGGGTATTCGCGCTCTCCAAAGCATCCACCGATGCCATCTGGTGGTTCTATCTTTTCTGGCTGCCCAAGTACTTCAACGAGCGCTTCCATGTGGATATGAAGCATCTCGGGCTGCCGCTCATCATCGTCTACCTGGGCGCGACGGTTGGCAGTATCGCCGGCGGCTGGCTGGCCGGCTTCTATATTCGCCGCGGCCATTCTGTGCGCCTGGGCAGGCGGTTTGCCATGACCATCTGCGCCCTATGCGCGGTACCGGTCGTGCTGGTGCCTTTTGTTCACCCGCTCTGGCAAGCCATCGCCTTATTGTGCCTGGCCACAGCGGCGCACCAGGGTTGGTCGTCCAACCTGCTTTCCACCCCTTCGGATATGTTCCCCTCAAGCTCAGTCGGCACGGTCGTGGGCATCGGCGGAGCCATGGGATCGGCGGGGAGCGTGGTGTTTACTTTTTTTGTGGGTATGCTGTGGGCTAATCATGCGCTGCTGATCTTTTTGGCTTCGGGCACCGCTTACTTGTTTTCGCTGTTTGCCTTTCAGTGGAGAGCACCCGCGGCGGAACGAACGGTCTAGCGCCGGAGTAAAGGTCGGCTCCGTGGACGCGTGTCTCACCACCAATTTCAACCGCAGTGACAAAGCCCTAACCCCTGGACGGGTGCCCCATGCTCGCCGACTCCGGCGTGCGTGGGTTGAAGA
>CAZZVD010000120.1:0-14704 GCA_964657465.1 uncultured Acetobacteraceae bacterium | reverse complement strand
CGCTTCCGCTGTCCGCCTGAAATCACAGTCATTACGTTGCAACCGCCGCTTTAGCTAGCACTTCTCTCAGCCTGTCCCGTGACGAATGGTGGAGATGTGGGGCACCGACCATTTGTTACGGGCTTTACGGGACAGGCCGTGAGAATTCCGGGTTAGATCTATTCCCGTTCTACATCTGCGTGTGTGCGCGGTCAGCCGCAATCTTTAGTACTGCTCTTGCGGGTTGCCCCGTGGCTTACCCGAGTAATGAACTTACGGGAAATCCCCTTGAAAACCGGGCACTTTGCCGCGCTCGTCATCCCGTTATGACACCATCGTTGTACCGTTTTGAAGCACTTCTGATATCACTCGACCAAAGTTGTACATAACTAGTGAGACACCTCACGATGTTCTCGCTACACTCAGTAGCTGAAAGGAGACACCATGAGCACACAGACATTTCCAATCGTTGCGGAGCAAACAATGAGGCCGGAGTTGCGCATCGTGCGCAAGGCGGAACACATCATCGCCGTGAACGTCGCCGATGTTTGTTCCGACAATCCTGAGGAGCTGTATTACGAAGACAAGCTCGGTTGCGCGCGCGGTGTTGTGTTCGCGTTAGCCTTTCAAGGCGCCCTGGTTGTTGTCGCCGCTGTGTGCTGGAAGCTGTTCCTGCACTAGAAGAGGGAGCCGCACAACTCGGCAAGTAAGTGCGACACAGTCACTGTACGCGACAACCGGAGTGACAGATCAGCCGTTGATACGCTGATCCCCAGGCGATCAGAGCGCCTTCTCCATCACGTCAGCATCGATCTTTCCCCCGTAGTACTGATTGATTCTCCCCCGAGCGACAAATCCCAGGCTGCGATAGAAGCGCTGCGCGCCGGCGTTATTCTCGGCGACTTCGAGCAAGAGGTGCTGTGCGCCTTCCTGCTTCATCTGCTGTTCCGCCGCCTGCATCAGGAGTGCACCAAACCCTTGCCGACGGCTGGCGACTTCGACGTCCAGGGTTACGATGTGGCCGGTCAGCCTGCCTTCCGCATGCACACGCTCGATAATGAGGAATCCAGCCACGTCGCCGCCGTCCGCTTCGGCGATCCAGCAGGAGCAGCGCGGATGACCTATGAAGTACTGCAACTCAGCCCGCGAGTAGGCGATTTCCGGCGGGAAGCATAGCTGGTCAAGCTGGTAGAGCCGGGGGAAGTCTCGCTTTTTGTAACCGCGGATCATACCCGGCTATCTTACGGGCAGCGCACCGGCCGATTACGCAATGGCACAATTCGGCGTCGCCTCACCCGAAAGAATGCGGGTCACCGGCACTCACCGGCAGGTCTTTCCTCCTGCTCTGGTTGAGGAACGAGAGGGTAAAAACCCTCCCACATCTCCCGGCTGAAAAGCGCCGTGAGATATGGGGCACCCGGCTCGGTGGTAAGGTCTGAGTTTGGTGGTCTATCGAACATCGGATGTCGGACCCGTAACCAACTCGGGTGAGCACCCGGTGGTAAGGTCTGAGTTTGGTGGTCAATCCGAACATCCAAACCCCGCCCCGTAAACAACTCGGGTGACCACGACCACACCCGGCTCGGTGGTGAGGTCTGAGTTTAGTGGTCAATCAGAACATCGATTGTCGGACCCGTAACCCACTCGGGTGAACACGACCACCCGGCGTGGTGGTAAGGGCTAAGTTTGGTGGTCACCGGGGACTTCAAAACCCGGTCCCGTAACCAACTCGGGTGACCACGACTAATCAATCCGAACATGCAAAGCCGGACCCGTAACCACCTCGGGTGCCCCATATCTCACGACGTTTTCCAGTCGGGAGATGTGGGAATTCACAGCACCCAACCAGCAACTCCGTCTCCCTGACCAACGCCGGGCGCAGAAGAAAAGCCTTTAAGGGTTGATAGCCAAAGCCGCGCTGGAGTTAGTAGCAGGCTCAACCACGACCCCGTTGTACGATGTGGCTGCCAACAGCCGGCCACCCGCAGAACGCACGTGACGCACCTTCCAACCCGGATCCCAGAACTTGAACGTGCGGTCCGCCGGATTCACGGCCAATACCCAGCTCGAGTTCCAGGAAGTCACGATCACCCGCTTCAACTGAGGATCCCACGACATGCCACTAATATCAGAGACCGGCAACGACTTCATCTCCGTCCACGTCTGCCCGTGATCCTGGCTATAGAAAACGCCCTCGCGGCCGCCTAACCAAAGGCTGCCATCCTCCGGCATAGCAATGGATTGCAACAACGTCAGTTTCTCCGGCATAGCAAGCGGCTGCCACGTTTTGGCTCCATCCTGGGACCAGGCCAACGACTTATGCTGCGCCGCCAGCACCATGTCGCCGTTCGAAGCGACAGCACGATACTCCGGCTTACCCAGCACCGGCCCGCCGATCCAGGTTGCCCCCTGATCGGTACTGGCGAAAATGCCCTTAGCGGTAGCGACATACCAGGTACTCCCCGCCGCATCCACATCACTGATGCGCACGTCCATCTGGCCGTCAGGCACCATGGTGGTCTTCTCCACCTTGGTGCGTTTGCCTTTCCGAACCACGTAGGAAGTCTTGGTTACACTCTTGACCACCTTGCCACCGGCAACCCAACCAGATCCATCCCAGCGGAAGATCCCGGCATTCGTGCCTGCCAGTACCGTTCCATCGGGCGCCTGCGACAAGCTAAACACGTCCCTTCCATCGAGACCCTTGCTTTGCTGGGTCCATGTACCGCCCTCGTCGTGAGAGACAAACACGCCGCCGAACGTCTTGTCGTTCACCACACCGGCAAAAACAGTCTGGGGTGACTTCGCATCGACCAGCAGGGTGGATACCTGGCGCTGAGAAAAACCAGCGTTCGAAGCCTTGAAGGTCGTAGCTGCATCGTCACTCTCGAGCACGCCCCCACGATCCGTCGCCAGGAGCACATGCTGGGGATTCTTCGGATCGACGTAAACGTCGTTCACGATCACGTCACCCGAGGTCATGCGCTTGAAGGTTGCGCCGCCATCCAGAGTCTTGTAAAGACCCTCGGTCGTCCCGGCATAAACCGTGTTCGGGCTGGTGGGATCGATCATGAGCACGCGCGTTCTGCGCGCGGTCATGGGAATACCCTGAATCTTTTTGTAGAGTTCGCCGCCCGTGTCGCTGCGGTAGATACCCGAACAAGCGCTGGTGTAAACCGTGTTCGGCGTCACCGGATTGATGACGATCGAGAACACGTCAGAGTCCTCAATCAAACCCTGCTTGATGTTGTGCCAGTTGGCCCCACCATCCGTGGTCTTCCACGGCAGGTGCCATGTGCCCGCATAAATTGTCTGCTGGTCTTTAGGGTCAATCGCGATCGACTCAACCTCATGCAGCTCAGTACTGCCGGCGGGCGAAATCTGTGTCCAGTGCACACCGCTGTCTTCACTGCGGAAGACGCCCTTGAGCGTGCCCGCGATCCAGATCTTGGGGTTGGAAGGCGCCTGCGTCAGCGCGCGGATGGACTGACCCTTCATCGCGTCGACTGCCGTCCAGCTCTGCCCGGCATCGTGGCTCACAAAGAGACCACCATCCGGGTGGTCCAGCACCCACGCCCCGACGAGCAGCGTCTTGCTATCCGACTGATCGACCACAATGTTGTCGAGGATCAACTCCTCGCCCTTGGCGAGCTTGGCCAGCCGCTTCCAGCTCCCGCCGCCGTCCACCGACTGATAGATCCAGCTGTTGGTCGTGCCGAGATAGATGTGTTTGTCGTTCGTCGGGTCGGCCGCGAAGCTGCGACCGTCGCCGCCATCGGGGCCCACAGGCACCCAGGCAGCCGTCTGTGAAAAAGCAAAATGGTTGGGAGAAAGAGCCAGCAGCAGAAGGGAGGAGGAGAGGATACGCCCGATGAGTGAATTCATTGTCTTCTTGGTTAGCCTGATATTCGCAAAGATGCCACGGTGGTGTCCAGCATCACACTGCGCTTGCGGTACCAGTGGGGTCAAGGCAAAAGGAAAGGGTGACCATTACTAACCGGTCACCCTCTCCCTGCTTAGCTGCGTTCCCGGTTACTGGGCTGCGGCAGCTTTCTTCTTTCTGTGGTGGGCAGGAGCGACCGCTTTTCTGGTCTGTACCTTTACGGTGCTCTCGTCTACCGCAGTGGTGCCTTGCACGTCGTTGTCGAAGGTGGCGCCGGAAGGAACAAGGTAATTCTCAACTTCCTTGTTGCCCTGGGTACCAGTGCGTACCGAGATCCGGGAAGCATCGATGCCCTTCTCCTTCACCAGGTAATCCTTCGTGTTGACTGCCCGTTGTGCTGCCAGCGTGTCGGCCTTCTTCTCTGTCGAAGCCGCCTCGCCAACCAGGACCGCGGAGGCATCTGTGGACTGTTGCAGGTTGAGCGCGACGTCATCGAGGCAAGCCTTCGCTTCGTTGTCTACGCGTGCCGGGCGCTTGGCGTCACGATCAAAGTTGATCGAGCAAAGCGTCTTCGTCTTGGGTGCGGGCGGCGGCGGCGGTGCTTCCACATTGACCGAAGTCGTGGAGGTTGCCGTTTGACCCTTGTCATCCTGCACGTTGCAGGTGACAGTGATCGCGCCAGCAGGTGCGCCGGTCGTGGTCAGTGTGGCGGTGTTACCCGTGCCACTGATCTGTGCGGCCGATGCGCTGTAGGTGTAGGTCAGCGGACGATTCTGCGGGCTGACACCCTGCGCGGTGATGGTCGAAGTGCCACCAGGAGCCACGGTCGTTGGATTGGCCGAGCAGCTGATGGTCGGAGGATCGTACTGCTTCACAGTGAAGTTGGCAGTGCAATCGGCGAACTGGCCGACCTTCTGGCCTTCAGACACGTGGCCGGTCACGGTGTAGTTGCCCGGAGCCAACGCGCCGGTGTCGATCTGGCCGGTCGTGTTGTCACCAGTTACCTTGACGCCTTCGCTACCCGTCCAGCTGTAGGTGGCCGTCTTTTTGGGGTTCAGGTTCGTCGCCGTGCCGGTCACCGTAACAGGGTCGCCGGGGAACGCGGGAGACGGAGCCGCGGTGCAGCTGTAGGTCACAGGAGGCGGCGGCAGAATGCTGCCCATGTGATACAGAAGACCGGTGCTCAAACGCGCAACCTTCAGGTTCGCGCGGCCGCCCGTAGGATACGGGGACTGGGGACCGAAGTTGGCGTGGAAGTATTCGTAGTCTGCCTGGAACAGGCGAAGGCCAAGGTGACCACCAAGGAACGGCAGGGCGTAGTCGAGACCGCCGCCAACGGTGAGCTCAGGACCGTACGTATAAGGCTGCTTGTAAGGGCCGCCCAAACGCACAAAACCCGCGCCCGCGTGGACGAAGGGGGTGATCTCTGCCGTCGGGTAACGGAACACCATACCAAGGATGCCGGTAGAGGCACCGTCATTGTTGCCATCGGGATGGTTCGCGTACTCTACCTGGCCGCCAACATAGCGGTTGAAGAAGTAGTTGAAGCTGCCAATGGCGCCGTAGTTAATCGAGGAGTAGGAGACAGGGCCGTTGATGCCGATGTTAGCCCCTCCCGGAATCGTTACCGAGCCGTGTGGGGCGAGGTACGAATAACCTGCGAAAATATCGATTCGAGAGGCTGGCGGCTCCGCGGGAGCTACCGGCTTTGGAGTTGTACTGGGGGAATCCTGGGCAAAGAGACTCACAGTGCTAAGTCCCAAAGCACTTGCTATCACCAGAACTCGACCCAGTGAATTCAACGGGCGAGAGTGCATGCGTCTATCCTCCGCAACCACTGGAAAGTTATTCAGTTCTTTGAAGTCTTCTCAACAAACCCGTGCCAAATGGACCAGCTTGGGGCTCAATCCATTTCGTGCTACCGGGACTGAGAGCTTTGGATGCAAAACATCCACATCCGGTAATCTACAACAAAAGAGGTGTCTCGACTAGCCTATAATCAACATCTTACGAAAGTTGGGTGATGGGCAGTGAGTACGTAGTTACCCCCTGCTGCACCCAACGGAATGCGCGTTCCAAAATGGACCGCCACACTACGTTATTACAGTTGCTGAATTATTAGAAGTTTAATGCGCGCTTCGCGGTGCCTCGCTCGCGCAGGATTTTCTCCTGGAGCAGGGTGATTGCGTACATTAACTGTTCCGGACGCGGGGGGCAGCCGGGTACATACACGTCCACGGGAACAATCTGGTTCACTCCCTGGACCAGGGCATAGTTGTTGAACACGCCGCCCGAAGTGGCGCAGGCGCCCATGGAGATGACCCATTTCGGGTCAGGCATCTGCTCATAGAGCCGCCGGATGACGGGCGCCATCTTCTGCGAGACTCTTCCCGCAATGACCATCAGGTCAGATTGCCGGGGAGACGGACGAAACACCTCTGCGCCGAATCGCGCCAGATCGAAGCGAGCACCGCCCATGGACATCATCTCGATAGCGCAACAGGCCAGGCCAAAGGTCATCGGCCACACCGAGCTTTTGCGCACCCAGTTCACGGCGAAATCGAGCGAGGTCATGACCACACCCTCAGGCTCTTCGTAACCGAAGTTGACTTCCCGAACCTTGTCCTGGTTCTTGCCGCTCGACTCAAGGGTTCCGAAAAAGTACTGGTCTTTTCCCGCTGCGCTCATAACTGCAAGTATAAAACACGGTCGGGAAGCAGAATGTCGCCTGACGAACAAGGGACAGATTAACCACTGGCGAAAGCTATACTTTGCTAGTGTTGAAAGAGGATATGCAAAAAATAGAAGCGGTCATTCAGCCATCCAAGCTCGATGCTCTTAAGGATGCACTCATGGCGATCGGTGTCGAGGGTATGACGATTCTCGAAGCGCGCGGCCACGGACGTCAAAAAGGCCACACCGAGTTTTATCGCGGGCGGGAATACACCGTCGATCTCTTACCCAAGATCAAGATCGAGACCGTGGTACCGGACGAATTACTCGAGAAAGCCATTCAGGCCATCATTACCGCAACCCGTACCGGCAAAATCGGGGATGGCAAAATTTTCGTAACAGGCATCGACGAAGCCATCCGCATCCGCAACGGAGAACGCGGCGAAGCCGCTCTTTAGGCGCGAGGGGCTCGATCCCTCCAACCGCTGCGGAGAGATGGATTATGGGTGTGAGCACTTGGGATTGGCTTCTCCCAACCACAAGCTCGGGTGCCCCATATCTCACGACGGCTTCATCGTTGGGAGATGTGGGATTACGCCGCACTCAACCAGCAACCCTTAACCTGCAGCATGCTTAAAGGCTAACGTGTCTGTATTCCTAAAATGCTTCTGGGGGTTGGGAGTTGCTGGCCGAGAGCTGCTCAATCCCACATCTCCCGACAAAGATCTGTCGGTAGATATGGGGCACCCGGGCCTGTGGTAGCGGAAAAGTCCGAGTGGTTTTGGCACGATTGAAGTCGTGCCCTGATCCTGAAATGGATCACATTCTTTGTGCAGGCTCTTTCATCGTGCCGTGAGCGCACGAAAATGGGTCGGCCTTTTAGCCCTGGGCCCCTGAACTGCGCTCTCCCTTTGCTATGAAAGTTGCATTCACGTCTCACCAGCAATTACGCGAGCACTACCAGGCGGAAATGTCGGCCATGCGGCTGTCATTTGAGCGCAGCGGCAACGGCGTGCTCGCGATTCGCCGGCGCGCCCTGGTGGTCGATGGCTTGCTCGAACCGCTGTGGCGATTCGAGCGGGGGGACGCACTGCCTGCCGGGCTAGCCCTCGTCGCCGTTGGCGGCTTCGGCCGCAAGGAGCTGTTTCCGTCCTCTGACGTCGACTTGCTGTACCTGTGCGCCGATGACCGCGTAGAAGAAGCCTTTCGCGAAAACATTCGCGCCTGTAGCCAGGGCATGTGGGACCTCGGCCTGCGCGCCAGTCCCATGATCCGCACCCTCAAAGAGTGCGATCGCTACGATCCCGATAACGTCGAGTTCACCCTCTCGTTGCTCGACCGCCGCTTCGTCGCCGGGGATTACACGCTCTACCAGGCGCTGCAGACCCAGACCCTGCCCGAAGTGGCCATGCGCGAATGGAGCGGCATTACCCACCGCCTGGCCGAGCTGGCCCGTCTCCGCCATCAAAAATACGGCAATACCATCTTCCACCTCGAACCTAATATCAAGGAATGTCCGGGAGGGCTGCGGGATCATCAGCTGGCCCACTGGCTGAATCTCCTGCAGCACGTGCACGAACAGAAGGCATGGCCCACCAGCTTCGGAACGCCCCTGGTCACGAACCATCACGACACCACCTCCGCATTTGAATTCCTCTCCGCGACGCGATGTTTTCTTCACTTCCGCAGCGGGCGAGATGACAACAGCCTCGATTGGCATGCCCAGGACGAGGCAGCAGCGCAAAGCATCGGCCTTGAAACCAGGGGCACGTCCGACCCCGCCTACTGGATGCGCACCTACTATCGTCACGCCCGTGCCGAGTATCGGCGAGCGATTTTGTTAATGGAGTCTTTGCCTCCAGCCCGGCAGTCTTTCTACCGGCCGCAGCGGCGCAAACGCGTACCCATCGCCGGGACCGACTTTGTCATCCAGGACGGTCGCATCGATGTTTCCGAATCTTCCTTACTGACCGGCCCCGAAGGCATCCTGCGCGTGTTTGCCCTGGTCGCGGCTCATGGCTACCGCTTGACACAAAGCGCCGAAGACCGCCTGGCCGATGCTCTGCCAGTGCTCGATGTGCACATTCCCGAGGGACCGTTCCTGTGGAATGGTTTACGGGAGATCCTGCTTGGGCCGCACGCCGCCCATGCCCTGCGCACCATGCACGCCCTGGGCATCCTGGAACTGCTCATCCCTGAGTTCCACGGCATCGACGCCCTGGTCATCCGCGACTCCTACCATCGCTACACCGTCGATGAGCACACGTTCCTGGTGATCGACAACGTGCACGCGCTGCGCCAGCCGCACCTGGCCTGGGAACGCCGCTTCTCCACCCTGCTCGCGGAAATCGACCGGCTCGACCTCTTCATGCTTGCGCTGCTGATGCACGACACCGGCAAAGCCCGCCGCACCGGCGACCACACCGTGCAAAGCGTGGAGCTAGCCGACAGCCTGCTCGCTCGTCTCGAGATGGATCCCGAGCAGCGCGATCTGATACGGCGGCTGATACGCAATCACCTCGAAATGTCCATGACCCTGCGGCGTGACATCTTTGCCGCGGAAACCATTCGCACCTTTGCCGAAAAGGTGGCCTCGCAAACCCACCTCAAAATGCTGTGCCTGATGACCTATGCCGACATCAAGGCGGTGAATCCCGACGCACTCACCCCCTGGAAGGCTGACAGCCTCTGGCAGCTCTATATCGCCACGTCGAACTTCATGGACCGCAGCGTTGACCAGGAGCGCTACCGCTCGGCCGTCGACCCGAGTCTCTTGAAACGAATCCTGCTTCTTGCCCCGGAGCAAGCGGGCGAGCTGAAGAGCTTTCTCGAAGGCTTTCCGCAACGCTACCTGCAGACCCGCATGCCGGAGCAAATTCGCGATCATTTCCAAATGGCCCTGCAGCTCTCCCAGTCCACGGCACAAATCAATCTGCGCAACGTGCGCCAGCTCTACGAGCTCACCGTCATCAGCAGCGATCGTCCCCTGCTGTTTGCCGACATGGCAGGAGCTCTTTCCTCCTGGGGCATGAACATCGTGAAGGCAGAAGCCTTTTCCAACGACGCAGGCATCGTGGTGGATACGTTTCAGTTCTCCGACCCCTTTCGCACGCTGGAGCTGAACGTGTCAGAGGTGGAACGCTTCCGCCAGGGCATTCTGGATGTCATCTCACTCAAGACACCGATCGAAGTATTGCTTCGCCGGCGGCAGACTGTGCGCCAGCCGATCATGGTCAAGGTGGACACCCGCCTCGACTTCGATGACACCGCATCGCCCCAGAGCACACTCCTGCAGGTAGTGGCCCAGGATGGCCCCGGGCTGCTGCGGCAGATTGCTACCACGTTGGCGGCGCATGATTGCAACATCGAAGTGGCGCTGATCGATACAGAAGGGGAGATCGCAATCGACGTCTTCTACCTGACGATCAAAGGCGCCAAACTAACGCAGGAGATGCAGGAACAACTGCGGGCGGCGCTCACCCGGACGGTCGAGGAACTGCGGCCGGCACACGCCAACTAATATGGCCACAGTCATGCCAACTGACACGATTGTGGTCTGCGATCGGACGGGTACTCCGTGAAACTACGCCGCTCCATCCGAAAGTATCTGCGCCTGCGCCGCCACCAGCGCCAGCGGCCAGCCTTCGCTCGTGCCGGAGACGAGCTGCGTGCCCGTACCAAAGCCTTCTCTGCCGCCACGACGATTGAGACGCAAACCGCCAGCTTTACCCGGCTGTTCCACTCCATCTGGACGGGCGCAAACGATCGTGCATTCCATGTGCGACTCCTGTCGTGGATTCGCATGGTGGAGCATGACGACCGCCTGCGATTGGATTTCCAGTCCGCCATGCAGTCCATGCTCACCCAGCTCGACTCCGTGGCCCTGCTGGCAGAGGCCGGCTTGCCCCGGCATCACGCAGTGCTCTCCGAGGGACTTCATCGGTTATTCAACCGCGTGATGCCCTCGGCCATGAGCGTGACCGACAGCTCGCGGGTACTGGTCTCGCTGTTTGGCCACTCCCGCGATGTACACCGCTTTCTGGAACTGCCCCAGCCGACGTTTGAACGCTTGCGCGCCCTGATTGCGCCTGCACCGAGCGGCGGCGGTGCACGCCCATCCCCCCGGTTGCAAAGTGACTTACGCCAGGCACTGTGTCTGATCGCCACCCGCACCGCGGGGCGGGGGGTGACGGCCGCCATGCGTGAACGCGGCGGCCATGGGGAAATACAACACTCCCCCTTCTACCAGCTGATTTTCGCCACCGAAGCGCTGGTGCAGGCAACCGATCCTGAAGCGGCCGCACCGCTGTTTGAATCCTGGAAGAACGCGGTCGCCACCTGCCGCAAGGAGCTCGGCCACGTGCGTCTGGGCATGGAAACCACCGGGGTCAGTGCCGACCTGGTGCTTGATTTGCGCAGCATCGAGCTGGCGCTGCAGCGCATGCACGGCCTGGCCAGGATCCTCACCTTCGGCAGTGTGGCCGTACCGGCTGTCACCGATGACGCCGCCGCCGCACGCAATCTACTGAACCAGCTGATTGAAGGGCGCCTCGAAGACAAGCGCGTCTCTTCCCTGCTGAAACAGAACCTCAACCTCCTGGCCCGCAAAACGGTAGAGCGCACCGGCCGCAGCGGCGAACACTACATCGCTCAAAGCCGCAAGGAATACTGGCAGATGTGGCTGGCAGCGTTTGGCGGAGGACTGCTCACCGTACTCACCGCGGCCATCAAGATGCGAATCGTCGAGGCAAACTTTCCGCTCTTCGGCGAGGGGTTCCTGGCGGGTACCAACTACGCCGTCAGTTTCGTGTTGTTGCAGGTGTTTGGTTTCGCGCTCGCCACCAAGCAGCCCTCAGCCACCGCAGCCACCTTTGCCGGCATCGTGCGCAGCAACCCGGGCGACGCCAGCTGGAGCAAGATCTCTGACTTTACCGCCCGTATCAGCCGCACCCAATTGGCCGCGGCGATCGGCAACGTGATCGCCGTCTGCGTAGGCTGCGTCGCGCTGGAACGCCTGTGGCGGGTCATGTTTGCCGAGCACTACCTGCCTGCCGAAAGCGCCCGGCACGTGTATGAAGCCCTGCATCCCTTTGCCTCAGGAACGATCATCTACGCTGCCATGACGGGAGTCATTTTATGGCTGGCAGCGTTGATTGGCGGCTGGTGTGAGAATTTCGCCGTGTTCCACCGGCTGACGGAGGCCGTGTCGCAGCATCCGTTCGGCCTGCGCATCGGCCAGAACCGGATGACCCGGCTGGCCGGCTGGATCGAGCTGAACCTCGCTGGATGGAGCACCAGCATCGCCCTCGGCTACCTCCTGGGATTTGTACCAGTCATTGCGCGCTTTTTCGGAATCCCCTTTGACGTGCGCCACGTCACCCTCTCGACCGGTACACTGGCGCTGGCAGCGGCCCGGTTCGGCACCAGCTCATTCGGCAAGGGCTGGTTCTACTACGCGCTCGCCGGCATCGGCGTGACCTTCGTCTTCAATCTAGGGGTAAGCTTTTCGATCGCCTCGTTTGTCGCCTTACGCGCCTACGACGTCCGTGCCGGGGAACAGTTCCTGCTGCTGCGATTCTTATTGCGGCAGATCCTGCGTTCGCCCCTCAAATTCATTCTTCCCATCGAACACGACCGTCCCGCCTTGACCAAGCTCACCACCGTGGGCGAAGAAAAGTAATACGTCGCAATCTTTAGTTAGGCAAACAACGAACGTGGCGCAGGGGGCGGGAGCGCCGTGCTGCGAACTCGTTTACTTCGCGGGCTGGCTGGCGCCAGGCTTGTCATTGAGGGCGTAAATCACCTCTCCCGGCTTGGCATAGCGCAAAATCACCCGCGCCTCATGCTCAATCGCATCGGGATCAGACTGCAAATGATCCACGTGCTGCTGTAACCGGCTGTTCTGCTGCTGCAAATCCTGAATTTCCTTCTGTAAGACCTGGTGCTGTTCGCGCTTTTGCTGGTAAGCAGAGAGCCCGTTTGCTCCGAATATCGCGTGATAGCCAAGCGAAACGGCAACCACGATAGCCGTGGTGGTGGCCACCCGGCGACCGGAATGAAAAAAACAGGTCGAAACATTCTCCCTGAGTTGCTGCAGCGACGTTTTCATGACAACCCTCGCCTTCCATACTCACCGAAACCCGTGGGGCTTGCACAAAGTTTTTGCCCATCGCGGTTTTAGAAATCCTACTTGGTAAACAGCTCTCCCCGGCCAGAGCCAGACACAGAGCCGGACACCAGAACCGGACAACAGGATATTTGTTATGCTTCAAGTGGTTCTCGCGCGCCCGGTCGTCCTCTTATGCGGCTTTTATTCCTGGCCTTTGCCCTCAGCTTCTGTGCATTGTTGTGGGTGGCCTTCTCGGTAACACGCCATATCCTGCGGCACAAAGCGCCAGCAGCCAGCGGGACCGAGGCTGTCATCGAGGGCGCACAGCTAACCGCGAGAGAAGCGAAGGCTGATCGTTAGCCCGCTCGTCCGCGTCCCTAACAACGGAGATGAATGATGCAAGAAGTGGGTGTTCGGCAGGACCGCTATTCCGTATTCGATGAGTCCCGGTACAGCTGGCGCAGCGGCGCATACGCGGTCGCCGGCACAGCCCTGGTAGCCCTTTGTGCACACGTCGCCGTGCCGCTCGGCTTCACCCCGGTCCCGCTCACCATGCAGACTTTCGCGGTCCTGCTGCTGGGCCTGTTGCTAAGCCCGGGCGCCGCCTTTGCCTGCCTCGCGCTGTACCTGGCCGAGGGCGCGGCCGGCCTGCCCGTGTTCAGCCCTCATGGCCCCGGAGGGCTGGCGCAACTGCTGGGCCCGACCGGTGGCTACCTGCTCTCCTACCCCTTCGCAGCTGCCCTGGCCAGCCTGCTCTACCGGCGGACACAACGCCGCTTCGTGACCGCAGCCGCGAGCGCTGCACTGGCCAGCCTGATAATCCTGCTGATGGGCGCCACCTGGCTTGGGGTACTCACGCATGCCCACGTCTCTCCCCTTTTCTCCGTGTCGATCGCGCCATTTCTGCCAGGCGATGTAATCAAAGTGCTGGCTGCGGCAGGGTGCGCCAGTTCATTACGGTCCTTCAGTGCTTCCCGGCGAAATTCCACGCGTTAGGGCGCATGTTTTCGTGGGACTAAAGGACGCTCCCTCCTGGCGGTTGCACCCGCACCCCAGGTAGCGTCCAATTAGAGTTCCACAGGAAAGGAATATTTGTGACCACCACACCGATTTCGCACGAGTCAAACGCGCCCGCTCAGGACCGCACACCGGCGCCTGGCGCCGTGAGAGAAATCAGCATTGCGCACAGTCCGGACTCTGACGACGCTTTCATGTTCTACGGGCTGGCCACCAACAAGGTCCGCGTACCAGGCTACAAGTTCACCCACACGCTATGTGATATCGAGACCCTGAACCACAAGGCGATGAACGAAGCCTTCTACGACGTCACCGCCATCTCATTTCACGCCTATCCCTACCTGCAGCAGAACTACGCGCTGATGGCGTGCGGCGGGAGCGTGGGCGAGAACTACGGTCCCATGATCGTCGCCAGCCGCCGCATTGCCGCCGACGAGATCAGCAAAGTACGCGTAGCTGTCCCGGGCACGCTCACCACGGCCTACTTGACCTTGAAGCTGTTCGCTCCGGAGATTGAAACCGTCACGGTTCCCTTCGATCAGATCATCCCGCAAGTGGTTGCGGGCAACTTCGACGCCGGTCTCATTATCCACGAAGGGCAGCTGACCTACGCCTCCAGCGGCCTGCACAAGGTGATTGATCTTGGCGTTTGGTGGCGTGAGCAAACCGGCCTGCCCTTGCCGCTGGGGGGCAATGCCATTCGCCGCAATCTCGGCGAAGACGTGATGCTGACCGTGACCCAGGCACTGCGCGACAGCATCCAGCACGCGCTCGATCACCGCGAGGCGGCGCTTGAGTACTCCATGCAGTTCGCCCGCGACCTCGATCCGCAACTCGCCAATCGCTTTGTCAGCATGTACGTGAATGAGCGCACGCTGAACTACGGCGACGACGGCAAAGAGGCCATCCGCAAGCTGCTGGCGATGGGCCATGAGCGCGGACTCATCCCTATGCCCGTTAAAGTGGATTTCGTCGGCTAGCCCGGTGCGTCACCACGACTGTCCGGAGACAACCACGATGCCCCCACCCCTGGACGGGTGCCC
>CAZZVD010000119.1:0-14767 GCA_964657465.1 uncultured Acetobacteraceae bacterium | reverse complement strand
CCGTCCAGGGGTGGGGGCATTGTGGTTGTCTCCAGACAGTTGTGGTGAGAAATCCAGGCTAACTTGTCATCCCGTGCTTAACTTGCACTGCAAGCAGGTTGCTCGGGATGACAAATTGGTGACTAGCTAAGAGTCGGCGAACATGGTGCACCCGTCCAGGGGTGGAGGCATTGTGGTTGTCTCCGGACACGAGATGGTTCTCGCACTTTTATTTGCCGGGAGTATGCGGAATGTTCCGCACCATGGCCATCTTGGCGGGGCGCGCATTCAAAAAATCCACCACGCTGGGACCTACCTGGCCGACGCACTGCTCGGGAGCAAGGTGTCCGCAGCCGGCATACACATCCAGCTCTGACTGCAGTATTTGCGCGTGCAGCTTGAACCCGACCGCCAGCGGAATCAGTTGGTCCTGCTCACCCCAGCCGATTAATACCGGCATGGTCAGCGCTCCCAGCTTGCCATCGACCAGGTCATCGCCATGCAGCATCGAATCCACACTACGGTGGACCACCCAGCCGGTGCGGTCACCCCGGCGCAACACGGCCGTGGCCAGAAAGGCAGGGATAGGCGGAGAGTTGGGTACCAGCCGCTGTTCCAGCGCCTGCAGTTCCCGGGGCGAACTGGGGGCAAGCAGTGCAGGATCAAAGTCCAGCTTGAAGCGCAGGCCGGCGCTATCCAGCAGCACCAGGCGGCGAATGTGCTCCGGCTCCTTCAGCGCGACGCGCATCGCGATCCACCCACCCATGGACCAACCAGCCAGGTCGACCTTTTCCAGTTGTTGACTGTCGATAAACGCCTCGACCAGCCGCGCCTGGTCGGCAATGGAGTAGGCTGCGCCCTTCGGCTGTGCCGATCGTCCGTAGCCCAGTAGATCGAGCGCATAGACACGATGACCGCCATGGATGAGTTGCGGTATGAGGTTGGCCCAGTCCGAAGCCCTGCTACCCAGCCCGTGCACCAGGACCAGCGGCTGGCCCGACCCACCCACCAGGTAGTGCATCCTGTACCCATCCAGGGTGACGAACTCGCTGTGCACGCCGTGCATATGCAGATTGGCATCCACCGCCTGGTCTACCAACCAAAGCGGATTGCGCCAGACCACGGCCGCAAAGCCCACGGCCACCGTGAGCAGAAAGAGCAACAGCGTGCGCACTGCGCGCGAAGACCTTTTCATCGGATCTACCTACTGTTTGGAGAAGTCGTGAGCAGGGATGCTTCCACCGCCGGCTGCAGCGCGAACCCCTTCTCGATCACTCTGAGCGTCTCGGGAGCAAGCTCATACTGGCTCATGTCGTTACGCTGCACCCAACACGCCTCATCTGCATCACTGCCGCCGAGCAGCGTGCCACCGGTTACGTGGCAAATGAAATCAATCAACACGTAGTGATAGCGAATGCGGCCGGAAGCTTCATCCGGAGTGATGCGGTCGAGGATTTCGACAATCCCATTCGTCTGCACTTCCAGCCCGGTCTCTTCCAGCACCTCGCGCACCACACCTTGCTGTAGAGTTTCTCCCAATTCGAGAGCTCCGCCGGGCAATGACCACTGCCCCTTGAGCGGTTCCTGACCGCGCCGCACCAGGAGGACGTTGCCGTGATCGATGACGACTGCGCCCACGCTGACGATGGGCGCTGCGGGATATTCTCTGCGCACCCGAACCACTATTCCGGCAACCGGATCGGGTTGCCGTACTCCTCTGTGAACACGGTGCGCGCCATATTGAAACGTTCACTGTGATACTTGTCCGGCCCCTTCAGATGACCAATCCCCAGCAGTGCGACCACCCAATAGCTCAGGGGCAGCTTGAGCACTTCGTGCACCTTCTCCTGCTCGAAGCCCTCCATGGGTGCGGTATCGTAGCCCAGCACTTCGGCCATCAACATCATGTGGGTGAAGGCCAGCATGACCTGCCGGGTGAGCCACATGGGCATGTTGGGATGGTCGGAAAGGTAGTTGGGAATGGTGGACTTGGCCTGCTCCGCGTACTTCTCCGGCATACCGCCAGCTCGCCCCAGCCGGATCATCTCCTCCAGGTCGCCACTGCGCCAGCCATCGGCATCGCCACAGGCAACGATCATGACGGACGCTTCTTCCACCTTCGCCTGGTTGTAGCTGGCCCCGCGCAGCCGCTTTTTCTGCTCCGCACTGCGCACCACAATAAAGCGCCAGGGTTGCAGATTGTAGCTACTGGGGGCCGATAGGCCAGCTTGCAGAATCTTCAGCAGGTCAGCATCGGGTATGGGGATCTCATCGAAGCTGGGCGATGCCCGCCGCTCGGCAATCGCCCGCGAGAGTGTCTTTTCCGTGTCATAGGCCATACAGCAATATTTCCTCGTTAAACTTCGTCAGCAGTGGTCAAGCATTATCAGGAGTGGTCGCAGACGCGACGCTCTAGTGAATGTCGCCCATCGCGACTTCATTGCCGAAGGGCCTTTGGTTAGGGGCCTCGGCGAACACCCACAAACCGTGAAAGGCATCGTGCAGCTCTGGATGCGCTGCCAGCATAGCCTTCATTACGTCCAGGTTTATGGCGCGCGTGGCGACCGGATCACT
This sequence comes from uncultured Acetobacteraceae bacterium, assembly GCA_964657465.1. Taxonomy (GTDB): domain Bacteria; phylum Acidobacteriota; class Terriglobia; order Terriglobales; family Acidobacteriaceae; genus PALSA-350. Next base: position 12,214 of record CAZZVD010000119.1, on the reverse strand, counting down.
GGCATCCTGAGCGGTATAACGGATCACCAGGTCCAGTCCGCCCAGCGATCCGTCGGTGTGCAGGTCAGTGATGGAGTAGCTCTTTGCCCCGGCGCTCAGGGCCATCGGCTGCGCAGCGGGCAAGCCTGAGGGCCGCACTGCCTCGGCCTCCTGCTTCAACTTGTCCAAGTTGGCGCTGGTGAACAGATCCGCTGGTGTGGCCAGGTAGGCCGCTGTCTGAAAGTAGAAGTAAGCGTTCCACTTTTGCCCCTTCTGGGCAAAGGCACGCGCGCGCGTCCAGTACCAGACACTGTCATGGCCGGCGATTTGTAGCGGCTTGATGAACAGGCCTGCCAGCTGCCAGTCACCACTTTGCTGCAGCAGCAAGGCCATCTGCTGCGGCTGCTGCACGCCGGTGGCGTGTACCAAAGCCATCGCGTACATGCCCTTCGGCAACTGCGGAATGCTCACGTCCACATGCAGGGGCGAACCGGCCGCACTGCAGTAGAAGGTGGTGTCTTCCTCAGCCGTCTTCAGATCCGAAGCGTTCAGACCGTAGACTGCGTCTATGGTGATGGTGGCGCCCTTAAGCAGCGGAGCCGTTTGCTCGATGGTGCTTGCGATGCCATCAAACTGAGCTTTGACTTTGGGAATGGTGAGGGCCTGCACTGCAGCCGAATTGCCGCTCTGGATGGCACCTGCCAGGGTGCGTGCGCTCTGTACCAGGGTGTTACGTTCCGCCTCTGCCATCTGCGCCTGGGTGGTGCAGGAAGCAGCAAACGCAGGACCCGGGGCCAACAGCGTAAGCAGGGCAAGCGCGTAGCCGAGACTGGAGCGAAACCGGGCAGATGCAGACATGAGTGGAACAGCTTTCCTTAAGTACTGAACGATCAGGGCGCAGCCGCAGCGGCGCCTCACTTTTCGAGTGCGACCACTGCTAGTCTAGTACAGACAGGCTTGTTCTCTCCCACCGCGTTGCAGCGGGCCGCATGGTGGCAAGGTGAGCGCAAGAGAGGAAAATATGGGTATCTTCTCTCGAACATGGACGGGCGTCCTTAGCGTAAGCGGGCTGGCACTCACGCTGGTGTCCGCGTCCCCTCTTCAGGGTCAGAGAATGGAACGGCGGCTCCAGGGCGCAGCACCAGTGCAGCAAACCGTTGTTCCCCCGACCACCCCGGCGCAAACGTTTGGTCCCTCCATGGGAGTCGCCGCAGTACAGCCTCCACCATCGAATGAGCTGCAACAACCGGCGCGTGAGGCGCAGGTGGTGTTTGCCGGCGACCGGCTTTCCATCCAGGCTGACAATGCGAGCCTGTCGGCCATTCTGCGCAAGATCGCTGCCGACAGCGGCATGAAGATTACAGGCCTGGCGAGCGATGAACGGGTGTTCGGCACTTTCGGCCCCGGGGCGCCGCGCGATGTACTGGCCGACCTGCTGAATGGCGCGGCGTACAACGTGGTACTCATTGGCGATTCCAGCATGGGCGCCCCGCGCGAACTGATCCTGACGCCGCAAGGCCGAAGCGGCGCACCCGCCTCCCCCTCAATGCCCTTGCAGCAGGCAGCGAGCGATGATTCCGCAGGAAACGATCAGGACACCGCAGATGGCCCGGCACCGCCTGACGTGCCGCCGCCGGCGGCCACTTCACCCGCCAATGCGCCGCCCGCAGGGGTACGAACCCCACAGCAACTCTTTGAGCAACTGCAGCGGATGCGCCAGGCCCAACAGCAACAGATCCCTTCGCCCGACCAGCAGCAACAGCAGCAGTAATTGGGTCGCGCAAGCAAGGTCTTCTTGGGGGGGACAAAGCAGGGGTGTGCTTCAGCGAGAGCTCTGGTCGACAAATTGAAGCGAATGTCCGCCTGTTCCATCCAAAGATGAAGCAAGCGGCAACATTGCTGCAAAGGAAATGAACAGGGGCGCTGGATCAGCGGCGGGGGAGCCGCTGCGGCAAAAGTCCTAGACCTATGCGACCTGCGTCTCTGCTTTGGCGCTCTTAGCCGTCGACAGCCGCGCGTGAAAGCGCAGGACATCGAACAGGGTTTTGCAGCACATGTAGCCCAGCATCACACCAAGCGCAAGAGCGGCGACAGCCGCGCAGAATACCATCGACATACTCACATCGATCCCCATAAATGGCCCTTCAACCCCGAGGTTTCGCTCACCCGCTGTGCGTCATGCGCGCACTTGAATCATTTTGATGGTGCTCCAAGCGCTTCGCTTCGAACACCGGTACGTCATTGTGACAGACAGCAGCCCTACGTTGACCCTTGTTTCTATTGCCGAATAAGATACGTACAACGGTTACTCACGTTTTCCGCCCTGCGCCTTCATTGCGTATGGCCCTCATGATTGCGACTGCAAGGTTCCCGGTTAACGCCTGAATGCCCATTACTCATATCGCCGTGCGGGGAGCGCGCCAGCACAATCTGCGCGACATCAATGTCCGCATTCCGCGCAACACGCTTACCGTAATTACTGGCCTCTCGGGCTCCGGCAAGTCTTCGTTGGCCTTCGACACCATCTACGCTGAAGGCCAGCGACGCTACGTGGAAACTCTTTCTGCGTACGCCCGTCAATTTCTGGATCAGATTGAGCGGCCCGACGTCGATTCCATCGAAGGGCTCAGTCCGGCCATCTCCATCGAACAAAAGACCACCAGCCGCAGTCCGCGATCCACTGTCGGCACCATCACAGAAATCTACGACTACCTGCGACTGCTCTACGCCTCGATCGGTGTACCCCACTGCCCTCAGTGCGGCAACCCTATCTCGCGCCAGACTGCCGAGCAGATCGTGGAGCGTATTTTGTCGCTCGCACCCGGCGAGCGGGTCATCATCTACGCCCCCATCGTGCGCGGACGCAAGGGCGAATTCAAAGACCTTCTTGACGAACTCGATCAGCAGGGTTTCCGTGCTCGCATCGACGGTGAGATGCGCGATCTGGCCGATTCCGTACGTCTCGAACGTAACAAGAAGCACACCATTGAGGCGGTCATCGACCGCGTGGTGCTGAAACCTGGTATCGAAAAGCGGTTAGAGACATCCGTTGCCAAAGCATTGCAGTTGGCAAATGGTCTGGTTCTTACCGCCGTGGCCGGTCAGGAGGAACAGCTTTTTTCCTCCTCAATGGCTTGTCCAGACTGCGGACTCGACATCCCCAAGTTGGAGCCTCGAAGCTTTTCGTTCAATAGCACTTATGGCGCATGCGCCAATTGCCACGGCTTGGGCAGCATTTATGACTTCGACGCAGCAAAAGTGATTACCGATTGGTCAAAGCCACTGACCGATGGGGCACTCGGACCGGGCGGCGGATCGCAATACCTGGCGCGCCTGCTGCAATTGGCAGCACAGCGGTACAAGATCGATCTGCGCAAGCCGTTCGAAGAACTCACAGACAAGCAACAGAAGCTGCTTCTGCATGGCCCTGGGCGCGAAGAAGGTCCGCGCACTGGCTTTCACGGCATCCTGGCCTGGCTGCGCGAATCGCTGGAAGAATCGAAGTCAGAAAGCTATCGCGATTGGCTGTTGAATTACATGTCGGCCACGGTCTGCCCTGCCTGTGAAGGCAAACGCCTGCGGCGCGAGTCGCTGGCCGTCAAAGTAGGCGGACTATCGATTGCCGATTTCACCGCGCTCTCCCTGCGCAATGCACTCCAGGCGGCACAGACCATCGAATTCAATCGCCGCGAGGCGCTTATTGCTGAGCGGCTGCGCCGCGAGGTGGTGGAGCGGCTTGAGTTCCTCATTTCCGTCGGATTGAACTACCTGTCACTCGACCGTAATGCCGCTTCCCTCTCGGGCGGCGAGGGCCAGCGCATCCGCCTGGCTACGCAGATCGGTTCTCGCCTGCGCGGCGTGCTCTACGTGCTCGATGAGCCCTCGATCGGCCTGCATCAACGCGATAATCAGCGCTTGATTGAAGCACTCAAGTCGCTTCGTGACCTGGGTAACACCGTGCTGGTGGTGGAGCACGATGAAGACACCATTCGCCACGCCGATTACGTGGTGGACCTGGGCCCGGGCGCCGGCAAGCTCGGTGGGCACGTGGTTGCCGCAGGCACCCCGCAGGAGGTGATGGAAACCGACATCTCCCTGACCGGGCAATATCTCTCCGGGCAACGCAAGACCATCAGCCGCGAAGAGCCACGCCCGTTGAAGGGCAACTGGATCACGGTCGAAGGAGCCAGCAGCCACAACCTCAAGGATGTGACCGCCCGTTTCCCGCTCAATGTGATGACGGTGGTGACCGGTGTTTCCGGTTCCGGCAAAAGCACGCTGGTCAATGACACGCTGTACCGTGCCCTGGCGCAGGAGCTCTATGGCTCCCGCGAAGCGCCAGGCGCTTACAAGACCATCCAGGGCTTTAAGAATATCGATAAGGCTGTCCGCATCGATCAGTCGCCGATCGGCCGCACGCCGCGCAGCAATCCCGCGACCTACACGGGTGTCTTCACGGCCATCCGCGACTTGTTCGCCCGGCTGCCTGAGTCGCGTGAACGCGGCTACAAACCAGGCCGTTTCTCGTTCAACGTCTCCGGCGGCCGCTGTGAGGCGTGCCAGGGCGAAGGCCAGCGGCGCATCGAAATGAACTTTCTGCCGGACGTCTACGTGCTGTGCGAGATTTGCAATGGCCGTCGTTACAATCAGGAAACGCTGGCGGTGAAGTTCAACGGGTATTCGATCGCAGACCTCCTCGACCTTGCTATTGAGGATGCTTTGCCCGTCCTGAAGGATATTCCTCTGGTGCGGCAGAAGTTGGAAACGCTGGTCGATGTAGGGCTCGGCTATATTCACCTGGGGCAAGCGGCGACCACCCTGTCTGGCGGCGAAGCGCAACGCATGAAGCTGGCGCGCGAGCTTTCCAAGCGGCAAACCGGCAAGACGCTTTACCTGCTCGATGAGCCGACGACCGGTCTGCACTTCGACGATGTGCGCCGCCTGTTGGAGGTGTTGCATCGCCTGACTGACCTGGGCAACACGGTGATCATCATCGAGCACAACCTGGATGTGATCCGCAGCGCGGACTGGATTCTCGACCTCGGACCCGAAGGCGGGGAAGACGGTGGCCAGCTGGTTGCCCGAGGGACGCCGGCAGAGGTGGCCGCGACCCTGGGATCCCAAACGGGTGAGTTTCTCCGCCGCTACTTTCCCGTATCATCGCTAGTGCCCATGGCCAACTCGACGAATGGTCATCATCCCGAGGTACCGCCCGCAGTGGCGACGAGTGCTCCTCGTGCAGCCCGGGGCGCGACCCGCGCCAGAAAGTCACGCTAGCCGATGGCCACGGACGATCCGGAGATCATCGCGGCGCTTTACCGCCCGGACGAGCTGACGCCGGCTCCGCCCCAACCGCCAGAGCGCCGCATCCCAAACTTCGGTCACATGGTGTTGTTCTTTACCGTTGCCATCGTGATCCTGGTCCTGGCGAGTGTTTCCGCCTTCGCCATCGTGATGGGCTTGCACCTGATGGGCCGCGAGACCGCGGATCAACTACTGCGTGAGCCGCGCCTGTTAATTCCCAGTATGGCGGGCGGCTACCTGATTGCCGGCGCCATCGTATGGGCGGTCTTTACGCGCATATGGAACCAGCCCTTCGCGCAGGCTTTGCGCTGGAACTTCGATGTGGTGCGGCGTCGTTGGCGCATCCTGTTGATAGGCGGCATGCTATTGAGCGTTGCCGTTCAGTTCCTCTCGAATTTTCTGCCTATCCCCAAAACGCTGCCGATCGACGACTTCTTCCGCACTCCCGGTGATGTGTGGATGGTCGCCCTGTTTGGCACCCTGGTAGCTCCCCTGTTTGAGGAGTTGGCGTTCCGCGGGTTTCTGTTGCCCTCTCTGGCTTCGACCTTCGATTGGCTGCGTACGCCGAAGGAAGTACTGCTCGCGAACGCATACGCGCAGCAAAGCTATCCGCACCCCGTGCCGGCACCCGGGGTCTTCCTTCAGGTGCCCGGTAAAGATCCGAAGTGGAGTGTCGTCGCCCTGCTTCTCTCCTGTGCGTTTACCAGCATGGCCTTTGCCCTGGTGCACGCCGACCAGCTCGCACATGCCTGGGCGCCCCTGGCGGTGCTGTTCAGTGTCAGCCTGGTGCTCTGTGGCGTGCGTCTGTGGACCCAGTCTCTCGCCGCCAGTACGTTCATCCACGCCACCTACAACGGCACCATCTTTACTATCCTGTTTTTCGTTACGGGCGGCTTCCGCCATCTGGACAAGATCAAGTAGAGCTTTTGTAAACTCAGTGCATGACCCTCGCTCACCGCGACGCACTGCTCAAAATGCTGGCCCGTATTTCGTTTCGCCTGGGCGAATTCAAGCTTTCCTCCGGAGCCACCAGCGATTACTACATCGATTGCCGTACGACCACGCTCACAGGCGAGGGCGGCCGCCTGACTGGCCTGGCCATGCTCGACCTCATCCGGCAGCACGGTCTCAAGGCACGCGCCGTAGGCGGACTTACGCTGGGAGCCGATCCGATTGTTTGTAATGTGACCGCAGCCAGCGCCTGGCATGCCGTGGAAGCTCCTGGATCCGCCGTGCTGGATGGATTCCTGGTACGCAAGGCGGAAAAGACCCATGGCACCGGCCGGCGTATCGAAGGCTTCCGTGAGGCGGGTGCGCCGGTCATCATCGTCGATGATGTGTGCACCACTGGGGCATCGACCATCGCGGCGATCGAGGTCGCCCGCGAAGCAAAGATGCATGTGGTGGGGGTGGTCTGCCTGGTGGAACGGGAAGAAGCCAAGGGGCGGCCAGCGGTGGAGGCGGCGGCAGAAGGTGCTCCCTTCTACCGCCTGTTCAGTGCCGACGATGTCCGAGGAGAACACGTCAGCCACCTGGCGCTGTGATCGAATCCCCGCACTTAGCGGATCGAGGAAACTGCTCCACCCGTGGTAGCCGCGTTCGACAGAATCTGCACCTGCACACGGCGATTCTGGGCGCGCCCAGCGGCGGTTTTGTTGCTGGCCACTTCCTGATCTTTGCCGATCCCGATCAGGTAGAACTTGTGGGCCGGCACATTAAACTTCGACGCCAGGTATTGCACCACCGACTCTGCACGACGCTGGCTTAGCTGATAGTTGTACTCGGCATTGCCTACGGAGTCAGTACCCCCGGTCACCTCAAGAATGTAGCTCTTGGCTGATGCCAACTGTCCCGCAAGACCATCAAGTTGCGCTTTGTCATCCTTGGTGAGGTCGCTGCGGTCGAACGCGAACGTGACAGAAACGTCGCCGACTTGTTTGTAGTTATCGAGGTTGGCGACGACGGTGGCCAATGAGTCAGCGCGGTTGACGGCCTCGGTGGCCGTACCCTGCGCCTGCGTGGCCGCCTGGTTGGCTGCAGTGGCATTCTGCGTCGCCGTGTTGGCGGACTGCTGTGCCTGCTGAATGCCTGCCTGGGCGCGATCGTTGGTGCTCTGCAAGGCGCGGTTATTCGCCGCCGTGGCGTCGTCCAGCTCGTTGGTCTTTTGCACCAGCGGAGCGGTTTGCGAGCGCACGTATTTCTTAGAGGAGCAGCCCGTGATGGCGAAAAGAGTAGCCGCTCCCAGAAGGATGGCCTGCTGCGATGTTTTATTGACTCGGATCATGGTTCCAGCTCCCTGTTTCTGACGTTGAATACGCGACCCTGTAAATTTCGACCAGAGTTTCGCCCATCTGTACGTATGTAGCACGATTGATGCCAAAAAGAACAGGGCTCGTAGCATCTTCGTTGCAACGACTTAGGGCCCAGAGTCACAGATTGGATGCCGCCAGAAAGCCCAAAACAGGAAAGTTTTACCTGCCGCCCGGGACGGTGGGTTGCCCGTTGAGTCCTTGTTATTGAGAGCCGTGAATTCCCACATCTCCCGACTGGAAAACGTCGGTAGATACGGGGCACCCGAATTGGTTGAGCAGCCCAACAGACAATTTCGGACCGGTCAACTGGCTGGGGTGCCCCATATCTACCGACGTTTTTCAGTCGGGAGATGTGGGAATTCACAGCACTCAACCCGCACTCTCAATCGGCAAAAGCGCATAACCTCCGCAACGACTAAAATTTACTTTTAGGGACCCTTCCACTTTATGGACATGCACGAGAAGATACGCACCCTGCCCAACCGGCCGGGGGTGTATCTGTACCGCAACGCCAGCGGCGAGGTGATCTACGTTGGCAAGGCCAAAAATCTGCGCTCGCGGGTACGGTCGTACCTGCTCGAAGGATCACAGGCGAACGCCAAGACCGGCTCGCTGATGCGCGAGGCGGTGGATGTCGAGTACATCCTCGTTGAAAATGAACAGGAAGCCCTGGCTCTTGAAAACAACCTGATCAAGCAGCGCAAACCGCGCTTCAACATACTGCTGCGGGACGACAAGACCTACCCGTACGTCAAGCTGACGCTCGGCGACCGGCATCCGAAGGTCTTCGTGACCCGCAGACTGCGCAAGGATGGCAGCGCGTACTACGGACCCTTCTTTCCAGGTAACCTGGCTCATCGCGTGGTGGACCTGATCCACCGCAGTTTTTTGCTGCCCAGCTGCAAGGTGGACCTTTCCCGTTATCACCCACGCCCCTGCCTGCAGTACTACATCAAGCGCTGCCTGGGACCGTGCGTCGAAGCGCTGACCACGCCCGAAACTTACCGCGAAGCCGTGCGCGATGCCCAGCTCTTCCTGGAAGGCCGGCAAACAGAACTTAGCAACTCCTTGGAAGAGCGCATGCACACTGCCGCGGCGTCCGAGATGTTCGAACTCGCCGCCCGGTACCGCGACCTGCTCGTCACCCTGAGCCAGGTGCAGGAGCGGCAGCGCATGGCAACCACCGAAGGCGATGACGCCGACGTGTTCGGGTATCACCACGAAAACGGCATGCTGGCGGCGAATCTCTTCCATATGCGAGGCGGCAAGATAGTTGATCGGCGCGAGTTCTTCTGGGAAGATCTGCCCGAATATCCGCCAGAGCTCAACGTCTCAGAAGAAACCGCAACATCCTCGGAACTGCAGGAACCCGCGGACAGCGTTGCTCCCCAGGAAGCACCCAATGCAGCGGGATTCGATGCCTCGTTCTTTTTCTCTGCCCTGCTCAAGCAGGTGTATATCGACCAGCAGTACGTTCCCCGCACCGTGTACATCCCGGTCGACTTCTCTGACCGCGTCACCCTTGCTGGCTTGTTGAGTGAACGCGCAAAACACAAAGTAGAGATTGCCGTGCCTCGTCGTGGGGAAAAGCGCTCCCTGGTCGACCTGGTAGGACAGAACGCCAAGCAGAGCTTCGATCAACGTTTTCGCACCCTGCAGCCGACGCGCAAAATGATTGAAGAGTCTTTGCAGGATCTGCTGACGCTGCCTGATTTGCCCCGGCGCATCGAGTGCTTCGACATCTCTCACATCCAGGGCGCCGAGACCGTCGCGTCGATGGTCGTTTGGGAAGACGGCGCGATGAAGAAATCTGATTACCGTAAATATCAAATCAAGACGGTGCAGGGCGTGGACGATTTCGCGTCGATGCGCGAGGTCGTGGGGCGCCGCTACAAGAGAATCCAGGAAGAGCAACAAAAGATGCCGAGCCTGGTGCTGATCGATGGAGGGTTGGGCCAATTGCATGCGGCTGCGGAAGCTCTCGAGTTGCTCGGTATTACCACGCAGCCGCTGGCCTCGATCGCGAAACGGGAAGAAGTCATTTACGTCTATGGGCAAGAGGATGAGCCGATCGTGCTCGATCGTCGATCGCCCGTACTGCACCTGATACAAAGAATCCGCGACGAGTCACACCGGTTCGCAGTGACCTATCACCGCAAACGGCGAGAGATCCGCGACCGTGAATCGAACCTCCTGACGATACCGGGGGTGGGCCCCACGACCCGCAACCGCCTGGTGGCGCATTTTGGCAGCTTGCGGGGCGTGCAGGCGGCTAGCCTGGAAGCGCTGACCTCGGTGGTCGCGCCGCACCTGGCGACCGCCATTTTTGACTATTTCCACCCTGCCGATACAGTGGCTGCGCCACCCGCCCAAGCCGTGTAAGCCGGGCTAACGACTACCCGGAAAACTTTGACTGTATGCCAAAGCGCGTCCTGTCAGCGTTGTACCTCCCGCTCAGTTCACTCACAATTTACTGAGTACTGTCGGGGGCACATGAAGCAAACGAAACGGCGTGCTCCGACCGTCCCTTTGCTCTACGTTTGTGTTCCATCGCCGCAAGCCGATGCGACCACTGCCGTTTTGCAAGCTAAGGGAATGGACGTCACTCGGGCAGAAAACGTCTGCTACGCAGAAATCTACGCAGGCGAGCAGCACTTCCGTGCCGCTGTCTACGACAACTCACTCAGCCAGGAAGAGCAGGTTTCCCTGGCGCGCGTGATGCGCATTCGCTGGCCGTGGATGCGCATTCTCCGCCTGGTCCCGGAGAACGAGCCGCTGCTGGCGGATGACCTGTTTGATTGGACAGTGCACTCACAGCCGGAGCTAGCGGCGTGCGTGGAGCTCCGGCTCAGCCGCTAGCGCGTTTTCCCGCATGCTAGACTCGCGTTACCTTTTACGCGCGCATGCCACCAGTAAAAACGACCACAGCGCCTGATCTCCCTCGTGTGCTCGGCGTATGGCACGCGACTGCCATCGTCGTGGGCACCATTATTGGCAGCGGCATTTTTCTCGTACCCCAGGAAATGATGCGGGCCGTAGGTTCCGGGCGCATGGTGTACCTCGCCTGGATCACTGGCGGCGTGCTCACCCTGTTCGGCGCTATGACCTACGCCGAGTTGGGCGCGATGATGCCCCAGGCCGGCGGCGAATATGTGTTCCTGCGCAATGCCTATGGCGATCTGCCGGCGTTCCTTTACATGTGGACCTGGTTCGCGGTGGCTAAGCCGGCTTCGATCGCCAGCATCACCACCGGGCTGGCGCGTGTCTTGCAGATCTTTCCCGCATTCAGCTGGCTGGATGGAATCGTTCTACGCTCTCCACTGCTCATTACCTGGTCCCAGGTGTTCGCGATCGCGGCTGCCTGGTTGATCACCGGGCTCAATTACCTGGGCATCAAGAAGGCGGGTGATTTCCAACTCTTCTTCACCTGGCTGAAAGTGGTGCTGGTGATCGTGATCACCGGCTTTTGCTTTACTAGTTCCCACGGCGGGATGGCCAATTTTCATACCAGCTTCCCCGGAGCGCAGGGCGGGATGGCCGGGTTTATGGTCGCACTCATTGCCTCCTTATGGGCGTACGACGGATGGAACGATCTGACCATGGTGGCGGGTGAGGTCAAGCGCCCGGAGCGCAGTCTGCCGATCGCGCTCATCGCTGGTGTGGGCATTGTGGGTGTGCTGTATATGGGGACGAACGCGGCCATTCAATACATTTTGCCTGCAGGGGAAATTGCGGCGTCCGCTCGACCTGCGGTGCTCGCCATGTCGGTGGTTTCGGGGCATTGGGGCGCATCGCTGGTTTCTGCGGCCATGGCGCTCAGCATACTTGTGACGCTCAATGGCACCACGATGTCAGGCGCCCGCGTGCCCTTTGCGGCAGCCCGCGACCGGCTGTTCCCTGCGCGCATGGCGCATATCCATCCTCGGTTTCAAAGCCCTTCCACTTCGCTGATCGCGCAGGGAATTCTGAGCACGCTGCTGTTGTTGCTGGTGGGGCGGTTCCAACAACTTTTTGAGTTGGCGATCTTTGCTGAGTGGCTGTTCTATTTGCTCACGGCGACGACGATTTTTTATTACCGGCGTCGTGTGCCGGCAGCTGAGAGGCCGTTTCGTAGTTGGGGGTATCCGGTGGTGCCGGGGTTGTTTATTGTGGCCGCGGCGGTGTTGCTGTATTACTCGTTTGCTGCCAATGTGCGTAGTTCGGTGATTGGGAGTTTGATTATTGCGTCGGGTGTACCGATCTATTTGTGGATCCGCCGGCGGCAGGTTTCCTTGTAGTGTGGGGCGGGGAGAGGTAAGAGCTTTGGAGAGGGCTTCGCCCTATCTTGTTCAACTCAGGTACGCCGGAGTCGGCGAACATGGTGCGGGTACCGCAAATCAAGGTAACTGACCTAGCGGACTCGGGACCCGCAAATGGGGCACCCGCCCAGGGATTAGTTAGCTAGTGGCGTTGGCCGACAGCCGCATGTGGCTTTGAGCGAAAAGCGTATGCCAGCTTCCCGCCCGGTGTTTGCATCACGCCGCAAACACTAGCCCGCATTTCTCACGGCCTGCTGCGCAACAAATGACGGGTGGGCGGATTCAAGATTCAAGTGCAACGGCTCTGAAAACAGGAGATAG
>CAZZVD010000118.1:0-14807 GCA_964657465.1 uncultured Acetobacteraceae bacterium | reverse complement strand
TCTCACGACGTTTTCCAGTCGGGAGATGTGGGAATTCACTGCACCTGACCAGTAACTCTCGGCACAACCGAGCAGGCCAAGACCCTAACCGTCACCGCCCACTCCGGATCATAAGTTGGGAAATAGATGCTCAATGAGTTCGCTTCGCAGCGCCAGACGGAGATCAGTGCCTGGCGCCGGCTCGGTATTGGACTGAGGGTGGAGTGCCGTGGAGGGAGCGGGCGCGCCCGTGTCCGTCGTGTTGACAGCCAGGATGCTGGCAGTTCGTCGTGCTGGGTCTATCAGTAACTCGGATGAGAAGCCACCCTGGTCGCCATCGTGAAATACGTAGCGGTGGCCTTCGAGGTTCATCACAAAAAAGCCAAGGCCCATCATGGGCGCTCCGTTGGTATACGGCGTGGGCGGTTGACCCGCCTCCTTGACTGGCACGATGCCAGTCCAGGCTTCTTCTAACGTGCTTCGCTTGAGAACGAAGTCGTAACGCCGATTCGCTGAATCGCCGATAAGAAACCGGAGGTACTTCGCCATGTCGGAGATCGGGGCTTTCAGGCCGCTGTTTGACGTCGTGATTCCGGTATCAAAATCGAAAGGCTGCTCAGTGACTGTGTCGCCAGCTTTCAAATAGCTGGCAGAAACATGGGTCTCGAGATAGTAGGGCGAGCGGTCGAAATAGCTGTCGGCCATCTCGAGCGGCTTCAAGATATTCTTGTCGAGATACGCTTCGAAGTCATCTCCCGATAGCCGCTCGATGATCTGGCCGAGAAATACGTAACCAAGGTTGGAGTAACTCCAGCGACTGCCTGGTCGAAAAGCAATGTGGGTATACGGCAGCATGGCGTTGATCTGTGCCCAGTGCTGCGGTTCAAAGGGTTGCCAATCGCAATTGGAGGCATCGTCGCAGTCCCAGGGCCATGTTGGATTGCGGAACCCCGCGCTGTGGCTTAGCAGTTGCCGAATAGTGATTGCATCGATGGGGCCGAAAGTGTCATGAACCTGGCGCAACTCGGGGACATACCGAACTGCGGGGTCATCGAGGGAAAGCTTGCCGCGATCGCGCAGTTGCAGGATGGCGATGGCGGTCATGGTTTTCGTAATTGAGGCCCAGTTGTAAGTGGTAGCGGCGTCGACTGGGTGCCCGTTGTTCTTCCGTGCGACCCCAAAGAAGAATTGAGTGGGTGGCTGCTGGCCATGCACGATGGCGAAGCCACCGCCCACGACTCCGTGTTGCGACAGGACGGCCTGGAAGCGCTGCGCAAAGGACTGATCCGGTGTTGCCGGGGCGGGTTCCAGTGCGGGCGCGGGAATGAGGAACAGGAAGGTAAGCAGCGCTGCACAGACAAACCGGCGAGTCGACATGACGGTCATCATATTACGGTGCATCGGCGCATCCTTCCCTGCAGTACTCAAAGAGCGACCGGTTGTTCGTTAGGATGGAAGCCGGGTGGCAAGGGGTCCGGTTTCTGGGAGACGATGTACGATCAGGATTCGCAGTGCCGTCAGAGGCCAGCGGTTTCGAGGAGAGATGCAGTTGAACAGAGTTTGGGTGATGAGTTGTTTTGCACTGGTCTGCGCCGTCGCGGGCGGTCAACAAGCGAAGATGCCGGCGGACGACTTGAATCCGGGCTTTAAGCCGCCAGTGCAACAGACCGATTTCGATAAGCGGGTGGTCATGGTGCCCATGCATGACGGCACTAAACTCTACACCGTGATCGTTGTGCCCAAAGGCGCCAGGGACGCACCCATACTGCTGACGCGTACCCCCTATAACGCGGCGGCACGTGCCGAACGTTCGAAGAGCGGGCGCATGATCGAGGCATTGCCGCTCTCTGACGAGGTGTTTGTTGAGTCGGGTTACATCCGCGTGTACCAGGACGTTCGCGGCAAATATGGTTCTGAAGGCGTGTACCTGATGACCCCGCCGCCGGTGAACTCGGGCTATAACCCGTCCGGCGCCGACGACACGACGGACGCGTACGACACCATCGATTGGCTGGTAAAGAATGTGCCGGAATCGAATGGCCGGGTCGGCATGATCGGTTCCAGCTACGAAGGTCTCACCGTGGTGATGGCCCTGCTGCATCCGCATCCGGCATTGAAGGTGGCAGCGCCTGAAAGCCCGATGGTCGATGGTTGGATGGGCGATGACTGGTTCCACTACGGAGCGTTTCGCCAGCCCAACATCGACTACATCCTGGGCCAGACGTCGAAGCGGGGAGCAGGCGTCGAGATACCTCAAGAGGTGCGCGACGAGTACACCAAATATCTCCGCGCGGGCTCGGTCGATGCATACGCCAGGACCGAAGGTCTGGAGCAGTTGCCTTACTGGCGAACGATGGTGGAGCACCCGGCGTATGACGGTTTTTGGCAAAGCCAGGCGCTGGACAAATTGATTGCCGCCAAACCTCTGACGGTGCCCACGATGTGGGAACAGGGACTTTGGGACCAGGAAGATATGTGGGGAGCCATCCATAGCTATCGGGCTCTCAAGGGAGCAGGTGCGCCGAACGAGAAAAACATGCTGGTGATGGGACCCTGGTTCCATAGCCAGGTGAACCGTGAAGGCCGGACGCTCGGCCCGCTCACGTGGGCAACGGATACCACCGCCGATTGGCGGCGCGATACCCTGCTGCCGTTTTTCAATCAATACCTGAAGCCTGGTGCGCCTGCAGCGAAGACGCCACCGGTGCTGATCTACGACACGGGCGCAGACCGATGGGACAGGCCGCAGGGTTTTCCGCGAAGCTGTGAGCAGGGCTGCCCAGTGGCGGCAAAGCCCCTCTATCTGCAAGCGGGCGGCCGGCTCTCGTTCGACCCGCCAGGTGCGAGCGCCGCACCGTTCGACGGGTATGTATCTGACCCTGCCAAGCCTGTTCCCTACCGCCCAAGGCCGATTGTGGCGGATGACGAGATGGGCTGGCGGACCTGGCTGGTGACCGACCAGCGCTTCGTCGATGGACGGACCGACGTGGTTACGTACGAGACGGAGCCGCTCACCGCGCCCATGAAACTTTCAGGGGAGCCGGTGGTTCACCTGGTGGCATCGACCAGCGGCACAGACTCCGATTGGGTAGTGAAATTGATCGACGTGCAGCCAGACCGCATGGCGCCGCCCGTCGCGATGAGCGGTTATGAGTTGCCGATTGCCACCGACATTTTCCGCGGCCGCTATCGCAGCAGCTTCGAGCATCCTGAAGCAGTCAAAGCCAACGAACCGCTCCCCTATATCTTTGCGCTGCCGATGGTGAACCATACGTTCAAGCCCGGCCACCGTATCATGGTGCAGGTGCAGTCCACGCTCTTCCCTCTTTATGATCGCAATCCGCAACGCTTTATACCCAATATTTTTGAGGCCAAACCAGAGGACTATACCAGGGCGGAGCAACGCATTTGGCATCAGCCGGGCAAGTTAAGCTTTATCTCGTTACCCATGGTGCCGGTATCCGCGGAAAATCCTTAGAGTGGCGCCGTTTCCCGATCTCAATCGGCAATGGCCTGGCAAGGAAAGGAATGAAATGAATCGACGCAGTTTTCTCCGCACAAGTGCAATGGCCGCGGGTGTGACGCTCACCTCACCGGCATTTGCCACCAGCACCGGTAAAGAAAAGCTTACGCACAAGGAGCGGGTAGACCGTGCCTTAGCGGGCCGCGATCTCGATCGCCCGCCGTTCACTTTCTACCACCACTACAAGCGTCCCACGGCCGAACAGGAA
The DNA here is from genome assembly GCA_964657465.1 of uncultured Acetobacteraceae bacterium. Classification (GTDB taxonomy): domain Bacteria; phylum Acidobacteriota; class Terriglobia; order Terriglobales; family Acidobacteriaceae; genus PALSA-350. The sequence continues at coordinate 11,097 of CAZZVD010000118.1, read as the reverse complement.
GCTCAGGACCACCTGGACTTTCATCGTGCTTACAAAACCGACATCGTCAAAGTGATGAATGATTTTGACTATCCCGCAGCGGCAACCGGCCAGTGGTGGGAGCTGAAGCCCCTGGATAATCCCTACCCCAGGCAGTTGAAGACGCTTGAACTTATCCGCGACGGGCTCAATGGCGACGCCTACTTTGTCGATACTCTTTATGGGCCTTATATGACGGCGATGATCCTGTTTCAGTCGCAACCGAAATATGCCGGTCAAGCCAAATCAGAAGAGTTGAAGGATCAATCGATCCGCGATCTGCACCAGTTTCAGCTGGCGCATCCCGATCAGTGGCATACTGCCATGGACGCGATTACCAAATCCACGATCAACCATGTAAAACGCGCCAGGTCGATCGGCGCTTCTGGAGCGCTCGTAAGTGTGTTCAACGCCGAAAGCAAATTCGGCCCAGTCGAAGACTACACAAAGTTCACCCGGCCTTACGACAAGCGGCTTTTCGATGCGCTCAGCGACACCCGCCTCACAGTCTTACACCTTCACTACCTTGAGCAGCCCTACCTGAACCAATTCACGGATTTTCATGCGCCGGTGCTGCAGTACTCGGTAGAGACCAGCGGCATTCCCATCGCCGAGGTACGCAAGCTTTACTCCCAACCGATAGCTGGTGGAGTGGATGAGGTCAACTTTCAGAAGCTGACCGTCGACGAGGTGCGAGCACAATGGCAGAAAGCGCGGCAACAAGCCGGCGCCAGGTACATCGCGGCACCCGGATGCTCCGTTCCCGATAGCGCCACGCCGCAGCAACTTGCACGGATGCCGCAGTCGCTTGGTGTCTGAGCGACGAGAGCCGGCTCAACCTCTGACGGATGCCTGAATACTGGGCGGTGCGGCAACGGCATTTTTAACGTCTGGGTCGCGGGCGATCAAATCCGTCAGGGCGCGCATAACCTTTTCATCGGTCTCGGATGCCTGCCTTATCAGTACTGGGAAGCGCGCCCAGAGCTGTAGGGCCCCGCCGTTGCTTTGCAGTCTGGACTCAAGAGTAGGCGGCCCGATGGAGGTCTGCATTTGCGCTTCGACCCCTCGGTGCTGGCGCTCGATCTCCAGCCGATAGCCTTCAAACACCGTTTGCACCTGCTTCATGACCGCCTCGCAGACGAGCTGGTAATTGGCGCCGTCGGTAAGCTTGACCAGCAGTTCTCGCCAGGCATATTCCGTGCCGGGGATCTGCTTGTATAAGGGAGTGGCCGCCTGAAATAAGACAGCATTTGAGAACACGGCCACGCGCCCTGTGGGGTGGAGTTCGGATCCGCTTCCGGCCAGTTCCATCATGTAAAAGCGGACCAGGCCTACGTCGATCACATCGCCGGTGACCGTGGCGATCGTGATACGATCGCCGACCTTCACCCCGTAACGGCCAATAATGAAGAAGTACGCAGCCACGGAAAGCAGAATCGTCTGCAGACCCACCGCGATGCCCGCGGTGATGAACCCGGCAAAGGTAGCCAGAGAATTGAACTGCGTGACAAACCCGAACAGGATCACGACCGCTGAAAGAAAGCCGACCACTGTTCTGCGCACCAGCAGGAGCTGCCTTCTGCGGCGTATCTCATGCACATATTGATTGGTTACGCGCGTCCAGAGCTCGCCGCCGCCGAAGATCAGGGCCAGCGCGATCACGATGACCAGCACGCGCAAGAGCAGAGCGTGCAGAATGCCGGCATATTCCCGATTCAGCGACGCTTGCCAGGCTTTGATGTTGGCGCGGCTTTGCTCCAGCGCGATGATTTCCTGACTAAGCGGAACAGCAGCCGCCGAAAGTGCTTTGAATTCAGTGGTGATTGCTTTATACCCTGTAACGACGGTTGCAGCATTCGTGGGCGCAGTCGCCGCCCTAGTGCTTGCTGATGATGAGGGCGCGGGTGCGGCACCCGATTGCTGGGGCAGTTGCTGGCCTTGGGTAATAAGCGACCGCAATGCGGCCGTTAACGGGCTCCTCAGGTTCATCGCTTGTTTGTGGAGAGCGTCGCTGCTGCGCAGCAGAGCGTCGAGGTCATGGCTTGTTTGCAACAGATCCAGCAGTAGCATCCCCTGACTTGTGATACCTGCTGAACCAGCCGAGTCGATACTGGTCAGTTGCGGCGGCGCAGTCCTGGTTTTGCCCTGCAGCTCAGGAACAGAATTCTGCAGCCGGTCGATATTGCCGGCGAGCCCGGAATCGCTGGTCATTGCCGCCATGTCCACAATTTTCTGCAATGCGTCCTTCATCGCGTTCGACAGTTCGAGAGAGCCCTCAATCTGGTTCTTCTCTGCCTGCAGAGCCGCACGGTTTTTAGAGCGTGCGGTGGCAATCTGTTTTTGTACGTCGGCCTGGCGGGTTCGCAGGTCCTCGATTTGTTTTTCCACGTTCGTTTCTGTTTGCTGCATCCGGTCGTGTTCGGTGACGCCATCGCTTTTCTGTCCTTCTGTTGTTTGCAACTGATACTGAGCGAGCAGCGATGCTTCTGCCCTGGACGATTCAAACGCGAAGCGGGCGACTTCAGCAGCTATGGCAATGGCCTGGTCGCGATAGATAACATCGTTGGGCTCCCCCGCCTTCTGTATGGGCTGCAGAGACGCACGGTACAAACGAATGACCGCATTGAGGTGGGCCAAAATGTCCTGGCTGCGCGCCTCGGGATCCAGCGGGGCACCGGAAAGAGTGTGCGAGCCGGCCTTCAGTTCCTGGCAGATAAGAATGGAAGCACAAAGAGAGAACGGAAGCAAAAGGGATATAGCTCGCTTCCATCGCGAACCGTTTAATCTCCCTTGCCCAGTGTTCAACGCAACCTGCAATCTGTTACCTCCTGTGCTGTAGGATGAGATGCTGCAGAGCGCCAATTGAAGACACGGTGGGCATCGCCGTCGAGAAGCACCGTGACGGCCTCGCACGATACGGGTTCCAGGCTTTAACCGTACTGGCGGCTACGAACTTCAAAATTTGTTGCTGCAATCAACCTTTTCGCAAATGCCGATGTTTACGGACCGGGATACCAGTTCGAGCGCAAGGCGAGAATCAATGGCGGGAACATGCGTCCGGGTTTACGGTCGGGTGACATAGCACTTCGCTTTAAGGGAATCAGTTGGACAGTCGTCGTTGGCATGCTACTATCCGCTTGCGGTACCGCAGCATAAGCTGCGAGCCAGCTAAAATCGCCAGTTGGCGTGCGCGTAGGCCCCGGGCCCTGAGATGCACTTCTCCTCTCAGCAGCAATCTCCTGATTACGGCTGACCTATCCACTCACTAACGCGGGAGTTAATCGTTGCCTACAAGAATGAAATCCATGCTGTTCTATGCCAGTCTGATCGCCGGTGCAAGCCTCACCGCGAACGCCTGGGCCGCCGATAGCGCTACTATCCCGGGCAACGTGAGTCCGTGGGTGTCTACAGCCGCTCGCACCGGGAGTGCTCCGGATACCCAGGCGGTCACCATAGCGGTACACATGCGTCTCCGTGACCTGACCGGGTTGCGCGGCGTTGTGGCTGATGTGTCTGACCCGAAGAGCGCCAGCTACGGTCACTACCTTACACCTGCGACACTGAAGAGCCGCTTTGGTCCGGAGGCTGTCGATGTTACTGCGGTGGAAGCCATCTTAAAGAGCGCCGGCATGAGACAAGTCACGGTGGGGCCGGCTGGTGCGTATGTTTCTGCCGTGGCTACCGTTGGGCAGCTTCGTTCTACCTTCGGGGTTAGCCAGGATATTTACCGGTATGGTGCGACAACAGTCCGCGCTAACCGCGAAGCTCCCTTAATCCCGGCGGCGCTTACAGGTAAAGTCCTTTTCATTGAAGGTCTCGACGAGAGCTCTACTTTGAAAGTTCCCAATCATGTTTCTGCAACAATGGGTGCATTGAAGGCGCCTGCCGGGTACAAGCCCAGCGTGGTGGCCCATGCAGAAGTGACGAACGAGGCCTCTCCCGCAGCCGCAAGGGGCGTGGCCATCACGCCGCCCCCGGTTGCCCTGAACATTCCTTCCCCTTATTGCAGCAACTACTTCGGGGAAAGCGTAGCGACCCTGAGTACCAAACCGGCGCCCTACGGCATGAAGGTGCCGTGGTTGGTGTGCGGTTACACTCCACAACAGATTCAGCAGGCATACGGTCTGAACCTCGTCAAGCCAGATGGCACGGGCGTTACGGTCGCGATTCTTGATGCATACGCTTCACCGACACTCGAAGCTGACGCCAACCGCTATGCTGCCAAGCATTCGTTGCCGGCTCTCACCAGCAGCAATTTTACGCAGATCATTCCCAAGGGTATTTACGATGTCGATCCGACCGAGACCTGTGGGCCCTACGGCTGGTGGACCGAGCAATCTCTGGACGTGGCTGCAGTACACGGCTCGGCACCGGGTGCAAAGATTGTTTACATCGGCGCGCGCGAGTGCGGCACCACACTCACTATCGCTCTGTTGAACGCAATCTACAACTACCAGGCCGACGTCCTCACGAACAGTTACAGTTTTAGTGGTGAGGCTGTCGACCCGGCAACAATTCAAATGCAGGACCAGTCATTCATGGCAGCTGCGGCGCAAGGGCAAACCATCCTGTTCAGTTCTGGAGATAATGGGGACTTGTCGCAGGTGAACGGCGTTGCCACCGGTTCCTACGAAGCAACCAGTCCTTACGCAACCGGGGTGGGCGGCACTTCGCTGGCATTAGCAACCCCAAAGGGTAATAAACGAGAGTGGGGCTGGGGCACGGCTCGGGCTTACCTCGCCGATGTGACGGTCAACAGTGCGCAGTCGGTCACCACCAGTGGGATTGCAACCACGACTAATTTCGGCCTCACGTATTCCGACTTCTCGTTCTACAGTGGATCGGGCGGTGGTATAAGCCTGATTGAACCACAGCCAAGCTACCAGGCAGGGGTCGTTCCCACTGCGCTTGCTACCACGTTATGGGAAGCTTCCGGGGTTCCCGTCACTCTTCCCAACCCTCAGCGGGTCAGCCCGGATGTGTCGATGGTCGCCGACCCTTACACTGGCTACCTATTCGGAGAAACCTACACGATCGCTGGCGATGGCACGAGCGATATCGGCTGTGAGCCTACCTCGGCCACGACCGAGTATTGCGAGTACAGTTCCGGCGGCACAAGCCTGGCATCGCCTCTGATGGCGGGGATGATCTCTGTCATGAACGAAGCGCGCCTGAACAACAATAAGCCCCTGGTCGGTTTCGTCAACCCATTACTGTACGGCTTGACCACTGGCAAGACCCTGACCAGCGCAGCGATCAACGATGTGGATGCGCCGGCTAGCCCGACTGCAGTACTCCGCGGCTATGTAAACGATGACACCCGCGTTCGATTGATTACCATGAACTCGGTGCCGTTTGTCGTCTATCCCACACCCTTCCCTCTGTTGGCCTGCAGTATCACCATCTGCGAGGGCTTGAATGACGTTTTCAACAACACCACTCCTGGTTACGATGATGTGACGGGGCTGGGTGTACCGTATGCTCCCTACCTTGTGAAGCAATAACCTACGGTTGCGCAAGCGCTGTACAAATGAGGGCAGTCCAACCATGGACTGCCCTCTTTTTTGTTTAGCGAGCTTACGCATTGTTCAGCGTTTCGGTCCGGTTGCCTTTTTTCTGGCCTTTGCGGCAGAGGGAGTATTCGCCACAAACTGCTTGCCTCGCCTGGTGCCAGCTACCTTCTTACGATCGGTGGCTTTGCGCTGCTCCGGTGAAAGCTCTTTCCACGCTTTATCCGGAAGATACCGGTGCGTGTCCTTGCCCTGCATCGCCTGCTTGCCATCAGCTGTGTGCCATCGCTCGTCACCCCATTGCTTTAAGGAGGTTTGAGCGGCGTCCCGCGGGTGCTTGTAAGCGCCGCCCTGCGCTTCGTACTCTCGCGCCACCAGTTGGGCCTTGCGCGCGCTCCACTGACCAGCCCGCCCACCCTTGTCACCTGCCATGACTTGTTGCTTGATCTTCTCGCGCAATTCAGGCTGAGTGTAGTTGTCCGTCTGACTTTTTGTTGACTTCCTGCTCGCCTTTTTCGCTGTTGCCTTGGTGCCTGGATTTTTTGCCGTGGACTTCTTCCCAGTCGCTTTTGTGGTCGCCATCTCGCCAGCCTCTTCTTAAGAGAGATGCAAACACCGGCAAGCGTGGAGCGCTTGCGGTTTTTACCCCATTTGATTTCTTCCTGCGCTGTGGAGCGAGACCACAAGCCTTGGTGCTTATGGATCCGCAGTGTACCGATGCGGCCCCACGATGTCTCAGGAGCCTTCTGAGGCCTGCTCGCGAATAAAGACGACCACATGGAGATTTACAGACTTGCGAAAGTCACTTTGCTCGCTGAGCGCCATCCCCAGTTCAGCCTTGCGTGGTCATCTGCGGTGCCATCAAGGTTTCCGCCCGCTTCATGACCAGGATAGCCAATCCAAGACACAACGCAATCAGGACCTCGGCGATGACCGGACCTTGAAAAAAGTACCTATAAGAATTTACAGCGAGCGCGAGGTAGCCCGCTGCAAGGACGGCAATGATTGGCCGGAGGACCATCGGATCTTTCTTCGCCAGCGTGCTTAGCTGCCATAGCAGTATTGCCTGTGCGGCGAGTTCGATGGTGATACCCATGCCCATGCCGAAGTAAAAATCCGCGTAGCTTCTGGTTACGCCGAAAACTGTAAACCTGTTAGCCTGCATCGTTGCGGCTACCATCGCGGCAGTACCAGGCACAGGATTACCGAAGACTCCGCCTATGGTGTGAAAAATGGCATGGATCAATGTAAAAACCGACGCGATGCGAAGCAAGATTACGGGTTTCATCGTGCACCCCGTTCTGCGGCTTCTGCTCCGAAGCACGATGCATACCGGTCAACAATACTCTGCCATGCAGCCGGGCCGTCGAACATGTCTCGAAGCTGGACGGCGCCTTCGCCGTGCCGTTCAAGCTTTGAGTGTTCCAGTTCGACAAGTGTGACGTCCGGGCCTTACGAGCGGAAGCGAATTTCTACTTCACTTGCTTTCGATAGATCCGGATCGAACACCCAGTCCGGCTGATCGTGCGCTGGACCCAGGTGCCAGGACAATCGTACGCGGTGGGGCGGTTCCCAGGCGAGCACCGTACCCCAGGTGCAGTGCTCGCCGTTGGCGTTGCGCTCGTACCACTTGCCGCCCACGCGCGGTTCTACGAAAATTGCTACAAAGGGCGTTTTGCCGATGTGGTGGGTCGCAGGCCACCAGGTCTCCATCTGCTCTACGAATACGGAGAAGGCCCGCTCAATCGGCGCCCTCACCTGCACCGCCTTACTTACTCTTAGATCGAGGTCTATGAAGCTTGACATCTCTCACTCCCTTCCCTGGCTTCTCGGCGGCCTCCTGAAAGGAACCGAGCGCCTTCGTCCACATCTGGTCAAAATGAGTACGCAGCCGGGCGACACCAATTGGATCAAGTTGATAGACGCGACGCGTCCCCGCTTTCAGATCCGTAACTAGTCCTGCGTCCTTCAGCACTTTCAAATGCTGCGAGACCGCGGGACGCGTAACCGGAAGCATGCGTGCCAGTTCGTTTACCGCCAGTGGTCCCACTGAAAGCTTTTGAAAGATGGCCATGCGCGTTTGGTCAGCCAGAGCGTCGAGGCCGGTTTTTAGGTAAGCGTTCACTAACGGTAAGCTAGTACGAACCGATAAAAGCTGTCAACGAATTTCGAGAAGAATCCAGTTCCGGAGAACAATTTGCCGGGGAGCCTGTGGGGAGAACCACCAAGCTTCCTCATGAAACGCCTCTGGATGCGCTCCTGGGCTGTGCCGGGCTCTCCCCTGCGAAGGGTTCGCTGCCACCATCAGCTAAATAGCCGAAGCCGCTCTTGCTCTCGAATGACAGACTTGCTTCTCCCCTGGAGCAAACCCAGCAACGTGAGTTCGCCTGTAACCTTCTGCGACTTGCGATCCACAACCGCGAGCGCGGAGAGTCCCTCGGTTGCCATTAACTCGGCGGCGCTACGGCAGGTGCAATCAGCGTAGGTGAAACGTTCTGGCATGCTTGCCTGACCCCATGGCGGAACCGGAGACATCAACTCTTCCACGATCACAATCTCAAGCGGGTCCACCCCATACTCGCGAGTGAGATGGTAGCCACGGCGGCTTAGCTTTTCTGTCAGGATGGACCGCGGCATGATCAAGGCGGTCACCAGGTAAGCCGAGAGGCAGCCCAGTGTGAGCGGGAGGAGCGCCGTGAAACAGTGCGTGACCTCAAGACTAAAGAGGATCGCGGTCAATGGCACGCCAAGCGAGCCGGCCAGCATGGCGCCCATGCCGATTAGCGCCCAGAAGGCCTGCTCGCTGCTGGACAAGTGAGCGAGGTGCCCGGCAAGAGCACCCGCTGCTCCCCCAATCATCAACAACGGAGCGAGAACCCCGCCAGACGTTCCCGACCCCAGGGAGAAAGCCCACATGAGAGATTTGGCGGCGAGAATCCCAAAGATCAATGCGATCGGAGCGTTGCCCTGCAGCAACTGCGATATGTTGTCGTACCCCACGCCCAGACCGCGTGGGAAGTAGAAACCGCCTATGCCGACTCCAAGGCCACCGAGTGCGGGCCACCACATCCAGTGAATCGGCAGATGTTCGAACATGTCTTCGAATGCATACATCATCCGGCTCATGGCGGCTGCCAGAAGGCCGACAAGCGCTCCTAATGCCATCGCGCCGGTTGCGAATTGGATGGGATGCACTACGATGTCCGGCGGCATGGGGAAGATCGGTCCAGACCCGAGGAGATAGAGCCGCAACAGGCCGGCGGACGCGCTGGCGATTGCCACCGGCACCAGGCTGCGCGGGCGCCATTCAAACAGAAGTAGCTCTACAGCCAGTAGGATCGCCGCAACCGGTGTCGCGAACGTGGCAGACATACCGGCCGCCGCCCCGGCCACCAACAAGGTGGTACGTTCCGCGTCAGTAAGCCGAATCCATTGCGCGACCAAAGAGCCAAAGGCGCCGCCGGTCATAATGATGGGACCTTCTGCACCGAAGGGACCACCCGAGCCAATCGCTATCGCTGCGGAGATCGGCTTCAGGACGGCGACCTTCCAATTCACTTTGGCGCGGTTGAGAAGAATAGCCTCAATCGCTTCAGGTATGCCGTGGCCCCGAATCTTGTCAGATCCGTAGCGAGCCATGACGCCGACCAGGATGCCGCCCACTATAGGAACGAAGACCATCCAGAGTCCTAGCCCGCTACCAGCGGGGCTTACAGCCACCACACTGAAACGATGATAGTAGAAGATGTTTGTTGAGAACGCGATCAGCTTGAGCAGCAGCGTGGCAAGGAGCGCCGCACCCAGACCAATCATCAGCGCGATAAAAGACAAGAGCCACACCCTTCGGTCGACGGTGAAGTCGCGAAGAGCTGAGGATTCACCCTGCATGGTTCCCTCCCTGTTCATCTTCCGCGTTCGACTTAGGCTTTCTTTCGGTCACACCCTTAGCTTCTTTCTGCGCCGAGGAGCTTAAGGCAGATAACGCACGAATCAACTGGGGCGCAAGCACGTTCAGTTCTCGCGCGTGATCATCAGAAAGAGCCTGGAGGATCCGCTCTCCCTTCGGGGTCAATTGCAGAATAACTTTCCGCCTGTCATCGAGTGCCTGCTTACGTGTCACCAGCCCGGCTTCTTCACTGCGGATGCTCAGCTCGACCACCGTATTGTGGCGAAGACCCAGGCGCTCGGTCGCATAACTGACAGTCGGTGTTATGCCCTCGGGAGACCCCGCGATCTGTAGCAGGAGTTGGTGTTGCTGGGGGTGAAGGTCAAACCGGGCGGCTGCTTTTTCACTAAAAAGAAGAAAGAGCCGAAGTTGGTGCCGGAAATCTGCTAGCAAGTGGATCCGCTGGTAAGAGATAAGTTTCGGAGATCTCTTCATGTCAAAATTGTATCGCATTACGATATAGTGTGCGCCTTCCAAACTACAAGTTTGCCCAAACCAGGTTTGGGTCAGGCGAAAGGGTGCATATATACGCAGCAAAGGGAGTGGATGAAACAAACAGTGGCGAGCATCCGGAATCCTATCAAGCGTGAGCCGTCATACACGTGACAAAGCCGGTCCGCCAGCACTCCGGGCAGCCCGCGAAGCGTTGCATCAGGGCGAAATCGAGTGGCCGCCGCGCAGGATTGTGCTGGTTGATATTGACGGCACCTTGTCGAACCCGGAGCACCGTCTTTGGCGAGTGAAGGGGCCCGGCCGCAAAGACTGGAGCGGCTTCTTTGCGGACTGCGCGCAAGATCCACCGGTCGAACCGGTTGTGCGCTGGGTGCGGGCCCTCTCCCAATGTTTCACCGTGGTGCTGGTTTCCGGCCGCCCCATCAACAGAACCGGCGCGAAGACTGTGCGGTGGTTGGCGCACTACCGAGTCCCCTACTTTCGCCTGTTCATGCGCAAGGGTGGTGATCACCGCCCAGATACGCAGGTCAAGCAAGAGATTCTCGATGACATTCTGCGCATATTTCCCAGCGAGCGGGTCGCGTTCGCGATCGACGATCGCCTCAGTGTTATCGAAGAGGTGGGGCGGCGTAACCAGATTCGCGTTTTCCCGGTGCGCGCGACTGATGCTGACTTCTACTAAATGCTGCAACCCAAGCTCACTCAAAGCCCGGGCCAAGCCCCTCAAAATCAGGTTGCACCATAACCATCACCTTCAACCACAAAGCCTGACTAGCCCCCAACTTGTCATCCCGAACGCAGTCGAGGGATGACAAATTGGGGGCTAGCTAACCCGCACAACAGGTCGTCGCACATCAAAAATTAACCTAACGCGCAAGGCCACAAGCCAAAACACAGCAACAGGCTCACCGCTCCCTTCAACCTGTCGCCAATCAGTACTGGTGAGAAATCCGGGCTATCCAGGTCTAATCCGGATTTCTCACCACAACCCTCAGCTTCCGACCACAATGCCGTAGCTAGTGGCGTGGGCCGACCGCCGTGTATGGCGTTTGAATGACAGCAGCGTTTGGCGTTTGAGGGACAAGCGTATGCGAGCTTCCCGCCGGTGTTTGCTGCACGCCGCAGGCAATGCCGGCAAGCGCCACTAGCCCCCAACTTGTCATCCCTCGA
>CAZZVD010000117.1:11051-14814 GCA_964657465.1 uncultured Acetobacteraceae bacterium | reverse complement strand
CTCGGGATGACAAATTGGGGGCCAGCTAACCCGCATTTCGCTAGAGAGATCTTTTCTCTCTAACGAACGACGGGTGCCCCACATCTCGCTTGTACTTTGCGAGATGTGGGATTCCACGGCTGTCCACCAGGCCACTGCCTACTGGCAACATCTCTTGCCAAGGTCCTATACACCTTCCACACTCAGGCGCCGAGATTTGTGGAATCCCACATCTCGCAAAGTACAAGCGAGATGTGGGGCACCCGTTCATTTGTTGCGGAACAGGGGCGAAGCCAGCTGACCCGCGAAACATGTCGTCGCACACCAATAATTAGCTTAAAGCGCAAGGCCACAAAGCCAATAACTGGCAAGTTCAGGACCGAATACTGGGCTGTACCCCATCCAGAGCCAGACCGACCTGTTCCACGATCTCGAGATCGAAACCCTGCAGGGCCGGCACATGGGTCGGTGTGTTCGAAAGCAGACGGATCTTGCGGATATTCAGGTCTGACAAGATCTGCCCGCCCAGCCCGACCTGGCGCAGAATGCGGTGGTGGCGATCGTCGTGGGGTTCCCCCGAGCGCTCCTCCCGGTGCACCAGAAGGCGATGGGGAACGAGCGCGCGATCAATCTGAAAGCCTTTGCTGGTGCTATGCAGGTAGATCAGCGCACCCCTGCCAGCGTCGGCAATCATCTCAAGCGAGCGCTGCACCACACGGTGGCAATCGCACAACGTAGTGCCAAACACATCGCCAGCCAGGCAGTGCGAGTGCACCCGCACCAACACCGGCTCAGGGTTGTTTTCGCAGCTGACCTCTCCCCGCACCAGGGCCAAATGGCTCTCCCCGCCGTTGACCTCGCTTTCATAAGCGATCATGCGAAAGTCGCCAAAGCGGGTCGGCAGCACTGCTTCCGCCACCCGGAAAATGTAACGCTCATTCTGCAAGCGGAAGCGGATCAGCTCGGCCACGGTCAACATCTTCAAGCCATGCAGATTGCAGAACTCGATAAGGTCGGGCACCCGGGCCATGGTTCCGTCGTCGTTCATGATCTCGCAAATCACGCCTGCCGGGATCAGGCCTGCCATCCGCGCCAGGTCTACCGATGCCTCGGTCTGGCCGGCGCGTACCAGCACGCCGCCGCGGCGTGCGCGCAAGGGGAATACGTGCCCCGGGCGCGCCAGGTCGGCTGCCGTCATCCGCGGGTCGATGGCTACCTGGATCGTGTGCGAGCGGTCGTAAGCAGAAATCCCGGTGGTCACGCCTTCACGGGCCTCAATCGTTTCGGTGAACGCAGTGCCAAAGCGAGAAGAATTCTGCTGCGTCATAGGGCCGAGCCGAAGGTAGTCGGCCCGCTCTTCCGTGAGGCTCAGGCAGATCAGACCCCGGCCAAAGCGGGCCATGAAGTTAATTGCTTCGGGAGTGACGAACTCTGCCGCCAGGGTAAGGTCGCCCTCGTTTTCCCGGTCTTCGTCGTCGACTACGACGATCATGCGGCCTGCCTTGAATTCGGCGAGCGCCCCGGGTACGTCGGTAAATGGCGGTTTTGGCTGCATGCTGCTATTGTCTGCCAAGTGTCGAGCGGCTGTCACAAAAGCTTTCAGAACGTAAAAAACGCCGCTCGGGGCGGCGTTTCTTCAGGATGTTGTTTCACCCGCTCAGCGGGCTAGTTACAGTGTGGATTCGATCTCAAAACCCCAGGCCTCGAGCAATGCTTCCGGGATATACTTCGAGTTCTTATTCCGCCGCGCCCACTCGCGCAAGCGTGTGGAACGCACGTACTGATCGGGGGTCAGTTTAAATTCTTTAACCACCTGTTCAAAAGAAGTCACAGTAGGGACTACAGGGCCGATCGGCTCCGGCTTGCCCCAATTGGGATTACCACGACGTTTTGCCATTGATCCGTTATCCTCTAAGGAGATGAGCAAACAAATGATCCGGGCGGAAATTGTAATCAGGCCCGCCAAGACATGCTAAAGATCTGATTTTAAGTATTTTTGCTCCAAAAATCAATAGCAATCTTGGGTGAGAGGAGTTCCCTCTCGTCACCGATTCCTGTGCAACCTGTACGCTGGAAAGCCCGTCTCAGTGGGCGAACTCCAGTGCACTTAAAGTGAAAGGTGGATTCATGAACGCAGTTCGTTTTTGGGCAGTTTTTTCTCTCGGGGTCGCGGCCGGGGCCGCTGCCGCTCTCATCTACGCTCCGCAGACCGGGGAGAAAACCCGCAAGCAGCTCAAGCGCAACCTGCAGGACGCGAGCGGCTACATCAAAGACACCAGTGATGACCTGAGCAAGCATGCGACCCGGGTCTACAAAAGCACTAAGGATGTGGCCGGCGATGTCGCTTCACGAGTCGGTTCCGTGGCGAGCAACGTGAGTTCAGTTGCCAGCGATCTGGCAGGCAAAGTCGGCGACCTGGTCTAAATCACGAGTGCAGGGGGAACCGCCTTCAGCCGTTCCCCTGCACCTCCGCTTCACCCGCTCGATCCTGCCCCTGGTCCATCCCGGACCTTTCCGTGCCCAGAGCCCGGCGGTCGTTCCCGTGCCACCTTCACTACACCGCCCCTCCTGCCGATATCTAGAAACAGCGGAACGCAGGAAGGATACCGACGTTGCAGACTGGTGGAGCGAGCAAGACGGCAGCACCCAGCTTGCCGTGGGCACACCTGCGCCTTCCCCCGTTCCCCCAAATCGCCGTACGCGTCATGCAAATGGCCGGAAGCGCAGATATGTCGATGCGCAACATGAGCGACTTGATCTCAAAAGACTCAGCGTTTGCCAGCGAAGTGCTGACGATAGCTAACTCTGCTTTGTACGCGAGCCGGGTGCCGATTCAAAGCATTCTGCAGGCCATTGCCCTTCTCGGCACCGACAGCTTGCGCGGCGTTTGCCTTACTGTCGGTGTGCGCTCGTACATGGGCAAGTCGTTGAATCACGCCTCCCTGCGCGCGATCTGGCGGCATAGCCTGGCCTGTGGACTGATCGCCGAAAAACTCGCCGGCCCGACTTTGTTGAATAAAGACACTGCTTACACGGCGGGCGTGTTGCATGATATAGGCCGCACTGCTCTGGCCGTTCTCCTTCCGCGGGAGTACGCTGCTTTGCTGACCAGCCACGCCGGGCCCTCCAGCAGTTTGTTGGAGCGCGAGCGCGAGTTGTTCGGCTTCGATCACTGTGAAGCCGGCCGCCAGTTGATCGCCAGTTGGAACCTCCCTGGCTATTTCGCGGAGGTTGTCAGCGACCATCACGAAGCCGCCCTGGACGGTGCATCCTGGGGTATCCCCGATCTGATCCGCTTGAGTTGCCGCCTCGCCGACACCACGGGCTTTGCCGTGTCTCCTGGGTGCGAGGTCCTCGCCTACCCCGACCTGCTGGCCGCCAGCACGGAGGCGCAAAAGAAGGCGCTCGCGTTCGACTTCAAGAGCTTGTCCACTGATATCTCGACCAAAATCAATGCCCTCGAAGTAGCGGTCTAACTGTGTGGTGGGCCGGTCTGCCGCTCCAGCAGCTACGAGTCCAGGCAAAGCAACCAAACATGCAGTACACGTTGTCTATACCTGCAGCCTCACAAGGCCATAACGGTCTGAGGACAGGAAAGAGGACACATGACCGGATCCAAGAAGTGCGCGCATCCCGCCTGCACCTGCATGGCTGCGGAAGGCAGTCGTTACTGTAGTGAAATTTGCAGCGACGAGAAGAACATGGTTGAGTTGGCCTGCCAATGCCACCATCCTGGCTGTGAGGGCACCAAGCTGCAGGCCTAACGAATCATGAGGGCTCGGGC
>CAZZVD010000117.1:0-10951 GCA_964657465.1 uncultured Acetobacteraceae bacterium | reverse complement strand
ATCCTGGCTGTGAGGGCACCAAGCTGCAGGCCTAACGAATCATGAGGGCTCGGGCAGATTGCCAGAGCCACCACCTTCCGTAACGGGTGCCGGGTGCCCCACATCTCGCTCGTTTTTCGCGAGATGTGGGAATTCACAGGACCCGACTAGCAACTCTGCGATGCTGGGATACCTTCGTGGAAGGGAAATAGGGGAAAAGCCCGCCCACATCTCCCCGCGTAAAAACCGCGGTGAGATATGGGGCACCCGGAGTAGTGGTGAAAGTGAATGGGTGCCTCACCGTGTATCTATCGTTGTAACAAATTTGGGTGGCCCGTATCTCACGACTTTTCCAGTCGGGACCGGATTCTTGTTACGGGTTTTCATTGAGGAAAACCGCATGCAGATCGACAAGGCCACAGCCTTCAACAGGAAATCCGGGGAGATGTGGGATTTCACAGACCCGACCAGCAACTCTGCGATGCTGGGATACTTCCTGGAAGGGAGATAGGGGAAAAGCCCGCCCACATCTCCCCGCGTAAAAACCGCGGTGAGATATGGGGCACCCGGAGTAGTGGTGGTAGTGAATGGGTGCCTCACCCTCACAGAGTGCCCCGTATCTCACGACTTTTTCCGATCGGAAACCTTTCGCGATGGGCCTCTGATTTACCTGATTCCGCTGACGAGCTTTGCATCCTAACTATGGATGATGTGCTCTCGCAATATCTTCCGCTGGTCCGCTCTTTCTCTGACCCTGGCCGCTGCCGCCTTGAACACACACAACTCAAAAGCCGCGCTTCTGCAGTAACCAACGCCGGCACGATGGAGAAGAAGCATGCTTAAGGTAGATGTACCCGAAGTAGACGTACGCACGATGGATACAATTGCACCCGGCGTATTGGGACTGCGCATTGCATTCGTGAATGTATTTGCGGTGACCCATCAGGATGGTTCCTGGACGCTGATTGACGCGGGCATTCCGCACACCGCAGCACGCATCCAGGGCTGGGCCGAGAAGCATCTGCCCGGGCCACCCAATGCAATCGTCCTCACACATGGCCACTTTGACCATGCAGGCTCAGCGAAAGAATTAGCGGAACACTGGAACGTGCCAATCTACGCACATGCGCTGGAACACCCATACCTCACCGGCAAAATGGAATACCCGGCGCCAAACTGGAAGGCAGGCGGAGGCATGATGTCACTGCTATCGCCCACCTACCCCAAGGGACCCTTCGACTTCAGTGGTCGACTGCGTGGTCTGCCCAGCAAGGGCGCTCAGCTTGCCCTGGCAGATTTGCCCGGCTGGACTCTGCTGCACACCCCTGGCCACACCCCGGGACACGTATCGTTCTATCGCCAGGCCGATGCGACACTGCTGGTGGGTGACGCTTTCTGCACCACTAAACCCGAGAGCTTTTTCGCAGCAGCACTCACGCAGCATCCCGAACTGCACGGGCCGCCTTCCTATTTCACCTCCGACTGGGAAGCAGCCAAGGCTTCAGTGCGCAAGCTGGCGGCGTTGAAGCCCCGCACAGTCGTACCCGGCCACGGAAAGCCCCTGAGCGGAGAAGATGTACCCGCCGCGCTGGACAAGCTGGCTGCGAACTTCGAACAAATCGCCGAACCTGAGAATGTGCGTTAAGTGAGCTGACGAGCGGCCGCTGAAGTAGAGGTGCGCCCAACGCACTTATCAGGCTCCACATCTCAGGCTCCGCATCGCGCAGCCGCGAAACATCTCCTGTGTCTCCCACTTCATCTGAGAGACAGCGGGGTTGGCGCCCTGCTGGAGCAAGCATGCACATCGTGATCTTTGGCTTGACGGTCTCCTCTTCGTGGGGCAATGGTCACGCCACTCTTTGGCGGTCGCTCATTCGGGCGATGCAGCGCCGCGGCCACTCCGTAGTTTTCTACGAGAAAGACGTGCCGTATTACGCCAGCACCCGGGATATAACGGAACTGCAAGGGAGGGCCCGCCTGCGCCTCTATGCATCCATCGACCAGATCGCCGAAGAGGCCAAACGGGAACTTGGCCATGCCGATGTGGCCATGTGTACCAGCTTCTGTCCTGATGGCGTGCTCGCCTCTGAGTTGATTCTGAATTCCAGGGCGGGCATCCGCGTGTTCTATGACATGGATACCCCGGTCACACTCAACGCCGTGCGCAACGGCGCGACCGTGGATTATCTGCCGCCGGCGGGGCTCTCCGGCTTTGATCTTGTACTTAGCTACACGGGTGGCCGCGCGCTGAGTGAGTTGCAATTGCAATTAGGCGCGCGGGCGGTAGCGCCTCTGTACGGATGGGTCGATCCGGAATCGCACCACCCGGTGGCGCCGGTAGATCATTTCCGCGGCGCGCTCTCATATCTCGGCACCTACGCTGAGGATCGGCAGGCGGCGCTTTCTGAGTTGTTCCTCGAACCCGCCAGACGGCTGCCCCAAAGCCGTTTTGTCATCGCCGGTGCGCAGTACCCCAAAAACTTTCCCTGGTCGCCGAACCTGTTTTTTACCCGGCATCTGGAATCAGCACAGCACTCAGCTTTCTTCTGTTCCGCGCGCGCGACGCTGAATGTCACACGCCTCGCCATGGCGCAGTACGGCTACTGTCCCTCTGGCCGGCTGTTCGAAGCAGCGGCCTGCGGCGCTCCGATCCTCACCGATGGTTGGGAAGGGTTGGAAAACTTCTTTGTACCGGGAAACGAAATACTTGAGGTGCACTCGGCCGGCGATGTCGTGGAAGCACTTTCATTAGAAGATGCAGCGCTCAAGCGCATGGCCGAGGCTGCGCGTGCGCGGACGTTGCAAGAACATACGGCAGATCGCCGCGTGCTTGAATTGGAAACGCTGTGTGAACGCGCGCTGGTTGCGGGATTGGGTGAAGCTTAGATGTGGGGGATCATTCCAGCAGCGGGAGCGGGCAGCCGCATTCAGCCGCTTGCTTTCTCGAAAGAGCTGCTACCGGTCGGCAGCCGGGTGGAAGGCGGAGAAGAAAGGCCGCGCGCTGTGAGCGAGTACCTGGTCGAGAGGATGATCCGCGGCGGCGCTGACAAGCTTTGCTTTGTCATCTCTCCAGGGAAGACAGACATTCTTGAATATTACGGCGGACGCGTTCTCGATGCCGACATCGCTTACGTGGTGCAGCCGCAACCCGGTGGCCTGTGTGACGCGATCTTTCGAGCCGCTCCACTCATCCATGAAGACGAAAATGTTGTGATCGGATTACCAGATACGATCTGGTCTCCGGAAGATGGCCTCGCTTCCCTGCCGGATCACACGCTTTCGTTCTTGCTCTTTCCAGTGGAGCGGCCCGAACTATTCGATGCCGTTGTGGTTGCTGAAAACGGCAGCGTAGAAGAGGTGCAGGTGAAGCAGCGGAGTGCGCGCTCACACTGGGTTTGGGGCGCCATTAAAATGCCCGGACGGGTCTTCCACCAGTTGCACGTCCTGTGGCGCCGTCCGGAGCGCCGCGATGAGTACTTCGGAACCCTGGTGAATGCCTGGCTGGCACAAGGTGGAGCAGCGGTGGGTATCAAGGCCGGCATCGACTATGTCGACGTGGGTACGCTGCATGGCTACCGCGCAGCCATCAGGCTGCTGGAAGGCCGGAGTGATCACGCCGCGAGTGACGAGCCGGCAGGGGCGACGAACCCACCATCAGGGCAGGCCGATTTTGCCGGTGTGGTTCCCAGGGCATGAGACCGTAATCCCTGGCCCCGGTAAATCGGGCGACATGCCCCGATGACGCGATTTTGCTCCTAGCGCGATGGACACCCATTTCATTCGACCAGGCGTCGTAATTGTTATGAAAATACATTTGAAACCACTGTCAGAACAAACCATCGTTGTTACCGGCGCGAGTAGCGGTATCGGCCTGTCTACAGCGCAATTGGCTGCCCGGGCGGGAGCCAGGGTTGTGCTGGCTGCTCGCAACGAAGGAGCACTGAAACAAGCCGTAGAGGACATTCGTAACAGCGGCGGCACCGCACATTATGTCGTTACCGACGTCAGCAAGCGAGAAGACGTTGAAAAGCTGGCCTCCGAAACCATCGAACGCTTCGGCGGCTTTGATACATGGGTGAACAACGCGGGTCTGGGCCTTTGGGGCCGACTCGATCAGGTTTCTGAAGAGGACCACCGCCAGCTGTTCGAGATTAACTTCTGGGGCATGGTCTATGGGTCCACCATCGCTTTGCGTACTCTCAAGCAACGCGGAGGAGCCCTGATCAACCTGGGCTCAGTCGCATCCGACTTCGCCTTCCCCATGCAGAGCATGTACTCGGTCAGCAAGCACGCCATCAAGGCGTTCACTGAGGCCCTGCGCCGGGAACAGATGGATGAGCAATCACCCATTTCGATTACCCTCATTCAGCCCGCTTCGATTGGTACACCCTTTCACGAACACGCAAAGAACTACACCAACCAGCAAAAAGTTTTGCCGCCACCCGTCTATGCGCCCGAAGATGTCGCGCGCGCCATACTCTACGCGGCGCAGCATCCGCGCAGGTCGATTTTCGTCGGTGGCTCGGGCAAAATGATGTCGCTCGCCAACAAGGTCATGCCGGGCCTTCTGGATCACGCCTCTTCCGGCATGATCAAGGCGCAGGTGAAATCGGGAGAGGAAAACACCGCGGGGCATGACAATCTGTGGCAGGCGGGCGAGGATGGACACGTACGGGGTCAACACCCGTCGATTCGTCACAGCACCTATACCAATGCCGGGCTGCACCCGGGTTGGGCCGCGGCGATCGCAGGGCTGGCAAGTGCTGCAGTCGTATTCGCCTGGTCCCGCAAAGCCGCTTGAAAGCAAGGAAGCTTGAAGATTCCTTCGAGGGGGCCGCTCACGGCCCCCTTCCTGTTTTACTGCATAGTTTGTATGGACCAGAGAACGGACCAGGGACCCATGCGATCGCCTTCCACCCGGCCCTCTTGCCAAACCGTTTGCGCGTCGTGGTTGGGCGCCGCAGAAATTTCGTTCGTGGATAGGTTTGCCTGCAAGACCAACTGCCTCCCCCCGGCAATCTTCCACGAAACCAGCACGGCTCCTTCGCCAAGCACTTTGAACTGACCGGCATGCGCTCCGATCTGGTCCAGCAATGGCAGGATCTGCTCGCGACGTACCTGCAGAACGTGCTTGTACCATTCCAGCCATTCACTGTACTCGGGACGATCGAGCTCTTCCCACGCCAGCTTGGCGGAGAGGAAGGTCTGATCATGCCCGGGGTCGGGGATGCGCTCACGCTGATCCGGATCCTGGAACTCGGGCAGAGCCTTGAACTCCTCGCGCCTGCCTTTGCGCACCAGTTGTCCCAGCTCACCGGGAAAGTCACAGAAGAAGGGGAAGGGGCGCTTGGTGCCCCACTCCTCGCCCATGAAAAGCATGGGGATTTCTGGCAGGAGCAGGTAGCAGGCAGCGACGGCGCGCACCGCTTCACGTGGGGCAATGGAGGTAAGGCGATCGCCGAAGGCTCGATTGCCGATCTGATCATGATTCTGAATGAACGAGACAAAGGCCGTGGGAGGCAGCTGCGCGGAGGATTCGCCCCGCTCACTGCCGAGCGATTCCATCATCTCTCCCTGGAAAGCAAAGCCCTCGGCCATCGCACGCCCAAGCAGTTCGGTGTTGCCGGCAAAGTCGTTGTAGTAGGACTGGCTCTCAAGCGTGGCAGCGGTGTGCAGCACGTGGTGGATGTCATCATTCCACTGGGCGGTGAAAGCGGCTGGTTGACCATCTTCGCGACGCAACAACCGGCTCGCCTGGTTGAGTTCATTCTCTAACACCAGGTGAATGGGGCGGCCCCATTCCTTGACGCGGACGCGCCGGGCCATCTCATCGAGGAAGTGTTCCGGGCTATCGTCTTTGATCTGGTGCACGGCATCCATGCGCAAGCCGTCCAGGTGGAACTCTTCCAGCCAATACAGCGCATTGTGAATGGCGAATTGGCGAACGAAGCTGCTGCCCTTCGAGTCATAGTTCACGGCGTCGCCCCACGGCGTCTTGTGCCGTTCCGTAAAAAACTGGGGAGCGTACAAGGAGAGGTAATTTCCGTCCGGGCCGAAGTGGTTATAGACCACATCGAGCATGACCATCAGGCCGAGCGCATGCGCCGCCTCGACCAGCGCCTTCAAATCTTCTGGACGCCCATACGAGGAATCAGGCGCGTACAGCAGGACGCCGTCGTAGCCCCAATTGCGGCGGCCCGTGAAATCGGCCAGCGGCATCAACTGGATGGCGGTGACCCCAAGGTCTGCCAGGTGCTGCAGCTTATCGATGGCGGCAAGAAATGTTCCCTCGGGGGTGAAGGTACCCACGTGAATTTCGTAGATGACCGCCTCTGCCCAGGCTCTGCCGCGCCATGCGCGATCGCTCCATTGGTAGCTGGCCGGGGCGATGACTTCGCTCGGGCCGTGCACGTCGTCCGGCTGAAACCGCGAGGCCGGGTCGGGGACGCGCAGGCCGTCGGGTAGCACAAAGCGGTAGCGACTGCCGGCGTGCGCCAGAGGAGTGGTGATCTCGTGCCACCCATCGTCGCCCTGTCGCAATTGCAGTTGCTCTTGTTCCCCATCGAGTTCGAGAGAGATCTTCTCCGCGCCGGGCGCCCAGAGTCGGAACCGAACCAGACCCGGGGAAACCACTTCGGCACCGAAGGGCATTTGATGGACCGCGATTCCTGAGGTAAAGGCGGCGATGGGCTGTTCAGCAACAGAATGCATTAGGCACCATGGGCTTTGGTCACACACAAAGCCAGATTTCGGGGATCCGCACCATCACGTAAGGACAGTAATAGACGGTACTGAAATGGACGGCTTTCCGGTGGGTCAGGTTGTACCACCGGCAGGCCACTTCGGCGAATTGGTCTGATAGCCGACACAGCGATCGCAACCGTGGCGGGTGCTTACCGCACTTCCGGAAGCGCAACCGGACAAGTCTGGCCATGGCGTCGTTTCGCGCCGGGTAACGCCCTTTCCATTCTGGTGGGGCAACGCTGGGCTTATCCCTTTCATCTTTGGCAGCATGGTCAGGCCTCACGAACTATGGATGCTGCCGTGTTAAGGGCAGCTTGCACGATTGTCTCTCCCAACTACCACGGTTTTGCCATGACGCTTCAGGCGTCTTTCCGCCAACACCATCCTGATCAGGAAGTGTTCGTTCTCATCGTGGCCGATCTCGACCTGCAAACCAAAGCGGCTTTCGAGGGCTACGGCTATACGCCGGTGTTTGTTCAGGAGATCGGACTCCGCGACCTGCGTGCGGAGGCGATGAAGTACGACATTCTGGAACTGAACACGAATGTAAAACCTACTTTTCTGAAATTTCTTTTTCGAAAGTATGGTCTCGATGAACTGGTCTACCTCGATCCGGATATTTACGTGTATGCGCCGTTTACCGAGGTGTACGACGAGTTATCGCATGCCAACGTGGTGCTGACCCCGCATATGACCACTCCTGTGAATGACGGCAAAGGCCCGAGCGAACAGGAGATGCTCTACAACGGCACTTACAACCTTGGCTTTATCGGGCTGCGACGCTCTCAGGAAACCGGCCGCCTGCTTGACTGGTGGGAAGAGCGATGCCTCGACCTCGGATTCAGCGAAGGCCGAACCGGCCTGTTCGTCGATCAGAAGTGGATGAACCTGGCCCCGGGATTCTTTGAAGGGGTAGCGGTACTCCGCCATCGCGGGTACAACATGGGTTGCTGGAATCTCCATGATCGCTTTTTGCAACCTGCCCCGGGGGGATACCAACTCACTGACGGCAGCCGCCTTCGCTTTTTTCATTTCAGTGGTATTGTCGTGACCGATCCAGCATCCCTCTCCCGCAACACCGATCGCTATCAGCTTGCCGATCGCCCCGACCTGGAGGAGTTGGTAAAGCAATACAAAGCAGCCGTCCTTACCAATACAGTGGCACAGTTGGAAGCAATGCCGTATGGATTCGACCGGCTCAGTGATGGAACCAACGTGACCAGGCTGGCCCGCCGGATCTACGCCATGCTCGCCGACCGGTGGCGCGCCGAAGACCCGTTCAATGCCTCGGGAGGCTTCTCTCGCTTCGCGCATCGACTTGGCTTGCTTTCTGGTAGTAAGGCTGCGCCTAAACAAACCTGGCGCGAGTTTAACCCCGTGGATGTACGGGTGAGGGCGGTGCATCGCCTGCTGCGGTGGGCCCTCCGCCTGCTCGGACCGGATCGGTACGAGGTCCTGATGCGCTACCTTGCGCACATTGCTGTCTTGCGCAATCAGTCCGTGTTCCTGAAAGAGGGTTGACGCACCAGGCTTCCGTTCAGGCCGCAGGGTCTTCCGCCACAACGGCAATCCTCTCGGAGGCGTGGGGCGCCCACTCGGCAATGAGCGCGGAGATTGAACTGACGAATCGTGACGAGCTGAAGCGTTGGGCGTGCTGCTGGATGGCCGAAGGAACAAACAAGGTTTCCATCGCTTCCAGTGCGAGTATCGCCTGCACCACCTGGTGGGTGGTTTGCTCATGAAAGAAGATGCCGGTCGGAGCACCTTTCTCCAGCAGCGGATGGCGCTCGTCGAAAAAAACTCCATTGATGGTCTCGCGTGAACCGCCCTTGCCGTAGGCAATGACCGGCCGGCCGCAGGATTGCGCCTCTACCGGCACCATGCCAAAATCTTCATCGGCTGCGAAGAGCAGGGCGCGGCACTCCGCATAGTTCTGCCACAGAGTCTGATCGTCAGCGTCCGGTAGAAACTCAATGGTGGGCCCAGCGATCCGCCGCAGCTTCTCCATCTCCGGGCCACTGCCGACAATGCGCAGCGGGCGGCGCAGGAGGTTGCAAGCCTCGATGAGTATCTCGGTCTTCTTGTACGGGACCAATCGCCCGGCAGCCAGGTAAAAGTCGTGGCGTGCGTTCGCAAGGAAGCCGCGCCCCACATCGACCGGCGGATATACGACGGTGCTTTCCCTTCCGTAGTATTGCCGAATGCGTTTCGCCACATACTCGGAATTTGCCACGAAGTGAGTGACCCGTTGCGCTGCCAGCGAATCCCAATTGCGCACATAGTGTGCCGCCAGAGAAAAGGGAAAGCGGATGAGCGGCGACATGGCCGACCGGTAGTCGTGGTAGCCACCCCACAGGTAGCGCATCGGGGAGTGGCAATAGCAGACATGCACCGCGGACTCGTTCAGCAGAACGCCCTTGATGGGTCCGCTGTCGGAACTCAACACCAGGTCATACGCGCGCAGGTCCAACTGCTCGACAGCATAGGGGTACAGCGGCATGAGGAGCCGATGCATGCGCGCCGCACCGGGAATCTTCTGCAGGAAAGATGTCTGCACGGAGCGGTGCCGGAGAGCCCGAGGGAGGCCTGGCGGATACGCCATGAGCGTAAAAATATCCGCATCGGGAAACATGCCGGCCAGCACAGCAGCCACACGTTCTCCGCCGCCCAGCGTAACGAACCAATGATGAATGACTGCTACTTTCAACCCGCCTCCGCAGCACTTTAGATGTGAATGCGGCGTCTCTGGGTGGCTGCCGACAAGCGGCTTTACCAAAGCTTGCCAGAGCAAACAAGCGGAGGGAATTCGCATCAAATATCAAGAAGCTGTGGGCGAACGACGCCCTTTCCCATGCGACCGTCACAGACCGAAATGCTGCAGGAATTTGAGGCACGAGAGAGCGCCCCCTTTCAGGAGGGGGAACGCAGGGTCACGCTGCTGGATATCTTCATCATCCTGGCGAAGCGTAAATGGATATGGATTATTTCCGCGCTGGTTTGCGGCATACTTGCGTTCATCGTCGCCTCCCTGCTCCCGGTGGAATATCGGGCCGAGACTGACATCATGCCTCCAGAGCAAGCGGTATCCTCGGCAGCCCTGCTGATGGGCCAGGTAGGAAATGCCCTCAGCCTGGGTGGACATGGCTTAGGCGCGAAAGATCCAAACGATATTTTTCTGGCGCTCCTCAGAAGCAGGACGACGGCAGAAGCCCTGGTGAAGCGATTCGACCTGGAGAAGGTTTATAAGCGGCCCGATCTTGTACTGGCGGAGATCGAGTTGGGTAAGCGCTCAACGATCGTCACTACCCTGGAAGGAACGATTGCGGTCATCGTGGAGGACCGCAGTCCCGCTCGGGCGGCTGCGATTGCGAATGGTTATGTGGAAGAATTGAACAAGCGGAATAATAATCTGGCGTTGACTGAGGCAGGCCGCCGGCAACAGTTTTTTGATGCGCAGTTGGAGAACGAAAAGAATGCGTTGGAGGAAGCGGAAGTAGCCCTCAAGCAGACGCAGTTGCAGACGGGGGTGCTCGCGCTGCCAAACCAGACAGAGCAAGCGATTCGCCTGGTGGCCGGGTATCGAGCACAGATCACCAATCGGGAACTCGCGCTGAAAGATCTGCTCACCGTGGAGACCCCAGGCAATCCGGATATTGCGCGCATGCAACAGCAGATCGCTGCCCTGAAGCAGAACCTGCAAAAGGTAGAGGGCGATCCGTCGCAGAGTGACACGGAGGTGGGTAAGCTAACCACCTCGACAGTGCCCGGTTTGGCGATTGAATATGTGCGTAAGTTGCGCGAAGTGAAGTACCACGAAGAGCTCTTCAACATGCTGTCACGTCAGGATGAGGCGGCACGCATGGATGAGGCGAAGGAGTCACCCGCGGTAGAGGTGATCGATGCCGCCGTCCCTCCGCACTTCAAGTCGTGGCCGAAAACAGCGCTGCTGGTAGAAGCGGGCGTGGCGCTTGGACTGATCCTTGGTTGGGTTTACGTGATCATGTTCGAAATGGTGCGGCGCAGTTTGCAGGAACCTGCAAATGCAGTGAAGTGGGCTGTGCTGAAGAAGGCGGCGCGTATCCAGATGTAAATCGGATCTGGCGGTCGGTCCAGGCGCAGAGATTTCCAGTCCAATTTTGAATGAAGATCCAACCCTCATCCTTCACCACGGCGCCGGGTGCCCCATATCTCACCGCGTTTTTGCGGGGAGATGTGGGCGGGCTTTTAC
>CAZZVD010000116.1:0-14830 GCA_964657465.1 uncultured Acetobacteraceae bacterium | reverse complement strand
ACGCCACCAAACTCAACAGGAAATCCGGGGAACATGGGGCACCCGTCCAGGGGTGGGGGCATCGTGGTTGTCTTCGGACAGTCGTGGTGAGAAATGCGGGTTAGCGCTCCAGAGGACATCTCAACCCGCCCTGGGTTCTCCGTTACCAAAGTTAGCTAACTTCACGGCCGGCTATTCTCGTCCTGGCAATTCCTCATCCAATCAGCAGAGGAAAAACCATATGCCAGTAGAAAACTGCAAGCAGTGCGGCCAAATCATGACAGAGCAGCCAATGGCATTTGAAAGTGGACCTCGTACCAGCTCTTCAAGGCATTCCGAGACCTTGTACGAACAGTGGTTTGTCTGCCCGAATGGGCACCGCCGAGGATACATTTCCGGGCTCAGCCGTCCACCGGGCGATATGCGGGTAATCAGCCAGACCGATGTCATCAGTATTCGCACTTAGCCCTTAAAATGCGTGCCGGCTCAGGATCTCCCGCGTGAGGGTCAATACCAGGATGCGCAGATCGAACCACAGCGACCAGCGTTCGATGTAGGCAAGGTCGCAGGAAACCCTGTTCTCGATCTGGTCCAGCGTTTTCGTTTCGCCTCGCCAGCCGTTCACCTGCGCCCAACCAGTGATGCCTGGCTTTACGCGGTGGCGGAAGGCATACCGGGCCACCACTTCCGTAAACAGCTTATCGGCTGCCTTGGTATTCGGTGGATGCGGCCGCGGCCCAACAAGCGACATATCACCCTGCAGCACGTTAAAGATCTGCGGCAATTCGTCGAGGCTGAGGGCTCGCAGCCATTTTCCCAACCTGGTCACGCGCGGGTCCCCCCTGGTGGCCTGCTTGTCTCCCAACAAGTCGGTCATGCCATGATGCATGGATCGGAATTTGTAGCAGGTGAACGTTCGATTGTTGAAACCCAGCCGCGGCTGGCGAAAGATCACAGGGCCCGGGCTGTCAAGGCGGATGGCTAGCGCGATCAGCGCCAGCAAAGGCGAAAACACAATCAGGATCAAGGACCCAAGCACCAGGTCAAAGGCGCGCTTTTTGGCTGCGCGCCAGTCCTTGAGTGGGCGCTCCTCAATCAGCACCACTGGGTTATCCCCGACGGAAGAAATCTGGCTGCTCTTATACCGGAAGCCGGCGAAATCAGTCGTGAGGCAAACATCGGCGACCGCACTGCCAATCTGTTCCAGAATATCGGCAATGCGAGCGACGGCCTGCAGCGGTAGCGCGATCACGATCAGGTCGATCTGTTCTTCGCGGCTGCGGGCAAGCAGGTCCCGCACCGTGCCCCGCAGGCGCACCCCGTCCTGCACCGCGGGAACACGCGAAAGCCGGTCGTCATAAAGACCTACGATCGTAAAGGCGTGAGGTTCGGCGCGTAGCCGTTCGATGAATTCACGGCTGAAATGTCCAGCGCCAATGACGGCCACCCGGCGAGCCAGCCGGCCCGACTCGCTCAGCTCGCGCAGCAGCCGTGCCAGGTAAACTCGTGACCCGGTGACCAGGCAAGCGGCCGAGGCAAGCCAGAAAAACGGCCATGCATGAAATTGGCTTGTGTCCTCACGCAATAAAAACAAGCAGACGATGGAACTGCCGCAGCCCAGCAGCAATGGCAGTCCAAGCAAGGGCAACTGCGCTCCCAGCGAGACCAGAACTTGCAGACGGTAATTACCGCCACGCGCCAGAAAGGCCGCCGTCACCAGGCTGGCCGTGATGGTAGCAAGCAACAGCGTGCCCGCTGATCCCTGCTGCGGCGGTATCAGGCCGGTGGCCAGCAGCCCACTGCAACCCAGCAAAAACAGGTCGAACACCTGTACCAGGTTGAGGATGACCGGCGTAGAAGGCCTGAACCTGTCACCGCGCGAGCCGCCTCGGATTGATGATCTTCGCTCAATCGAAGTCGTAACAGTACCAATGGCGGTACTCGCAGCTGCGGCGCTTGCCGTAGGTGCGGCTGTCTCCTGGGCGTTCGTAGCCACGCGCATGCTTGCTGCAGACTCCACCAGTAAATCATCGGCACATTTACGGCAAGCATTCACGTTACCTAACGCATGGACACCAGGGGAGCGAAAGCAAGGCGTGGCATACCGTGGACCAAATTCGTATCTACCACATTCGTGGACTATCACGTGCCGAAGGTAATGCAATACAAGCAATACAGGTCACGGGCAGCTCGGTCATCCCCCATGGAACAAAGGCAAATGTCGTTGTACGCACTCCGGCACTTCGCTGCCCCCAACCGGTGGCTCGCTGCGCTTTATCTGTCGGCGGCCGTCGCCCGGCGACCGGATCGAGGCATGATCAGGAACAGTCCCTTATGCAAACTCTTTTTCTCGGTAGCAGCCGGAGCGCTGCTCTCGGTCGCAGCGGTTTGCCCCGCGACGGCGCAGATCGTATCCGGCCTGCAGCCACACAACAACATCTCTGTGTATGCGACGTTTCCAACAAACGTCACGCCCGATTTCCGCTATTATGCCCCGGTCCTGTTCGGCTATTCGCTGGGCGGCTATCTGCAGACCCCCTACTTCGTGGGCCTGGAGGTAAGGGGCCAGATTCAACGGCGTGAGAACGTGCAACACCAGGAATCGGCTCTGATTGGGCCACGTGTGGCCATCCGATACGGACGGTTTGTTCCTTATGGGGCTTTCCTGATCGGTGCCGGCAACGGTTGGCGCTTTCGCCATCCTCCGGTAGCGGGGCAAAGATTCACCAAGCCAGTCGAAGACAGGGGGACTCAATGGACACTCGCCGGCGGTGTGGACTTCAAGGTTTCCCGCCGTTTCTCCGTGCGCCTGGGAGAGGTCTCCTATTCGCACCTGTCACTCAAAGAGTGGGACCTGACCCCGGTTAACATCACTGCCGGCGTGGTGTTCCGCTTGAACTAGCGGCTGCGGCTCGCATCCGCGAGCGCTGAAAGCCAGAATCCCTCCCGCCTTTGTGACGGATCCCACAACACCGAAGTTGTAGCTTCATCATGCAACAGTAATGTTACCTTTGGTTTGCCAGGCCGTGGTGCGGTCAGCAGAAGCTACTAATGTTGTTACATATACCGACATTTCTGCGGGGGGGCGCACTGCCACCAGGGCGATCGCTTCCACGCAATTTGCTCTCTGTAAGCGCATATGACTCGGCACTTAACCAATGAATCGACAACCGGCCTGGCTGAGACGTGCGCAGGCAGTGGAAGCAGCTTGATGCACCTCCCAGAGTCCTCGTCATGAACTTCGAAGAAAACGCAGTCACCGCACCAGGCGATACGCGCCTCCGAGCCGGGAGTGGAAATCCATTGAACCCTCTGCCTGAAAAAGATCCGACTCTCCGGGATCTACTCGTTATCTTTCATCGTAGAAAGCGGCCCATCTTCCTCACCGCGGCATTTGTCTTTGCGCTGGCGGTGCTGGCCTCCGTGATCATGACCCGGAGATATACAGCGATCAGCGTAATCCAACTGGATAAGTCGTCTTCCGACAGCCTGGGGCTGGATAGTCTTATGGGTTCAGCCGCAGGTGGCGCTTCGGATGCTCTCTCGGTGAACGTCGATCTGCAGACGCAGGCGAACATTCTGCAGTCGGAAGCACTTGCACTTAAGGTGATCAAAGATCTCGATCTTGAGCAAAATGAGGATTTCAAACCGCACTTCAGCCCGCTTGGTTGGCTGATGGGCCTGGTGAGCCCGCAGGGTCCGGCTGATCGAGCAAATGCGGCGCTGGAAGATTCACCAGTCCGCCGCGGCCGCGTGTTGAAGGCCTTCAGCAACAATCTCAAAGTCAAGGTCACGGCGGGTACGCGCCTGCTGGAAGTGGATTACACCAACCGCGATCCCAGGATCGCTGCATCGGTCGTCAACCACCTGGTACAGGCGCTCATCGATTACACATTTCAGACCAAGTTCAAGGCCACCAACCAGGTATCGCAGTGGCTCGAAGGGCAGTTGGGTGATCTGCGCAAGCAGAGTGAGCAGCTCCAGGCGCGGGTAGTAGCCCTACAGCAGGGAAGCGGCATTTTCGGACTTGGCGGCACTGATCCGCAAGGCAAGCCGGTGATCTACAGCCCCGTGCTCGACCGGCTGCAGCAATCGACCGCGCAACTGTCACAGGCACAGATGAACCGCGTGCTCAAGGGCTCGGTGGCGGAAGTTGTCGAGACCGGAAACGCGGAATTAATTTCGCAATTGAGCGGAACATCCATCGCCGGCGCGAGCGGTCAGGGCGTGATGAACTCGTTGGCACTGATCCAAAACCTGCGACTGCAGGAAGCGACGTTGCAGGCCCAAATCGACCAGGATGCAACGCAATTTGGCCCGGCTTACCCAAAACTGATCCAGGAACGCGCTTCGATGAGGGGCGTACAGCAGTCACTGCAGGCAGAAATCGGACGCACGGCGGAACGCTCACGCAACGACCTCAAGGTAGCGGCGAAAGCAGAACAAGGCGCGCGCGCCTCGTATGAAAGCGACCGAAGTGCGGCCGAGAAGTTGAATGACAAGAGCATCGAGTACGCCATCTTGTCCAAGGAAGCCGATCAGAGCCAGGCCCTTTACCAGGACCTGTTGAAGCGGCTCAAGGAGGCCGGCATTCTCGAGGGCCTTCATTCCTCAAACGTCACCGTGGTCGATCCAGCGAGCCCTCCGGCGAAGCCGAGCAAGCCACAAGTTCCGTTGTACCTGGCATTGGGTGCGGGCATGGGGTTGATCCTGGGCTGCTGCACGGCCCTGCTGGTCGATGCGGTCGACAACAAGATACAAGGTGCGGAAGAGATTGAAGCATTGCAGATTCCGCTCCTGGGGATTGCCCCGCAGATGGAAACCGGAAAGGGCAACACGCGAGCTATCATGCTCGACTCCCGCCATGCCGATGCCGCGTTCGGCGAGTCAGTGCGGAGGCTTCGCTCCGGTCTGCTGATCTCGCGCAGTGGCAGGCCACCGCAGGTCTTATTAGTGTCGAGCGCCAGTCCCGGTGAAGGAAAATCCACCCTGGCGCTCAATTTGGCCGCATCGCTTTCTCAATACGAGAAGCGAGTTCTGTTGGTCGAAGCGGATATGCGGCGCCCGGTGTTGCGCAACCGGCTGGGGCTACAACACGTTGCAGGCGGCCTCAGTGTTCTGTTAGCCGATGGACAGGCGGAAAACACAATCGTGCCCGTGCCTGACAATCCCAATCTTTACTTTCTGCCCGGAGGGCCGACGCCGCCGTACCCTGCCGAACTTCTGGGTTCTCCGCGAATGCAAGCTTTGATGGACCAATGGCGGCAAGAGTACGACTTCGTCGTTGTAGATTCGCCGCCGGTGCTGCCAGTGACGGATGCGCAACTGCTGGAGGAAATGGCAGATGCCACCGTGCTGATGGCGCGCGTCGGCTACACCACGCGCGCTGCGCTCGAGCGTGCCTACAAGCTCCTGCTGCTGCACCGCAAGGATGCAGCCCGGCCCGCCATTGGCGTACTGCTCAACTTCGTTTCCCGCAGTTCCTCGGCGCACTACGGCTATTACGGTTACTACGGCAGCAAGAAATACGAGTACCAGCAGGGATAAGGGAAGGACAGGCTCATGAAGAAAGCGCTCCATGCATTTTTCTTCCTCGCCGGCTATGCCGGCTGCTGCGCTGCACAAACCGAAACGCTCACCATCGGACCCGGTGATCTGCTTCACGTTAAAGTGCTTCAGGCTTCGGAGCTTGAGCAAACCGCCCGTGTCACCGATGCCGGCACACTCACACTGATCCTGGGTGGCAAGGTGCAGGTTGCCGGACTCACTCCGCCAGAAGCGGCGGTTGCCATCGAGCGCGCGCTGGTCGATGGTCACTACCTGCTCACCCCTCATGTCTCGGTCACCACGGAGCAGACGGCCACGCGGAACGTCACGATCCTGGGACAGGTGCGATCCCCCGGCAGCTACCCCATCGGCACATCACGCCCGATTCTTGATGTGCTGGCCCTGGCCGGCGGATTAACCGAGCTGGCCGATCGCAAGGTGACCGTGCAGCGGCATGCGTCGCAAGAACGCCTCACCTTTGTGGTCTCGAACTCGGCCGATGCAGCGTTGGACGCGAGCGTGCCGGTGCTACCGGGAGATACCGTCATAGTTTCCAAAGCCGATGTCGTGTACATCCTGGGAGACGTAAACCGCCCTGGCGGCATCGCCATGGTCACCAATGACTCACGGCTTTCAGCAGTGCAGGCGATTACGCTCGCCGGCGGCACCCCGCCCAACGCCGTCCCCTCGCACACTCGCCTGTTGCGCAAGCAGCCGGACGGTAGCCGGGTCGAAATGACACTGCAACTGAGTGCCATGGAAAAAGGAAAGCAGCCTGACATGCAGTTGCAGGCAGATGACATACTCTACATTCCCTTCAGCTATGCCCGGAACATGGCCGTTGGTGCAGGCAGCCTGCTCAGCGCTACTTCTTCAGCGGCTATCTACAAATTCTAAGTAAGCAAATCACAAGAGACGAGCGACGATGATTGCATACTTCAAGCGGCTCACAATACGCAACATCGTCTCGCCGTACGGGTTGGCAATCCTCTCTTACCTTGTGTTCCTGTTCGCGTGGGCCTTCCCACCCGGCCTGTACATGCAGTACGTCAACGAACCGGACCTCATGTTCCTTGAACCGCTTACGTTTATCTTCTTCACCCTATGCCTCCTGGCTTTCCTGGCCGGCGCCCGCGCCAGCCGGTTCTTTGTCTCACCTGCCCGGCCGAGTGCTTTAGGCAATGTCTCCGTCCGTAGCCCACTGTTCTATCTTCTACCCCCTTTGATGTTTGCTGCCCTGTTCGCGGGGATTTATCTCGTCAAAATGGGCGGCAAGATCAACTTCGTCTCGCTCCTGGCCGCACAGCAAGGCAACGCAATCAAAGTAGCCGGGGCTTCTGGACAACTGAGTGAGGGCCGCTGGGACGAAGCCGTGCCGTTGCTCACCGTGGTCCTGTGGTGGAGCTTGTTCCGCGCGCTGCAACTGCGTCTCAAAGGCTTCGTCAAGGCCGTCTTTATCGTGGTCTTTTTGCTCTCAGTTGTGCTGGGTGTGACGATCGGGGTGGTGACGGTGAATCGCGTCAACTTAATGCCAATCGTTCTCGGAACCATCATTGTGTACTTCTATCCCAGAACCCGAATAGCAAACACAAAGGTCGTCAGGCTTGCCCTGACAGCGTTCCTTGGCTCAGTAACAGCGGTGGCGACTTTTCTCTTCCTCTCCTTCCTGCGTGGGGCCATGGGACTGAACCTGCTCATCACGGGTTTGTTGGGGTACACCGTCGTTTCCTACAATCGCATGGCCGCTCTGCTGACTGGGGTAATGCACTTTGCCTACGAGGGCCGCTGTGTTTATCTGAGCCCCTTTCTGCTCAACGACGAAAAGACCAATTACCTGTTTCATTTCGCGGAGCACTTCGGGTGGCCTTCGGGCCTCACTCTGTGGCAAACCGAGTTCTCCTCCACCTCGGCCGCCGGTCTCAATCCCACCTTCATCTGGGCAGGAGCCTTTGGCTACGTGTATTCAGATCTGGGATGGTTTGCGCCCTTGTACTGGGTCCTGGTGGGTGTGCTTGCTGGTTGCTTGTGGGCGCGGTTCACCAGCGGCCGCTCCGTGGGCCTTGTACTGTACCCCTGGATGGCTTTCAGCATTCTCATGTGGTGCGGCCCCAACTTCATCTTTCGCACCAACTTCGTTCAGTACTGTGAATTCGCGGTCATCCTTCACGTGTATGACAAGGTGTTCCTGCGCAG
Organism: uncultured Acetobacteraceae bacterium; assembly: GCA_964657465.1. Classification (GTDB taxonomy): domain Bacteria; phylum Acidobacteriota; class Terriglobia; order Terriglobales; family Acidobacteriaceae; genus PALSA-350. Next base: position 7,111 of record CAZZVD010000116.1, on the reverse strand, counting down.
GCCGCGTCCGGTTCAGAGCGCCGAGTGGATCGCAGGCGGGCGCGCGGCCGCTTACTTCCAACCTGCAGCGAACGGGCTCGATCGGGGCATCTTCTAGATGGGAGATCTGCTGCAAAAGCTGCAGCCGCTGCGGCACCATCGCGTCTCGCGCAACGCCTCATGGGTCTTCCTTGGCCAGGCCACGAACTGCGTGTTGCAGGCGGCGTACTTCGTACTGCTGGCCCGGCTCCTCGGCGTGAAGCAGTACGGCATCTTCGCTGGCGCCTTCGCCGTCGTCAATCTGCTCACACCCTACAGTGCTTTGGGCGCCGGCATGCTCTTCATGCGGTACGTCATCGCGGATAGAACGCAGGCGGCCACCTACTGGGGCAATTCCCTCATGATCACAACGGGCGCGAGTATTGTGATCGCGGCGGTACTCTTCTTCGCCGGGCCTGCCCTGACTAAAACGGAAGGGCGCCTGATCTTCGTGTTGCTGGTATTGGCGAACTGTCTGTTCAGCCAGGTGGCCAACCTGGGGAGCCTGGTGTTTCAAACCTTCGAAAAGATGCGCTGGACGGCCATGTTGAGCTCTGTCATCAGTCTTGCGCGGCTGCTCGTGCTGCTGGTCATGCGGGCCACCCTGCATCAAGCCACGGCGCTGCAATGGTCCATGGGGGTACTGGTTGCCTCTGCGTGCGCGGCCGCATTATCAATGGCACTGGTGCGGGCAGAGGTGGGTCCAGCCACCTTTGCCGCGCCGCTGGTGCTGCGCCGCATCCGCGAAGGACTTGGCTTCTCCTTCGCCGGAACCACCCAGGCCGCCTACAACGACATCGATAAAGTCATGCTGAGCCATTACGGCCTGAATCGCGAGAACGGCTTCTACACCCTCGCCTACCGGGTCATTGATGTGGCCACCACGCCAATTGCCGCGCTGGATGCTGCTGTCTTGCCGCGTCTGTTCCGCCAGGGGGATGGCGGCACACGCAGGATCATCCGCCTGGCCCTCAGGTCGGCGGGTGTTTCCATGGTGCTCGGGGCTGCCGCCGCCCTCGCGATCTCACTGTTGGCCCCCGTTATTCCTCGCCTGGTCGGACGCGATTTCTCAGGCGTACTGAGTGCACTCCGCTGGCTTTGCTGGATTCCCATGCTGCGGGGCGTTCATCGCGCCACTGGTAGCGCGCTTACTGGCTCGGGGCGGCAGAATCTGCGCACCGTGGCACAGGTAACAGTGGCAGTCGTGAATCTGCTGCTGAATCTGTGGTGGATCCCGATTTACGGGTGGATAGGTGCAGCCTGGTCCAGCCTGGCGTCCGATGGCTTCCTCGCCGTGTTGAATACCTCGTTGCTGTTTTGGGACAGCCGGCGAACGGTGTACGCGAAAAGAGATGTCCTTGCCGAAACTGAGGTCTACTCATGACGGCGAAGAACCTGTGTGCTGTCGTTGTGACATTTCGCCCCGGACCTGACGTGTTGGAGAATCTGGCCACGTTGCGGCCGCAGGTAGACGCCCTGGTAGTGGTCGACAACAGTTCCGCGGATGCGCACTCGGGGCCGTTGCAGGCCGCATCGCAATCGCTTGACTTCAGCTGCATCGAAAACGGTCGCAATCTGGGCATCGCCGCAGCGTTGAATACAGGCGTGCGCTGGGCCAGGGCGCACGGCTTCGCCTTCGTCCTGCTGTTCGATCAGGACAGCACCGTGACCGACGGCTTTGCGCAGGCCATGCTCACCACCTATGCATCCCATCCCCATCCTCAGCAAGTGGCAGTAGTCACACCCAGCCAGGTAGAGCGAACCACTGGCCAACTCCGCAGGCCGCCGCAAGCCAGCGACGGCACGCCACTCGTAGCCATCACGTCCGGCAGCCTGATGCCAGCAGCCGTGTTTGACTGCTGCGGCTGGTTTGAAGAGGAGCTGTTCATCGACAGTGTCGATCATGAATACTGCCTTCGCGCGCGATCCCATGGTTACACGATTGCCGAGTGCCGTCAGGCCGTCCTGCTCGTCGCCGTCGGCGCCACGACCGCGCATCGCGCCTTCGGTATGACGATCTTCGCAAGGCACTACAGCGCGAGCCGCCGCTACTACATGACGCGCAATCGCATGGTGATCATCCACCGTTTCTGGCGGCAGCACCCGGCCTGGTGTTGCCGCACACTGCAGGACATTGTGCAGGATTCAATCAGGATCGTACTGGTCGAACGCCAGCGATGGCGCAAGCTGCGGCAGACCGGCCGCGGCATCTACGACGCACTCTCTGGGCGCACGGGAAAGGTAGTGGAGCTATAAATGCCCGCCATTCCTCCCGATAACGCGGTCTGCGCAGTGGTGGTTACCTTTCGTCCGCGTCTCGCTGACATGGGCAACCTGGCCAGGGTGCTGCCGCAAGTGCAGTGGCTGGTGGTGGTCGATAATGGCTCTTCCGGGGAGCAAATAGAGTTATTGCAGATCGCCAGCCGTGAAATGGGTTTCTTGCTGATCCAGAACGGACAGAACCTGGGCATTGCTGCGGCATTGAATGTCGGCGTCAGGTGCGCGCAGGCAGCGGGTGCTCAATGGGTGGCGCTCTTCGATCAGGATAGTGCCGTGACCCAGGGCTTTATTTCCCAGATGCTTGCCGATTTCTCCTGGTACGCGAAGCAGCGCAACATACTCCTTCTGGTGCCGAGATATCAGGATCCGCAGTCCGGGGTTGAGCGCACCTGCCCCATGGATGAGGACGGCGGACCGTTTGTAACCATTACTTCAGGAAGTCTGCTGCCGGTGGAAGCTTTCAATAAGTGCGGCTATTTCAAAGAAGAGCTATTTATCTATACGGTCGACGACGAATACAGCCTACGCCTGCGCTCCCAGGGCTACTCAATCGCGCTGAGCCGGGATGCTGTCTTGCTGCACGCCTCCGGTGTCCCTTCCTACTTTCATGTTTTCGGCAGGCCCTGGTTCCAGACTACGAATTACCGGCCCGGCGTGCGTTATTACATCAGCAGAAATCGGGTGTGGATGACAATGCGCTATGGCGCGGCCTATCCCCGATGGGTGCGTGGAGCGCTCCGCGCGTCGCTCATCGATTTGTGCAAGTTGACGGTGGCGGAAGAATATCGCTGGCGCAAAATCAAAATGATCCTGCTGGGGCTCCGCGACGGCTTCCTCGGGCGCATGGGAAAGACAGTCACCCTCTAGGTGCGCCTATGAGCAACCAACCGATTCTCGTAAGCGCGGTCATCCCGACGCGTAACCGGCCTGACCTGGTAACCCGGGCCGTGCGCAGCGTTCTTTCGCAAACGGTAACCGCGATCGAGTGCATTGTTATTGTCGACGGGCCTGACAGCGCGACGGTCGATGCGCTCAGCCACATCAGCGATGCTCGTGTTCGTGTGATCACGCTCGCGGAGTCCGTGGGCGGTTGTGAGGCCCGCAACGCAGGTGTCGTAGCCGCGCAGGGAGAATGGGTCGCACTGCTGGATGACGATGATGAATGGCTGCCATACCGGTTGGAGAGGCAACTCGCGGCCGCCGAGCGCGCTGCGCCGTCAGTCACCATGGTGGTCAGCCGATATCTTGACCGGGGTGGTGAAGGTGACGATTTGCTGCGCCCGCATATCTTTCCCGCCGAGAACCAGCCCATCAGCGAGTTCCTGTGGTGCGAAGTTTCCTGGCTGGGCGGTATTGCCGGTTTTCCGCAGACCTCTACCTGGCTTGTACGGCGTCACTTTATGCTTGAAGTACCGTTCACCAGGGGCTTGAAGGTCCTGCAGGATCTGGACTGGCTGCTGCGCGCCTATCCGCATCCTCAAATGACGGTAGTGTTTGTTCCAGAGCCGCTGACCATTTTTCACAATGAGCAAACGCGCCAGCGTGTGACCAGGCGCGTCGACTGGCAGTACTGCCATAACTGGGCAATACGCAACCGCCACCTTTTCACTGCGAAGGCCTTTGCCTTTTTTCTCGTCATCTACTGCATTAATCCGGCCGCGCAACAGGGAGCCAGCTGGTCAGAGATCAAGCCCTTGTTCCACGAAGTGAGACACTGCGGGCACTGGAACAGCCAACTCGCCGTGTTGTGCTTCTTGTACATTTGCGTCTATCCGCGGATAGGTAAGCTCATCAATCGACGAAAACAGATCAGCTTTCTCTATCGCCTGCTGAGCACGCTGCGACGATCCTCGTCCGGGCAGGCGTTGTCGAGCGCTCAGCCGAGCCGGGCTCTCTGATAAGGATGGAATTGCCGGTTGAGCGCGGCGTAATCCCACATCTCGCGGAGGAGTACTGCAGGGGCTATAGAGGGTGTGTGAAAACTCCAACTCAGCCCTTTCCTGTGGTTGGGGAAATAGCCAGTTCTGAAGTGTTCACACACCCTAAAGCCCAGCGTAGGTTCGTGCGTTTGCGGCACGACGAATGCCGTGCCCTGATGGGAAGCAGGGTTTTTCCGTAGCCTCCTATGCGTTCGCCTTCATCAGGAGGCCGAATGCCTGCATGTACGCCTGTCGCGCGCCGGCAAAGCTGTAGTGCTGCTCGATGGCTTGCCTCCCCGCCAAACTGTAGTGCCGCCGCGTTGTTTCACTATCAAGTAATCCAGTAAGTTGCCCCGCAAGACTGGCACAGTCGCCGCGTTTGAAAATGGCGGCCGCCTGCCCGCCTCCGGTGATCTCCATATGAACGGTTAGATCGCTGAAGACACAGGGCAGCCCATACGCCATCGCCTCGAGGGAGACCAGCGGCAAGCCCTCGGGTCCGAGCGAAGGATTCACGAATATCGTTGCCTCCTCGTAGAACGCCGACAGATCCGCGTGGAAGCCAGCGAAGCGTACATCCAATCCCTGCGCCGCGGCTTCCAGTTGCGGCCGATACGAGCCTTCACCTACCACCAGCAGTGACACCGGCGGCATCTGCCGCATCGCCTGCAGAATGAACTGCACACCCTTGTACTCTTCCAGCCGCCCAACAAATAACAACTGCGCGCTATTTGCTACCGCGGAGGTGTCATGAATCAGGACCGGCGGTTCCACCCAATTCGCGATGACCGTCACCTTGTCTTCCGGCAGCACGCTGCGCGCCAGCGACGCCACCGCTTCCGAAACGCAGATCACTTGCGAAGCAAAACGCAGCGAATGTCTGGAAAGGAATCGCGGAATCCAACGCTCCGGATTCCTAAACGGTGAATACAAGTCCGTCTGAAATGGATTGTGCATGGTGAATAGCGTGGTACGGCCAGCTAACCGCAAAGGACCCAGAAGAAGCGACTCAAAGAAGCCGTTCAGTTGCACCGTACGGATCCGGTACCGCAGCAGCATGTAGGGAACCACGAAGCTTGCGAGCAGCAGCCTGACCGCCTTTAGCCATTTCGACCCCAGCAATGGCAGGCACACCACCGTCATCCCCTGCGCACGCAACTGCGCCGCCAGCTTAGGCAGCGAAAGCAATGCGTACCCCTGCGCATGCGGCGCAAGCAGGCCGCCAAGGTTCTTCAGGTAAGTCTCCACGCCTCCATAATCAGAGCCGAGATCGATGAACAGGATGCGTTCCCTGCGAGCAAGTCGATGTTCTGTCACGGCAAGGGCGCGCTCCCGGCTCTCTCAAGCTAGGGGCTGGCCGGCTCGCGTTCAATCACACGAAAGTAATACAGCCCATTGCATGTGTAACCGTCACCGTTGAGATGCGCGCCTGCCCATTCTGTTCACCTGCATAAGCGAGCACGCGACGCGGTCGTGATACAAGGAAGGAAGTGATCAGGACGGCGAGCTCGTGGACGCTTTCTGAGAGTGCGGTGTATCGTCGCCAACCCGCTCGCCGGCAGCACCAGCGTCCGCCTGATTTCCAAGCCCTCTTCGACGATCGTACGGTCTTCTACGATTGCTTCCGTGTTTCTCCGGGGCAGGTCATGTTGCTGGCGCCTCCCCTGCTCAGGTTCCCTGGTGTGCTGGATTCGCTCAAGTTCGAAACCCTCCCTGACGGCTGGGATTGCCGCTTCGAATGCCAGCATAAGTTCACCAGCGCGTTCGGCAATCGCCACATCCACAACCTTTGCCGGGTCCTGGTAGACGTTCCCCAGGACGTGGTCGCGTTGCGTGCGCGGTGCGATGCCGGTAGCACCGTACTGACCATTCATCCCAATGGCCGCGAGCACTTTCGCGGCAAGCGCGTGCTGCTCACCCTGAGCAAAAATAACGATCCTGTGTGGATCTGCGACTGGATGCGCTTCCATCGCGATTTGCAGAAAGCGGATGCGGTGCTGCTCTACGATAATGGCTCCACCGCATATGATCTGAAGTTGTTGCTGGAAGCCATGCAGCAGGTGTCCGGGTTCTCAACGGTTGCCGTAGTCGCGTGGCCATTCAAGTACGGGCCACAGGGAATCGGCCGGGGCACCTGGGACTCTGCCTTTTGCCAGGATGGTGCGATCGAAGATGCCCGTTGGCGCTTTCTGGGTGACGCGTTCGCCGTGCTGAGCTGCGACGTCGACGAGCTGACGGTAACCGAAGGTGGCAGTGTGTTCGATCTGGCGGCCACCTCCGCGGCCGGTTATGTGAAGTTCGCGGGACGGTGGGTGACTTCGTCGCTTCCGGCAATGAACGGTCACGCTTTTCAGGGGCAGGATGAGGTGCCGCGTCATCGAGACAGCACGGAACAGGTGTTGCCGAAGCGGCAATGGAAAAACTTCTCCCTGCGAGACATTCATCTATCCCCACCCAAGTGGGCCGCCGTACCCGGCCGCTGCCCCGAACATGCGCACTGGAGCGTCCATGAGATCGTCGGTATGGAAGCACGCACTATGAAGCTGGAGGACATCGGCTACCGCCACTTCCACAACATCAGCACCGGCTGGAAGAAGACCCGCGCCACTATCGACCGGTCCGCCGGAGTCCGGGTTGCCACCGACACCGCTCTGCAGGCTGCTTTCGCAAAGGTTCGTTGGTCTGAATAGTGCCGGACAGTCTGCCCTGGCGAGCTGACGACGTTGCTGCCGTCAACCTTGAATCTGCCCAGCGGCTATGGACGATATAAGCAGCGGCCTACGCAGCGAGCCTAGCCCGCATTGCTCACCACAACTCAGGGTAGCCAGATCTCTCTTTTTAACGAATGACGGGTGCCCCACATCTCGCTCGTTTTTGGCGAGATGTGGGATTCC
>CAZZVD010000115.1:13194-14885 GCA_964657465.1 uncultured Acetobacteraceae bacterium | reverse complement strand
CTCAGGGGCAGAGGTTCGTGGAATCCCACATCTCGCGAAAAACGAGCGAGATGTGAGGCACCCATCACTCGTTACGGGCGTGACGGGACGGGCCAGTGACGAATTCACCTGGGGATAAGAACCCGTCCAGGGTTAGCTAAAAACTGTAGGGTGGCCCATTCAAGCCGCGTTTGGCTTGAGTGGGGGACATTTGAACCCTCGTCCAGAGCGCTTTCCAGTTTGTTCATCCCGAGCGAAGCCGAGGGATGATAAGGGGAGAGCGGATGACACGAGAAGCAATGGTTCGCTCTGCATAGGTGAGTGGCTGGAAAGATAACACTCGCCAACAGTTAGCGCCCTTGCGTTTTCTGCCGCAGCCGGCTAGCGCGTTTGGGCCACGGTGTTGGCGGAGCCCTCGAAAATCTGCGTCAGAACGTGCCCATGCATCTGTGCTGGCACAGGAATTCCATACAAGGAAAGGATCGTCGGAGCGATGTCATAGACGCTCGCTTCCAGACCCATCAGCCGCAAATCATGCTTCACATTCGGACCCATGGCGAAGAAGGTGCCCGGGACTTCGTCTCCATCGGCGAAGTCATGCTTGGCGATCACGGGCGTGGTCTTCTCGTGGTCCATGTGCATGTGCATATCGGACTGCTCAAATTCTCGTAGTGGCTTGATGCCATGGTCAGAGACGATGAACAGGTAGGTGTTTTCGTCAATGTGCTGCAGCACGGTGCCCAACACCTTGTCGAACGCGATGTACTGATTCGGAAAGGCATCTTCACGCACCGCATTGACCTTGGGGTTGTAGCCCGCATTGAAAGGCGCGATCGGATAGAGCCAGTGACCGGTACGATCTTCACAGGACTGCCCCAACCAGGTGAAATCTTTTGGGTGATTCTGCAGCAGATAATCAAACAGTTTCGTCTGCTGGCTGCGGATCAGGTCCACTTTCTTCAACCACGCGTCGATCACTTCTGCTTCATGGCCCTGCAATTCCTCGGCCCCAGGCATCCGCTCGCAATCGACATAGTAGTCGCCGACCTTGCTTATCAATTCCGCCTTCAGGGACGCCGGGTACACGGCATTGCCTCCCGAAACTTCCGAAAGCTTGGGCGCGCACAGTACGCCGTCTTCACAGTTTTTGCCGCGCGTGAGCATGCCACTCACCATGTAGCCGTTCACTGGCATAACAGGGAAGGTGGCGGGCACATTGGCCATTCCTACGGTGACATTATGTTTCGACAGGATGGACCAAAGAGGCTCCTGCTTCAGCATGTTGGTGTTTGCAGTCACACCACCGACGATGAAGCCGGTAACGCCATGTTCCTCTGGAGTAGTGCTGGTAAAGAGTGTGCTGTAAACGCGTGGGCAGTTCGGCGCCGAGGTGGTGCGCAGCTTACCGTAAGCGCCGCGCTTGATGACGCTTGAGAGGTTGGGCATTTTGCCCTGCAGGATGAGCGGTCGGAGCACATCCATCTCCATCCCATTCACGCCGATTACGACCACATGCGGTTTAGGCTTCGCGCTTGAAACCTGCGCGATCAGGAAAGAACTGCTAAACACCAACACGACAGCGACTGATTTGAAAACCTTACTCACCATGGACGGTACTCCAGCATGCGGATAGTGGCGGGGGCGCCTCTTCATGTTACCGGAGAGCCCGCTTATGGATGACAGCGATCGTTACTGGCAAATGAGAAGCGCCC
>CAZZVD010000115.1:0-13184 GCA_964657465.1 uncultured Acetobacteraceae bacterium | reverse complement strand
CGGTCTAACCGGGCGCTTCGTAAGTAGGGTAAGCCACAGATCAGAACAGGATTTTCAGCGCGAGTTGAATTTGGCGGCCATCGGTGGCGCTGGTGATCCGGCCTACCGTGGCCGTGTTGTTGATGTTGTTGGCCGGAGCTCCAAAGAAGGGGTGGTTGAAAAGGTTGAAGAATTCTCCCCGGAACTCGACGTCGGCCCGATCCCAGGCGTTGAAGTGACGCATGAGGGTCATATCAGTATTCACCAGGCCCGGTGCGTCGAGAATGTTACGCTTCGCATTGCCGAAGCTTGGATTCGCGGTCGAACCTGCAGCCACAAAGCAGCTGGCGTTGAACCAGTTGGTTACCTTCTTCTCGCCTATGCCGCTGCAAAGCCGGTTGGGGCGGGGCGAGCCAGAATTGGTGTTGGAGAAGTCCGGACCGAGGACGACGAACGGGTAGCCAGTCTGCACCGAGGTGATCCCCGAAACTTCCCAGCCGCCGACTATCTGGCCAACAACTCCACCCTGGTTCAGGAACTCCCGGTTGTGGCCAAAGGGTAGGTCGTAGACCGCATTCGCGACAAAACGGTGACGAGCATCGCTGTAGGAACGGCCCCACTCGAATCGCAGATTGTTATCATCCTGAGGCAGATTGCTACCGCTGGCCCCAGCGCCGAAGCCTTCGTCACCTTCCGAGTTATCCAGCGACTTCGCCCAGGTGTAAGCGCCTAGCACGCTAAGCCCGTTACTGAACCGCCTGGTTAGCTTGGCTTGCAGAGAATTGTAAAAAGATGACCCGTCTGAAGTGGTGTAGAGCGCGGTGCCAAGGTCAACGTAGGGCCGTCGCGACTGAAGGTCCGTCGTGCCCGGCTCCGCCTGGTTGCCGGACAGATGCAGGTTGCCCAGCTTCAGACCACGGGTGCCGATGTAAGCAAGATCCATAGCCCAGTTGGAAGAAAGTTGACTCTGAATGCCGAGACTCCACTGCTGGAAGTAAGGCGCCAGATAGTGCGGCGACACGTACAGAGAAATGAATTGGTTAGTGAGCTTCGGGATACCTGCGCCAGCTCCGGAGAAGATGGTCTCTGAGGTGGCGATCGGCGTGTTTCCCTGCGTCGTGGTAAACGTCTGCGAAGGCGAAAAGACCGGGTTATTGTCGACGAAGTGCTGGTTATTGAAATTGGGCAAATCGTAGAAGAGGCCGTAGCCGGATCGAACTACCAGCTTGTCGGAACCAGTGGGCCGGAAGACGATACCAAAACGAGGTGCAAAGTCGTGGTACACCGGGTGGACCAGTGTTTGCGCCGTGCGGCCACTGAACCCCAACTGACTGCGCTGAGCAGCCGTAGCAATCAGGCATTGCCCGCTGTTGCTGGTCAGGTACGCGTCCTGCGCGTTGGCGCAGAACGCGTCGTTCTGTGCAGCTGGCGCGGCGGTCACCAGGGTCGCATTGCCGGGGCCGCTGAACTTGGGTCCGGTCGGCACCAGGGTGACGTAGTTGTTATGTTTATCGGTCGCGGGCCGGCGGAATTCCCAACGGATACCAGCGTTGATAGAGAGGTTTGGCGAAAGCTTCACGTTGTCCTGAAAGAACAGGCTGTCAAACTCTCCTCCCACCTGGTTGGTGTTTGCAAATTTCAGCGTGCGGTTGCCATTCCAGGGGTAGCCCTGGAGGAAGTCCGCCAGGTCAGAGCCGGTGGAAACGCCACCATTCAATTCCCCCGCCAAAGCAGAATATTGTCCGTTGAAGTCCAGTTCGCCGTGGGGAGAGAAAGAGGCTTCTTCCCCAAATACTTGCCACGGCTGGATGTCTGCCCCGAACACCATTGTCTGCTTCCCTTTGGTAAACGTGACGGTGTCTTGATACTTCTCGACCATGTCCGGGCTGATGACTGGCCGGTAGTTGGAATCACCGAGACCAGAAGTGCCATTTTTGAATCCGAAAATCGGAAAGCCGGCGAGAGAAGGGGACAGCGGCGCCAGCCCCTGAACGCCGAAGGATTCCATGAAGCCGGCTGGGCGGGGGCACGAGGCGCAGTTTTGGATATTCGTATCCCGTTGAAAGCCGAAGAGCGCCTCGTTCAGGAGGCGAGGACCAAACGTATGCGTCCACCCAATGGCGACGTTTTGTCCACGGAAATAGAGCGTGTCGCCAAAACCGGGCAGCGTGTTGTAGCCGCTGGACGGATCGGTAATAATCGCCTGACCCAGGATGTAACGGCCAAAGACCTGATCCTTTTCGCTCTTGTCCCAGTCGAACCGCGCATCGGCCTGATGATCGACGCGTGTCAGAGGGGATGAGTTGATGTAATTGTTGCCAGTCGAGGACACGAGATTCGGCTCAGGGAACGCACCCAGGGAAAAGATGTGCTGTGCGACTGGGTCGATCGTGGTGATGATGTTGCCAGGGACCGGTGTGCCCACCAGGATCGTTTTCCCTTGCAGTGCGCCGCTGGCGCACGTAACGTTCGTCTCGGTTCCCGGACTGAAGATCTGGCCAGTGTCGTAGTTGTACTGGGAAGGCCCGCCGGCGCCGCACAGGTTGGCCACGGTTCCGGTCAGCAAGTTACTCATGTTGCCAGCCTTTTGCGCATCGGTGGGCACAATCGAGAGCAGTGTTTTTCCCTGCGTTTCCCGCAACCCTTCGTAGTTGGCAAAAAAGTACATGTGCTTCGACTTGAGAACGGGACCACCGATCGATGCACCGTATTGATTGCGGCGCAGTTTCGGCTTAACAGGGTTGAAGTAATTGGAAGCATCGAGTGCGTCGTTGCGCAAGAAGTCGTAGACCGAGCCGTGGAAATCGTTCGTGCCGCTTTTGGTGATGAGGTTGATGGTTGAACCTGCGGTTTTACCGAACGCGGCGTCGTAAATGTTGGTCTGAATCTTGAATTCCTGGACGGCGTCGGGGGAGGGTTGCACGGCGAACCCGCCGAAACTTAGATTTCTGGAGTCGGCGCCGTCGATCAACGTGTTGTTGCTGGAAGAGCGGGCGCCGTTTGCGGAATAAGTCTCCTCGCTAAACGGTGAGCCAATGTTCGAGTTGGCAAAACCGTTACCCGTCGAACCGCCCTGCTGATCGGGAACAGTACCCGGCACAAGTGTTGCGAGGGCGCCGAAACGGCGCACGTTTAAAGGAAGGTCGACCGTTTCTCGCTGGCCAATCACTGTGCCAACGCTGGCGCTGCTGGTGTCGACCAGGGGAGCGGCGCCGTTTACTTCAACTTGTGTATCGACTGACCCGACCTGCAGGTGCACATCGAGGCGAGCCCTCTGAGCCACATCGAGCTTGGTCCCGTTTAGAATTTCGGCCTTGAATCCAACGGCATCGACCGTGATGGTGTAGGTCGCAGGAGCCAGATCAGGAAACGTGTAATTGCCACTGCTGTCTGACGTGCTGTTGGTTTCGACGCCGGTACCAACATTGGTGGCTTTCACCCTGGCCGCTGGAATGGCTGCGCCACTCACGTCAGTCACCTGGCCGTAGAGCGTTGCGGCGGTTTGTGCAATGGCGGGCAGCGAGGCCAGACAGCCGATGAGGAGCACAGTCAAGACTGGCGACAAGCGAGGAATGAGGGATAGGAATGCTTTGAGCTTGATCACAAGGCCACCCTTACATGGTTCTTTATCGATTGCTTCTATACACGCGATGCGAGCAGTTCGCGCACTACTCCGCCAATGCACGCACGGGCGGCCTGTGGAATCCAGAGGAAGAGTTAAAAGAGGGGCCGGGTGTTCGAAGAACTTTGTACACTTACTGAAGTAATCTGATCTTAATGAGTGCGCAATTGAGCGTCAATTAGAAAATGAAATCTCGGGATTTTTTTTTAGAACGCATTTGCTCGGAATTCACCAGATTTGAACAGGACCACAAATCTGCCCCGCGTGCCTTCGTACCGCGAAAGGCGACGAGGTGGATGCACTGGGCGGCCCCTTCGCGGAGTCGAGGCTGGACGCCTGTTCTGGAACGCCGTGCAACGTGCGTTCTTACGAGTGACTTACTACACAAAGCGAAGTATAAAGTCATTTGCCGGTAGGGTGCTCTACCGCTTCAGCGCGAGACGATGGCTGGGTAAGAGTGACCGATGGATAGCAGTGAATTCCCACATCTCCCGACTGGAAAACGTCGGTAGATATGGGGCACCCCAGTCCGTTGAGGGGTCCGAAATTTCTCACCGGCTCGGGAATTTACTGCTATCCATCGGAAGTATTCACCGGGCACTGCGAGTGTTTGCCAGCGGATGCTGAACAAAGTATTGCGGGCATGTGGCCGGAGTGCGAGTATCGGAAGACAAATGATGGACCGCCGCAGATTTGTACAAACCGCCGCCTCGCTTGCTATCGCGTCTACCGTGCGTGGAGCCCACGCAGACTCCCGCTTGCCCATCAAAATGGCAGTCGAGTACAACATGCTGCCGGCAAAGCTCTCGATCCTGGAGCGTTTTCAACTAGCACGGGACTGCGGCTTTGAGCGCATAGAATGCCCCACCACCCCGGACCAAAAGGATGCGGCCGCCATGAAGGCGGCGGCTGACAAGACCGGGTTGCCGATCCATTCGGTCATGAACATGGATCACTGGCAGTATCCCTTTTCGTCTCCTGACCCTGCCGTCGTGGAGAAGAGCCTGAACGGTGCGCGGGTCTCGATTCGCAATGCGCATCTCTGGGGCGCTTCCACGGTCTTGCTGGTACCGGCCGTGGTGAATGCTCAGACTACTTATAAGGAAGCGTGGGTGCGCTCGCAGGCGGCGATTCGCAAGCTGATTCCGCTGGCTGAGGAGTTGAACGTCACGCTGGCTCTGGAGGAAGTGTGGAACAAGTTTTTGCTGAGTCCTCTCGAGTTTGCCCGGTATATCGATGAATATCGTTCGCAACGGATTCGCGCTTACTTCGATGTTGGCAACGTAGTGCTTTATGGGTATCCCCAGGACTGGATTCGCACGTTGGGTAAGCGGATCGTCAAAGTGCATATCAAGGATTTTTCTTTCAGGCACCAAAAGGGCAGCGACAACTCTGTTGCGGCCTGGGTTCCGCTGGGCGAAGGCGACATCGATTGGCAGGCCGTGTATGCGGCCCTCCACGAAGTCGGCTACGAGGGGACAGCGACGCTTGAGCTGGATCCGGGTGACGGTGATTACCTGAAAGAAATGCGGCGGCGGTTTGGTTTGATTCTTACCGATGGCATGCCCAAGAAAGCTGCTGCCAAGGATTAGGGCTTGCACTCTCCGCCTGGCTCCGCTACGTAAGGATGACAAATGTTGGGGTGATCGCTTTCCTTTGCTGTTGCTTGTGGCGGGAGAAAGCTCGTGCGGCTCGCAGCTTAATGCACCTGGTTGGATGAACTATAGTCAACCCATGAGATTTATCTCTGTTGTGATGGTGGCTTGTTGCGCAACCAGCCTCGCCCTGGGGCAGGCAGCTGCGCCGCAGTTGCCGGATGGACCGAACCGCGAAGTGGTGCAACGGGTGTGCTCGGGTTGTCACTCGGTGCAGATGTTTGCTGGCCGTGGAATGACCCGGGAACAGTGGGCGGGCGTGGTCTCCAACATGATGGGGCGCGGCGCGAAGATGTCTGACGAGGAGTTCGACCAGGTGGTCGAATATCTGGGCAAGACCTTGCCTCCGGGCAAGGCCGCCCCTGCCGGCAGTTCCGCAGCCGCGACCGTGAAACAGCCGCCACGCCCGCGAAGCCTGATCGATCAGGCAGGCTCCGATGACAAACAGGTTGTGGATGAAGAAGCCGCAGCGCGTGGCAAGACGGTCTACATCGCGCAATGCATTACTTGTCACGGGACCCGCGCACGAGGGGGCGGTCGCGGTGCTGACCTGGTGCGATCAGTCACGGTTCTCCATGACCGGTACGGAAATACGATTGGTCCCTACCTGGCGAAAGGGCATCCCGCAGGCAATCCGGTTCAGTTGACCCAGGAACAGATCGTCGACCTTTCGCATTTTCTGCATCAGCAGGTAGGCGACACCTTGCGCACGGGACCGTATAACGCCGTGCTCAACATTCTGGTGGGCGATGCACACGCGGGCAAGACGTTCTTTGACGGAGCGGGTGGGTGCAGTCATTGCCATTCCCCGGAAGGCGACCTGGCACACATCGCGAGCAAGTACGATCCCCCAGGTTTGCAGTTGAAGGTTGTGTTTCCTCAGAACCGCGCCGTCGCCCGGAATGGGCCAGCCACCCCACGCAAGCCACTTACCGTGACGGTGACGACTGCTTCGGGGGACACCGTGACCGGTGTGCCAACGGAGTTGGACGACTTCAACGTCTCGCTCGTGGACAGTGCAGGCCATTACCACAGCTTTACTCGCGGCCCCGGTGTGAGGGTGGACAAGCACGATCCATACGCGGCTCACGTGGCGCTGCTCGACACATACACGGATAAAGACATACATGACGTGGTGGCTTACCTGGAGACCCTGCAATGAACTGCAAGTGGATGATCGCGGTGGCAGCGTTCGCGTTGGCGCCCTGCTGCAGCTTCGGCGCTGCTCCTGTAGGGACAGCGGATGGTGGGTTCGACCCATCTTTGCTAACACACCCTCCCGCAGATAGCTGGCCGACCTACAACGGCGACTACTCCGGTAAGCGCTTCAGCTCGCTGACGAAGATCAATGACCGGAACGTAAAGGAACTGAGCCTGGGATGGATGTACCAGCTGCCCAGGACTGGCGCTGGCCCGGGCGGACGCCTGGCAGGAACGCCGGTGCTGTTTAACGGCGTGATGTACATTACGTCTCCTGACAAGGTATGGGCGCTGGACGCGCGCACGGGGCGCGAGTTGTGGGCCTACACGTGGAGTTCCAAAGGAGGCATTCACCTGGGCAATCGGGGCGTGGCTATCTCCGGACATTCGCTCTATTTCGAAACGCCCGATTGCAATCTTGTGTCGCTCAATCTGGCGGATGGCAAGAAGCAGTGGAACCAGTCCATTTGCGATCTTGACCAGATGTACTATGCGTCGGTTGCGCCGGTGGTTATCAAGAATCATGTAATCACTGGCGTGAGTGGCGATGATCTGGACCGGCCGGGTTTTCTGGAGGCGCATGATCCGGAGACGGGTGCGTTGCAGTGGCGCTGGTCAGTCGTGCCCAAGCCTGGTGAGCCGGGCTCAGAAACATGGCCGAGTGCGGATGCGATGGCACATGGCGGCGGCATGACGTGGATTTCGCCAACCTATGATCCTGGGTTGAACCTGCTCTACGTGGGCACCGGCAATCCACAACCCGTAATGGCGGCCAAAACGCGCGAGGGCGCGGACCTTTATACGGAGTCGATTGTTGCCTTGAATCCCGATACCGGAAAGCTGGTTTGGTATTTCCAGCCATCGCCGCACGACACGCACGATTGGGATGCGGTGGAGACGCCGGTTTTGTTCGATGGCGAGATCGACGGCAAACCCCGCAAGCTGCTGGCGCAGGCCAGCCGCAACGGCTGGTTCTTTGTGTTGGACAGGGAGACGGGCAAGAATTATGTGAGCGCGCCCTTTGTGAAAACCAACTGGAGCAAGGGCCTGGATCGCAAGGGGCAGCCGATACCCGACCCGGCCAAGGAGCCGCAGGTAGCGGGCACACTGGTGGCGCCGAATGCGGAAGGGGGCGTGAACTGGCCGCCGCCCACGTATAGTCCCGCCACCGGCCTGTTTTATGTGAATGCCACGCGGTCCTATGCCATCTACTACCTTTTCGACGACAGCGACAAGCCGGAAGGTTGGGGCGGCCATGACCTGGGGACATGGGATGAATCGATGTTGCAGGCAATTGATTACCGCACCGGGAAGATCAAGTGGAGCCACAAGTGGGAGTCGCCGGGGATTGACGGTGGACTGCTGAGCACGGCGGGGAATCTTGTATTTGCCGGCGATTCGAATAACAACCTGGTAGCCCTGAACGCCACCACGGGTGAGCCGCTGTGGCACGCGGGTCTAGGTAGCCCGCTCTCGAATGGGGCGATCACCTACGAACTCGATGGCCACCAATACATCGTGGTGGGCTCGAGCGATAAGTTGTTCGCGTTCGTGATGAACTAGCTAGCTAGCTTTGCGGGCACTGCACGGCTGGGCTGAACGTCTCAATCTGACACACAAGCGGTGGCCTGGCTGCTCAGCCGTTGACCCATCGTGCGCACAGGAATTTCGCCGATAAAGACTGCTGAAACTATATGTCTCGATTGGCAGGCTCCGGTGCGGCTGCGCGGTCGCTGAAACTGCGCCCAGGTAAACCTCGCAAATTATTTGCGATGAGCCTGTTTGTCTTCGCTGCGCATACGACGCTGCTTGTTTTCTACCCGCACGCTACCCTGCTTTCGAACCTGCTCATTTTGTGGATGATGTCTTCCGCGGTGGTCGTGTGTTTCTTCGGCGCACGCATGGATGGCGAAGAGAGCAGACGATTGTGGTATTTGCTCGGAGGCGGCTTTCTGCTCGCCATCATGGGCCAGATGGGATGGACGTACTCGGCCTCTGCGGCAAACATTCACATCCAGACGAAGGCCTTCCATTTCGATTTTTTCTATCTGATTTACTGCATCCCGATTTTGCTGGCCATCTGCTCCCGCGACAAGGATGCGGGGTTGAAAACCTTTGCCTGGCTGGATGGAGCCCAAGCGGTAGTCGCCACCCTGCTGGCGTATCTGCTGCTGTTTACCCAACTGCCCTCCTATGCCGGGGTACAGCCTGTTTCTGCCACGAGTCTCATGAAACTGAACGACGCCGCGGACTGGATACTGGTAGCCGCGGTCACGTTGCGCTTCTTTTCGAACCCCAGCCCGGCTCGAAGGCGATTCTATCGTTCGCTCGCTGTCTATCTTTGGCTCAATGCGATTGTGGTTTTGGTAGTGGGCTACCTTGAACTGAAAATAGGCTGGCGGGACGGCTTGCAAGACCTGTTGTGGTGCCTGCCCTATCCCCCTCTCTTCTATATGTTCGCCTTACAGACCGGCGCGCCTGCCGAGAACCATGCACCACGTGGCATGCATCGCTCGCGAGCTCCGCTGGAACTGCTGATCGAGAATTTGAGCCCGGTGCTGTTCACACTGGCAATCGCGTTGATGGTGGTTCAGATCGCACCTGACCACGAAGGATTAGCGTTTGTCTGCATTTCTGCAGCAGTCGTGATTTACGGTATCCGGGCAGCCATTCTGCAGGTCAGGTACGCGCAATCGCAGGAGGAATTAACAGCAGCGGTGATCGCCAGCGAACAAGCCAGCCTTGCCAAAAGCCAGTTCCTGGCCAACATGAGTCATGAGATCCGCACCCCGATGAATGGCATCCTGGGTATGACGGAATTGGCGCTCAGCACGGATCTAAGCAACGAGCAGCGTGAGTTTCTGCTGACCGTGAAGTCCTCGGCAGATCACCTTTTGATCATCATCAACGAAATACTGGACTACTCGAAGATGGAAGCAGGCAAGACGGCCCTGGCTTCCGAGGCTTTTCCACTAGCCACCGTGGTAAGTGATGCCTTGCGCAGCCTGGCGCTCCTGGCACATCAGAAGGGACTGGAGCTCAACCTGCGCATCGCGACCGATGTGCCGGCCGAGCTGGTGGGCGACAAAGTACGGCTGGCTCAGGTCCTTATCAATCTGGTGGGGAACGCAATCAAGTTTACTGAGCAGGGAGAGGTGTCGGTCGATGTTTCGTTGCGGGGCATGACCTATGGAGCCGCTGAGTTGCAGTTTTCTGTGAGCGACACGGGCATCGGAATCCCACTGGAACAACAAGCCGGTTTGTTTCAGGCGTTCCAGCAAGCGCACTCTTCAGGCAGCCGCTTGTACGGGGGGACCGGCCTTGGCCTCGCCGTGTGCCGTAGCCTGGTGGCTTTGATGGGAGGCTCCATCAGCCTTGAAAGCAGACCGGGGGCGGGTACACGCATTCATTTTGAAGGTCAATTTTCGTTGATCCCCGGATGGCAGCCCGCTATCCCACTGGTCGAGGGACATGGATTGCAGGGGGTAGCGGCGCTGATCATCGACGACAACCTGACGAGTCGAAGCAATCTCTCGGAGTTGATGGGGCAATGGGGGATGAGGGTGCAGGTTTGCGATTCGGCCCGCGCCGGTTTCGCGGAACTCGCACGAGCCGCCGCGGCGGGCAAGCCGTTTAGCGAGGTGCTGCTGGATGAGCAGATGCCTGGCATGGACGGATTTCGCATGCTGGAAACGCTGCCGCACCTCGCGGGTCAGCAGCCCAGGATCACGATGATGCTGACCACGTGCGACCGTATTCGCGGCGCTGAGCGTTGCCGGCAACTAGGCGTGGAGAGCTACCTGGTGAAGCCCATTGTCGCCAGTGATTTGTTGGCGTGCCTGCAACAATCGCTTGGTCGGCAGACGCTCCTCGGTGCAACCCCCGTGCCCAGGGAACGCTTTGCTGTTAGGTCGCGCTCGCTCCGCATCCTGCTCGCAGAAGACAACCTGGTGAACCAACGAGTGGCGATGACCATGCTAAGTAAGATGGGCCATCAGGTCACGCTGGCCAGCAATGGTGTGGAAGCTTTGGAGCGGTGGAGACAAGGCGACTTCGACCTGATCCTTATGGATGTGCAAATGCCGGAGATGACCGGCATACAGGCGACCGTTCAGATTCGCCGGGAGGAAGATGGGCTGGGCCGGCACTTGCCGATCATTGCCATGACGGCCTCGGCCATGAGCGAGGATCGAGAGCGTTGTATGGCCGCCGGCATGGATCACTTCATTTCCAAGCCAGTAAGTTCCCAGGCTATAGAGCGGGTCATCGACGCGACCTTTGCTCGACAGCCGCTCCCGGATGCCGGATGAGACGGGGCTTGGAATGCTCTCGAACCGAGCGGTTCGTTTTATCCGCGCCAGAACCGCCGACGTTTAGGGCCGAGCAGCACCCGATTTAACCGAGGCCAGAGGATGGCGCCTCGCACCGCGCTGTTCACGCGGCGAGAGGCTGAGGACGCCTTACTCTACTTGTTTGGTGGAGGGAAGCCTTCTTCGGTGTGACCGCAAACTGGGCACTCATATCGTTCTCTGGGAACCACCGGGATGGCCGGTCCGGTTTCAGTCTTCTGCGGCACCACAGGCTCCACTACAGGTGTAGTGATTCCCTGGCGTTGATTCATAGGCTGGCGGCAGTTGGGACACTCTTTCATCCTTGATCTCCAGTGTGGTGGGATGCGCTGAGGTGCTTGTGAGCGTCGTTTTGAGCCGTTCTTTTCTGGCATCGGGTCATTGTGGTTTCGCGTCTATGCCGAGATTCATGAAGAGGTCGACCCTGGGCGTCCCGTTGTTGTAGGGCTTGGCAATAATGTCAAGGCGCCCGTCACTATTTAAATCGATGACCCGGCTTTCATGGAAATCCAGTCCTTCTGCGATCACGGACCGCCGGAAGTTTCCTTTACCGTCGCCATAGAAGATGTAGGCTCTCGCTGCCGGGTTGGCGCCGTCGAGGCGCTGCTCAGCACACAGAATATCCAGGTTGCCGTCAGCATTAAAGTCGGCGATCTGCAGGGTGTGCCCGAAACGAATATCGGCGAGCTTGTGAGGAAGCCATCTTCCTTTTACCCGCTGGTACCAGAGCAGCGGACCATCGCCGTCACCCACGACGAGTACTATTTGCGCGTACTTGCTCCCGTTAATAAGCCTGGCTGCAGCAGCGCGAGAGAAGGGATAGTGCGGGTCGACAGCGTGCTGCGTAAATTTGTTACGGCCGCGGTTACGAAACCACTGCCCGCCGCCAACGATGTCGAGTTTGCCGTCTCCATCAACGTCGAGGATAGCCAGACCTTCGTGCTCGTTTACTCCTTTCCACGAGGGGGAAAGCCCGCGTTGTGATCGTTGGGCGCCGGTGTTGTATTGGTAGACGCGGGTGATCGGCCATGCCTCGGCATGAAGCGGGTCAGCTGGCGCGCGCGCGATGAACAACCCATGTGCATCCTGATTACAGAAAACGATTTGAGGTGCGCCGGTGCCGTCCAGATCGGCCGCCATTTGGTCGTGATGTTTGGCGGCCCCCGTGTGCTTGATGGTGTAACGCCGCCAGGGCTGATCGAAGTCTGGGTAAGGGTTGCGCCACCACCAAATTTCGTTGCTGCGGTAATCCCCGGCGGCGATGAAGTCGAGGTGCCCGTCTCGATC
The DNA here is from genome assembly GCA_964657465.1 of uncultured Acetobacteraceae bacterium. Classification (GTDB taxonomy): domain Bacteria; phylum Acidobacteriota; class Terriglobia; order Terriglobales; family Acidobacteriaceae; genus PALSA-350. Next base: position 1,092 of record CAZZVD010000115.1, on the reverse strand, counting down.
GACGTCGAGAGCGATGCCTCCGGCTTCGATGTGCAGTGGTTGAGGTTCGATTACAGAGCACTTCCACGCCTTTCCGTCGCGGCGGTAGAGAACAACGGAGTTGGGCGCTGTGCGTTCGGTAACTACGAAACCAGGGTACCCGGTTTGCGCAAAGTCACCCACCGTCAGCGAAGTTTGCTGGTTACCCGCGTGGCAGAGCGGGAGGTCCGCTGTGGCGCTTGACAGGTGCTGCCAGCGGACGGGTTGCTGCCCGTCACCGGTTGCGCCGCTGAGCAAAAGCGCAGCGATGGTCACGCGACTGAACAAAAGTGGACTCCCCGGTTTCAGGTTGAGCAACAGGATCAGCAATCAACTCCCACAGGCGGTTCATGCAGCGGAGAGGCCTGTCGGACTTTCAGCTCAGCCTTTCGTGCTTCTGAAAGGCAGGATTGCACGCACGTTAAGCGACTCTGGACAACGCACACTGAAAATCGGCCGCCTGAAAAAAAAATTCTCCGTCCGAAAAAAATACGTTCCCCTAACGAAAGATGTAGACATATACTCGGTCCACGCAATGACCTGTTGATCCCCCAACTCCAAGTCTAAGCGCGCTCAAAATGTTTCTTCAACGAATGAGACATAGAGCGTTTAATCAGGGGTGCCGACGGGATGAACGCCGAGCCGCAAGGTGTGTTCGAGATTGACTTCTGCTATCCAAGTGATTTCGCAAATGCAAGTGAGATCCATACCCCCACGGTTCCAGTCGCTGAGCAGACCAAAGCATCAGCACGGAACCTGGCTACCGTGCTTGAGAATCTCTGGATGTTTTACACGGCGATGCACAACGATAAGCCGTTACCGAACGTAGACGCGAAACTCTCCAGCCTGGGTCAAGCCATGCGGATAATGGTCAGACGCTCCTGATGCTTTCAGGTGTTCCGGAGTGAGTCGCTTCACTTCTCCACTCAGCCAAACGGGGCGTGCGTGGGCACCCGGAAATTCTTCAGGGGGGTCACCGGGCTTCTTCGAACAGCCAGGTTGATGGGGCGCGCTGGGATTAGCCCCAATACGGTTCACTTAACGATTATGGTGGCCTTGAAGATATCGATAGCT